>NZ_LFVY01000005.1 GCF_001050155.1 Nitratireductor soli
TCGGTGACGCTGTCGACGGACCACCGGGCAGTGGACGGGGCGCTCGGCGCCGAACTGCTCGCTGCCTTCAAGCAGGTGATCGAAAGCCCGTTCGCCATGCTGGTGTAAACCTTTCCCTCCCCCTTGCGGGGAGGGTGGCCCGCAGGGTCGGGTGGGGGTCGTTTTGCCGGGCTCGATGTCTCAGGAGAGGGAAATGCCCTGGAATTTGCCGCCAAAGAAGGACGCAACGGCCAAGGCGCGTGGCAATGCGCCAAAACTCCGCCGCGCGCTGACGGACGCGGAGCGGCGGCTTTGGTGGCACATGCGTGAAAAGCTTCCGCTTTCAGGCACGCATTTCCGCCGGCAGGTTCCGCTCGGCCCCTATGTGGTGGATTTTTGCTGTCTCAAGCATCGTTTGATCATCGAGGTGGACGGTCATCAGCACGGGTCAGACGAGGCAATCGCCTACGATGCGCGGCGCGATGCCCATCTTGTCAGAGAAGGATTTCGTGTCCTGAGATTTTCGAATGCAGAGATCTCACGCGAACTAGCCTCGGTGTTGGATACGATCCATGCTGCGCTGGCGGCAACCACCCCCACCCCTTACCCCTCCCCGCAAGGGGGAGGGGATTCGGCAGGCGAGGCGGCCATATGAAAACCATCCTGTGCTATGGCGATTCGCTGACATGGGGATACGATCCCGCCGGGCCTGGACGGCATGCGTTCGAGGACCGTTGGCCGAGCGTGCTTCAACGCGCGCTCGGCGACGATGCGCGGGTCATCGCCGAAGGGCTGAACGGACGGACGACAGCCTATGACGATCATCTGTCGGGCGCCGACCGCAATGGCGCGCGTCTGCTGCCGACCCTGCTCACCAGCCATGCGCCGCTCGACCTGGTGATCTTCCTGCTCGGCTCGAACGACATGAAGTCCTTTGTCTGCGGCAGCGCCTTCGGCGCGCGGCAGGGCATGCGCCGACTGGTCGACATCGTGCTGCGGCATGACTACCCGGTCGAGCAGCGGCCCCCGGCGCTGCTGATCGTCTCGCCCCCGGCGCGGGGCCCGAGCCAGGACCCGGAAACCGACGCAATATTCGCCGACGCCTTGCGAGAGACCACCCGGCTCGCCGGTTTTTACCGGCAGTTGTGCGACGAGGTTTCGTGCGGCTTCTTCGACGCCGCTTCGGTGGCAAAGCCAAGCCCGATCGACGGATTGCACCTCGACGCCGAAAATACCCGCGCCATCGGCGCGGGACTGGCGCCGATCGTCAAAGACATGCTTGAACTTTGACCAAAGGAGGAATGATCATGGCCAACACTGTCGGGACTCAATCCGTACACGCATCCTGGGGCTGGCTTGCCCTGCTCGGCGCGATCTCGCTCATCGGCGGGATTCTGGCGCTGGCCAACCCTTTCGGCGCCACCTTGGCGGCGGCGCTTCTGGCCGCCTGGACCTTTGTCCTGTTCGGCGTGCTGCAGATCATCCAGGCGTTTCGCGTGCGCGGCTGGTCCGGCTTCCTGTGGTCGCTGCTTCTCGGCGTCGTGACGCTGGCGGTCGGTATTTCCATTCTCGCGCGGCCGGGCGCCGGCATCGTCTCGCTGACGGTGCTCGTGGCGATCATGTTCCTGGTGCTCGGCGTCGTCAAACTGATGTACGCCTTCGCGCTTCGGCCGATCTCCGGCTGGGTCTGGGTGCTCGTTTCGGGGCTGATCTCGCTGGTGCTGGGCGTGATGATCCTTGCCGACATGCCGTGGTCGGCGGCCGCCGTGCTCGGCATTCTGCTGGCCGTTGAACTGCTGTCGAACGGCGTCTTCCTGCTGTTCGTCGCCTTCGGGCTGCGCGCCGCCCGGCAGGCGTGAAACTGATTTATCGAGGCGCGCCTGACCGGTGCGCCTTGAACCGTGATTGCAAAGGAGAGACCCGCCGTGGCTGAAAATTACGACGTCATCATCATCGGATCCGGTCCCGGCGGCTATGTCACGGCCGTGCGCGCGGCGCAGCTCGGCCTCAAGACGGCCATCGTCGAGCGCGAGCATCTGGGCGGCATCTGCCTCAACTGGGGCTGCATCCCGACCAAGGCGCTGCTGCGCTCGGCGGAGATCAAGCACTATGCGGAGAACGGCAAGGATTACGGCCTGACCATCGACGGCAAGATCTCGGCCGACGTCGCCGCCGTGGTCGACCGCTCGCGAAAAGTCTCCCTCAGGCTGAACGGCGGCGTCGGCTTCCTGATGAAGAAGAACAAGGTCGACATCATCTGGGGCGAGGCGAAGCTTGCCAAACCGGGCGAGGTGGTCGTCTCGGCCACGTCGAAGAAAGCCATGCAGCCGCAGCCGCCCGAGCCGAAGGGCGCCAAGGGGCCCGCAACCTATACGGCCAAGCATGTCATCATCGCCACCGGCGCGCGGCCGCGCGCGCTGCCGGGCATCGAGCCGGATGGCGACAGGATCTGGACCTATTTCGAGGCCATGGTGCCGAAGACGATGCCGAAATCGCTGGTCGTCATGGGTTCGGGCGCCATCGGCATGGAGTTCGCTTCCTTCTACCGCACCATGGGCGCCGAGGTGACGGTCGTCGAGCTGATGCCGCAGATCCTGCCGGTGGAGGACGCCGAGGTGTCGAAATTCGCCAAGCGGCAGTTCGAGAAGCAGGGCATCAAGTTCCATCTCGACGCCAAGGTGACGAAGGTCGAGAAGGGCAAGGATTCGGTTACCGCGCATGTGGAGATGAAGGACGGCAAGGTCGAGAAGATCACCGCCGAAAAGTTGATTTCCGCCGTCGGCGTGCAGGGCAACATCGAAAATCTCGGCCTCGAGGCGCTTGGCGTGAAGACGGATCGCGGCTGCGTCGTGGTCGACGGCTATGGCCGCACCAATGTCGCCGGGCTCTACGCCATCGGCGACGTGGCGGGGCCGCCCATGCTGGCGCACAAGGCCGAGCATGAGGGCGTCATCTGCGTCGAGAAGATCGCCGGCGTGCCGGGCGTCCACGCGCTCGACAAGGGGCTGATTCCCGGCTGCACCTATTGCCAGCCGCAGGTGGCTTCGGTCGGGCTGACGGAGGAGAAGGCAAAGAGCGCCGGCCGCGACATCCGCGTCGGCCGCTTCCAGTTCGCCGCCAACGGCAAGGCGATCGCGCTCGGCGAGGATCAGGGTTTCGTCAAGACGATCTTTGACAAGAAGACCGGCGAGCTTCTGGGAGCGCACATGATCGGCGCGGAAGTGACCGAGCTGATCCAGGGCTTTGTCGTCGCCATGAACCTCGAGACGACCGAGGAAGAGCTGATGCACACGGTTTTCCCGCATCCCACACTTTCGGAAATGATGAAGGAAAGCGTGCTCGACGCCTATGGGCGCACGCTGAACGCGTAAGGAGCTTTTCGGCCCCTGTTTCCCCGCGCCATTCTGGACTATATGCGGGGGAACGCGAAACGAGGACGAGGCGATGGAACAGGGTTTTGGAATCATGGGCATGCCGGGCGTCGGCTTTATCGGCCTGCTCGTGATCGGCTTCCTTGCCGGTTATGTCGCCGAGAAGACCATGAACCGCGAGCATGGCTTCCTCACCAACATCCTGGTCGGCATCGCCGGCTCCTTCGTCGGCGGCACGCTGGCCGGGCTGGTCGGCATCTCGTTTTATGGTTTTCTGGGCAATCTGGTTGTCGCCATCCTCGGCGCCATCCTGATCCTGTGGATTTTTGGCCGTTCGGAATCCCGCCGGACGCGATAGGACAAACATGGTCACCGTTCTCGACACCGTCAGCAACAAGCCGCGCGTGCGGCATCCCGAAAAGGCGCACCGGCCCGACCAGGAGGTGTTGCGCAAGCCCGAGTGGATCCGCGTCAAGGCGCCGACCTCGAAGGGCTATCTGGAAACGCGCGAGATCGTGAAGTCGAACAAGCTGATCACGGTGTGCGAGGAGGCGGGCTGTCCCAACATCGGCGAATGCTGGGAGAAAAAGCATGCGACCTTCATGATCCTCGGCGAGATCTGCACCCGGGCCTGCGCCTTCTGCAACGTTTCGACCGGCATTCCCGGCCCGGTGGACCTCAACGAGCCCGAGAACGTCGCCAAGGCGGTGCGCGAGATGGGGCTGAAGCACGTGGTCGTCACCTCGGTCGACCGTGACGACCTGGCCGATGGCGGTGCGCAGCACTTCGCCGAGGTGATTGGCGCTATCCGCGCCTCGTCGCCCGGCACGACGATCGAAATCCTGACGCCCGATTTCCTGCGCAAGCCCGGCGCGCTGGAAGTGGTGGTGGCGGCCAAGCCCGACGTTTTCAACCACAATCTGGAAACGGTGCCGTCGAACTATCTGACGGTCAGGCCCGGCGCGCGCTACTTCCACTCCATGCGGCTCCTGCAGCAGGTGAAGGAGCTCGACCCGACCATGTTCACCAAGTCGGGGATCATGGTCGGCCTTGGCGAGGAGCGCAACGAGGTGCTGCAGCTGATGGACGATCTGCGTGCCGCCGATGTGGATTTCATGACTATCGGCCAGTATCTGCAGCCGACCCGCAAGCACCATCCGGTGAAGAAGTTCGTCACGCCGGACGAGTTCAAATCCTATGAAACCATCGCCTACACCAAGGGTTTCCTGATGGTTTCGGCCAGTCCTTTGACGCGCTCGTCGCACCATGCGGGCGAGGATTTCGCCAAGATGCAAGCCGCGCGCGAGGCGCGTCTGAAGACGGCCTAAGCTTATCGATGCCCAAATTCGAAACCGTACGCCACGTCGCCCATGCGCCGGAAGAGATGTTTGCGCTGGTCGCCGATGTCGAAAGATACCCGGAATTCGTCCCCATGTGCGAGGCGCTTGTCGTGCGCACGCGCAAGGAGCGCGACGGGGTGACGCTGCTCGTCGCCGACATGACGGTGGGCTACAAGGCGCTGCGCGAGACCTTCACCAGCCAGGTGACGCTGAAGCCGGACGAATGCGCCATCGACGTGCGCTATGTGGATGGGCCGTTCCGCTTCCTGAAGAACGAATGGCGCTTCGAGCCGGCGGGTGAGGGCGCCTGCGACATCCACTTCTTCATCGAGTACGAGTTCAAGAGCCGCATGCTTGGTGTTGTGATGGGCGCTATGTTCGACCGGGCCTTCCGCATGTTTTCGGAAGCGTTCGAGCGGCGTGCGGATATCGTCTATGGAACCGGTGTTTGACGATTGATGCGAGTTGCGGCGGCGGGATTGGATTTGTCGTGGCTTGGCAGTTTCCGGTTGAGCCCACGATGAAAAGACGCCTAACCTGCCTTCAAGGCATCGAGAACCATTCGCAGCGCCGTCCTGACCGTGGCAACGCGGACGCCGGCACGGTCGAGGCCGGTGAAGAGCCGCTTTTCGGCGATGGTCTCATGGCCCTGCAATGCCAGGCCGAACCAGACGAGACCGACGGGCTTTTCCGCCGAACCACCGCCTGGTCCGGCAACGCCGGTCACAGCAATGGCGACGCCCGCCCGCGAACGGGCCAGGGCGCCGGCGGCCATTTCAAGCGCCGTCTCCGATGACACCGCGCCGTGCGCGGCAAGCGTGTCGGCGCAAACGCCAAGCATCTCCATCTTGGCTTCGTTCGAATAGGTGACGAAACCGCGATCGACGACCGAGGAAGAGCCGGCGATGTCGGTCAGCGCGGCGGCGATCATGCCGCCGGTGCAGGATTCAGCCGTCGCCAGCATCAGGCCGCGCGCCTCGCAGGCGGCCAGCACGGCATGGGCAAGTTTCTCGCGCTCGTTCATGTCCGACACTTCGCTGTCACTCATGCTCAATACATCGCTGTCACTCATGCGGGCACCTCGCCGGGATAGACGACGCTGGCGGTGGCGATGGCGGCGATTCCTTCCCCGCGGCCGATGAAGCCGAGCTTCTCGTTGGTCGTCGCCTTGATCGAAATACGCATCTCGCCGATGCCGAGCATGGCGGCCAGCGCCGCCGTCATCGCCGCGCGGTGCGGGCCGATTTTCGGCGCCTCGCAGATCAGCGTCACATCGACATTGGCAATCCGCCCACCGGCTTCACGGACGATCTTCGCCGCATGCTCGAGGAAGATGTGCGAGGCCGCGCCGTTCCATTGCGGATCGGAGGGCGGGAAATGCGTGCCGATGTCACCGGCGCCGCAGGTGGCCAACAGCGCGTCGGTCAGGGCGTGCAGACCGACATCGGCGTCGGAATGGCCCGAAAGACGCTTGGCGTAGGGAATACGCACCCCGCACAGGATGACGGCATCGCCTTCGGTGAAGGAATGCACGTCATAGCCATTGCCGGTGCGCACATCGGGGAAGATCGCCGCGCGGTTGAGGCGCTGGTCGGCCAACGCGATGTCGCGCGCCCAGGTGAGCTTGATGTTGTCGACCGAGCCGGCGACGATGCGGACCGGGATATTCGCCCATTCGGCGATTGCCGCGTCGTCGGTGAAATCGTCGCGGCCCTGGTGGAAGGCGCGGTCGTGGGCGGCGGCGATCAGCGCGAAGGGAAATCCTTGCGGGGTCTGCGCGGCGTGCAGATCATGGCGCGGCACCGTCGCCTCGATGGTGCCGCCGGGGCCGGCGCGCTTCAGCGTTTCGGCGACAGGGAGGGCCGGCAGGGCGCCTTTTCCCTCTTCCACAGCGCGAATGATGCGGTCGATCAACTCACCGTCGATGAAAGGGCGCACCCCGTCATGGATGAGCACCGTCTGCGGCGCGGGATCATGCAGGGCGAGAAGGGCGAGACGGGTCGAGGCTTGGCGCGACGCGCCGCCATGCAGGGAGATTACCCGGTCGGCGAGGCCGATGGCCGCCTCGGCGAACAGCGCCTCGTCATCGGGGTGGATGGCGACCACGACGCGGCCGATGCGCGGATCGGCCAGAAACGTCTCGAGCGTGTGACGCAGCACCGGCTTGCCGCCGATGATGCGGTACTGCTTCGGTCCCTCGGCGGATTGACCGGCGCGTTCGCCGCGCCCGGCCGCAACAATCACCGCGGCGACTTCTCCTGCCCTGCCGCCGGCGATGCTCTCCTGCCGTGTCATGTGCTTGTCCATAGGCCAGACGCATAATAAGAGGCGCGGTGAAAGGCCAGCCGAATTTGCGGATTGTGCTGCGGAAGCGAAAACCCGGTTGCGGGGCAGCGGCGAAATGGCTAAAGAATAAGCAATGATGGAATCTGCTTCAATTTTGAGCAACGACGAGAGCGATGCGTTGCGCGGGCCGCTGCAGCTGGGGCCGGTGACCATTCGCAATCGGGTGTTCCTGGCGCCGCTGTCCGGGGTGACCGATCTCGCCTTTCGCCAGCGCGCCCACGCGCATGGCGCGGGCCTGGTGGTCTCGGAAATGGTGGCGAGCGGCGAATTGGCGCGCGGCCGCGCCGAATCGGCGCGGCGCATGCGGCGGCCCGAGATCGACGTGCATATGGTGCAGCTTGCCGGGCGCGAGGCGCATTGGATGGCGGAGGCGGCGCGCATTGCCGCCGGCGCGGGCGCCGACATCATCGACATCAATATGGGCTGCCCGGCGAAGAAGGTGACGGGCGGCTATTGCGGCTCGGCCCTGATGCGCGCGCCGGACCACGCGCTTGCGCTGATCGAGGCGGTCGTGGCGGCGGTTTCGGTTCCCGTGACGGTCAAGATGCGGCTCGGCTGGGACGAAACGGCGCTCAACGCGCCGCTGATCGCCCGGCGCGCCGAGGAGGCCGGCGTGGCCATGGTGACGGTCCACGGCCGCACGCGCTGTCAGTTCTACAAGGGGCAGGCCGATTGGCGGGCGATCGCCCGCGTCAAGCAGGCGGTCGGCATTCCGGTCGTCGCCAATGGCGATGTGACGAATGCGGCGGATGCGGCGGCGATCCTGAAACAATCCGGCGCGGATGCGATCATGGTCGGGCGGGCGCATTATGGCGCGCCGTGGGTCGCAGGCGCGATCGCTGCCGGTCGCGACGGTAGGCCTGGGGCACTGGAAGACTATGTCATCGACCATTACGAGGCGATGCTGTCGCTCTACGGCATCGAGCATGGGCTGCGCCACGCGCGCAAGCATCTGGGCTGGTACCTGGACCGTCACGCAGGCCAGGTCGCGCCGGAGCAGCGCAAGGCGATCATGACGGGGACGGATCATCGGGCGGTTATCGCCGGGCTGCGCGCGGCGTTTCGCGCCGAGAAAGGTGTTTTGGCCGCATGACAGCAAAAGGGTCGGATGGATCGGATGCGGGAACCGCACAGCTGTTGCTGAACACGCTGCGCCATCCGGTGGTGATGATCGACATCGACGGCTTCATCGTCCAGGCGAACGCGGAAGCCGAGGATTTCTTCCGCTCGGGCGCGGCGATCCTGGCGCGCAGCCGGCTGCCGGATTTCGTGCCCTTCGGCAGCCCGCTGATCGCCCTGGTCGAGCAGGTCAGGGCGCAGCGCGTGGCGATCAACGAATACCGGGTCGATATCTCGTCGCCGCGGCTGGGGCCGGAGCGGATGGTCGACATCCACGCGGCTCCCGTTTCCGAGGTGCCGGGCGCGGTGGCGCTGCTGCTTCAGGAGCGCTCGATGGCCGACAAGATCGACCGGCAGATGGTGCATCGCGGCGCGGCGCGTTCGGTGACCGGGCTAGCGGCGATGCTGGCGCATGAGATCAAGAACCCGCTGTCGGGCATTCGCGGCGCAGCACAGCTTCTCGAGCACGCCGTTACCGACGAGGATCGGGCGCTGACGCGGCTGATCACCGAGGAGACCGACCGCATCGTCGCGCTGGTCGACCGGATGGAGGTGTTTTCCGACGAACGCCCGGTGGAACGCGACCCGGTCAACATCCATCTGGTGCTCGACCATGTGAAGGCGGCGGCGAAGAACGGCTTTGCCCGCAAGGTGGCGATCGTCGAGGAATACGACCCGTCGCTGCCCGCGGTGTGGGCCAATCGCGACCAGCTGGTGCAGGTGTTCTTCAATCTGGTGAAGAATGCCGCCGAGGCGATCGGCGACCGGGAGGATGGCGAGATCCGCCTGACCACGGCGTTCCGGCCGGGCATCCGCCTGTCGGTGCCGGGCACAGACGACCGGGTGGCGCTGCCGCTGGAATTCTGCGTTCACGACAATGGACCGGGGATTCCCGAGGACATGCGGCCGATCATCTTCGACCCGTTCGTCACGTCGAAGCAGAACGGATCGGGCCTGGGGCTGGCGCTGGTGGCGAAGATCGTCGGTGCGCATGGCGGCGTCATCGAATGCGAATCGTCCGGCCAGCGCGGAACGGTGTTCCGCATCCTCATGCCTGCCTGGCGCGAGGCGCGCGGCCGGTTTGCCTATGGGCGGGAAGAGGAGACGGCGTCATGAGGAGTGGCAGCATTCTGGTCGCCGACGACGACGCGGCGATCCGCACGGTTCTCAACCAGGCGCTGTCGCGCGCCGGCCACCAGGTGCGGGTGACGTCGAATGTCGAGACGCTGTGGCGCTGGGTGTCGGCGGGCGAGGGCGACCTGGTGATCACCGACGTCGTCATGCCGGACGGCAATGCGTTCGACCTGTTGCCGCGCATCCGCAAGGCGCGGCCCGATCTGCCGGTCATCGCCATGAGCGCGCAGAACACATTCATGACGGCGATCCGCGCTTCCGAGGTGGGGGCGTACGACTACCTGCCGAAGCCGTTCGACCTGACGGAGCTGGTCAACATCGTCGGCCGGGCGCTGGCCGAACCGAAATCCGGCCGCCGGGAAACGGCCGATGCGGAAGCGCCCGACGCGCTGCCGCTGATCGGCCGGTCGGCGGCGATGCAGGAGATCTACCGGCTTCTGGCGCGCATGATGCAGACCGACCTGACGGTGATGATCAGCGGCGAATCGGGCACCGGCAAGGAGCTGGTGGCGCGCGCGCTGCATGAGTACGGGCGGCGGCGCAAAGGGCCATTCGTCGCCATCAACATGGCGGCGATCCCGCGCGATCTGATCGAATCGGAACTGTTCGGCCATGAGAAGGGCGCGTTCACCGGCGCCCAGGCGCGCTCCTTCGGCCGCTTCGAACAGGCCGAGGGCGGGACGCTGTTCCTCGACGAGATCGGCGACATGCCGATGGAGGCGCAGACCCGGCTGTTGCGTGTGCTGCAGCAAGGCGAATACACCACGGTCGGCGGGCGCACGCCGATCCGCACCGATGTGCGCATCGTCGCCGCCACCAACAAGGACCCGCGCGGCCTGATCGACCAGGGCATGTTCCGCGAGGATCTGTTCTACCGGCTCAACGTGGTCCCGCTGCGCCTGCCGCCGCTGCGCGAACGGGCGGAGGATATTCCCGACCTGGCTCGGCACTTTTTCGCCCGCGCCGAGAAGGAGGGCCTGCCGTCGAAGCGCATCAGCGCCGACGGGCTCGCCCGCATGAAGCATTATCGCTGGCCGGGCAATGTGCGCGAACTGGAAAACCTGGTGCGGCGGCTGGCGGCGCTCTATCCGCAGGACGAGATTTCCGCCGAGGTGATCGAGCAGGAGCTGCGCGCCACGGGGTCGCAGCGCCCGGGCGAGGCTGAGGCAGGGGTCGAGGATGCGACGCTGGAACAGTCGGTCGAGCGGCATTTGCAGCGCTATTTTTCGCAGTTCGGCGAGCAATTGCCGCCGCCGGGCCTGTACCAGCGCGTGCTGGCCGAGGTCGAGCAGCCGCTGCTGATCGCCGCGCTGACGGCGACCGGCGGCAACCAACTCAAGGCTGCCGACCTGTTGGGATTGAACCGCAACACGCTGCGCAAGAAAATCCGCGAATACGGCGTCAACATTTATCGCGGGGCGAACTGAGGCGGGCGCCCGACACGTGTCACTCGGCGGGCGCGGGCTTCTCTTCCAGGATCATCGCGCCGATCGGATCGGCCTTCGGCGAGGGCGCCTCGTAGGACAGGGCGGTATCCGTGGCGGCGGCAGCGGTCTTCTCGATCGGCGGCGGGGCCACCGGCTGCGTCACCAGACGCCGGCTGCGCTTCTCGTAGAAAGCGTTGCCGCCGGCGACCAGCACGTAGTGCATGTTCTTGTAGGGGAATTTCAGCCCGGCCGTGTGGAAGAACCGTGACTTCCTGACGCCCGGGTGACGCTCGCCCTTCAGAACGGCGGCGGCGGCGCTCTGCACATCCGGCAGGGCCTTGGATTTCATCGGCCGCGTCATGACGCCCGGCGCAAACTGGCCCTTCTGGCCGACGACGCCGCAGACGGTGTCGGGAAAGGCGTCGGAGGCCACGCGGTTCATGACCACCGTGCCGACGGCGACAAGCCCGTCACGGCTCGACCGGTTGGACTCGAAGAACATGGCGCGCTCCATGCATTCGCGTTCTTTCTGCGAATAGGAGAGCGGGTTGTCGGCAACGGAGGCGGTGGCGATGCCATCGACGCCCTGGGTGCAGCCGGCAAGCGCCAGGAGGGTTGTGGCCAGGCCGGCAACGAACAGCGGCGTCGGTCCGGCGGCGGTCACGACTTGCGCCTCATGCTTGTGTCCTCAGCTTTTGCAGTCCGGTTTTCAAGATCGGGCCAGAATGAGCAATTTCGCGGCGAAATAATGTCATCGGGCATTGCCGGACGCCGGGCCGATGTGGCGTCGATCCCCACCTTGCCCCAGCATTGCCGCATTGTTCGCCGATTGAACTGTTGCCTGTCCGCTACAGTCGTTGCATATATGCAACATCTTTTGAGTCCTGTTCACGAGCACAGACGCCGGAGTGATGGTCAGCTTGTCCGAGAGTTCGACGATACAGCCCCTTGCCGCGGCATCACCGGTCAGGCCTGGCCGGTCGCCGGCGCTTTATCTGGGCATCGGCGCGGCCGTCGGCGCGCTCGTCACGGCAGCGGTGTCGTTCGCCGTCCTGCTCGGCCTGACGCCGCTGACGCCGGACGCCGGCACGACGCTTCTGTTGATCGCCATCAATCTGGGTTTCATCCTGCTCTTGCTCGCCCTGATCGGCGCCGAGGCGTTCCGCATCTACAAGAGCCGCAAGGGCGGTCGGGCGGCCTCGCGGCTGCATGTGCGCATCATCGCCATGTTCTCCCTGGTGGCGGCGATCCCGGCGATCCTGGTGGCGGTCATCGCCTCGGTGACGCTGGAACTGGGGCTAGACCGCTGGTTCGAGATCCGCACAAAGGTGATCATTTATTCGTCGCTGTCGATCGCCGACGCCTATGTGCAGCAGAATGCGCGCAGCCTGCAGGGCACGACCGAGAGCATGGCGGTGCGGCTCGACCAGGCGCGGACCCTGTACAATCTCGACCGATACGGGTTTCGCGATTTCATGACCCGGCAGGCGGCGTTGCGCGGACTGGCCGACGCCGAACTGGTGCGCGAGGACGGCTCGGTCATCATGAGCGCCCAGATGCCGGACGACATCCCCCTGCCAAGGCCGGGCAGGGGTGCGATCGAGACCGCAGACAGGGCGGAAATCGCCTTCAACGAGATCGGCGGAACGAACCTGGTCACCGCGGTCTACAAGCTGCAGGAGATTCCCGACGCCTATCTCTATACGGGCGCGCTGCTCGACCCGGACGTCCTGAAGGCGCGGCAGATCGTGCGGACGAACACCGACGAATACCGATCTCTGGAAGACAATCGCGGCAACACGCAGCTCGCCTTCGCGCTGCTCTATCTTGTGGTGACGCTGGCCATCGTGCTGGCGGCGATCTGGACCGGCATCGCGGTGGCCGACCGGCTGGTTCGGCCGATCCGCCAGCTCATCGGCGCGGCGGGCGACGTTTCGACCGGCAATCTCGACGTCTCGGTTCCGGTGCGTTCCGCCGATGGCGATGTCGGCCTTCTGGGCGATACGTTCAACAAGATGACGCAGCAGCTCAAGTCGCAGCGCGACGAGCTGATCGCCGCCAAGGATGTGATCGACGAGCGCCGCCGCTTCACCGAGGCGGTGCTGTCGGGGGTGACGGCCGGCGTCATCGGCGTCGATGCGCACGGGACCGTGGCCATGGTCAACCGTTCGGCGGAGGCGATGCTGGCGATTTCGGCGCGCAATGCGGTCAACAAGAACCTGTCGAGCGTTTTGCCGCATGTGGGCCGCGTGTTCGAGGCGGGGCGCAAGTCGGGCAGGCCGGTCTATCGCGAGCAGGTGGCCTTCTTCCGTGCCGGCGCCGAGCGCACCTTCAACATCCAGATCACCACGGAGGAGGGCGTCAACGATGCGGAAGAGCATTCCTATGTGGTGACCGTCGACGACATCACCGACCTGATGCAGGCGCAGCGCTCGATGGCCTGGGCGGATGTGGCGCGGCGCATCGCCCACGAGATCAAGAACCCGCTGACGCCGATCCAGCTTTCGGCCGAGCGCATCCGCCGCCGCTTCGGCAAGGTGATCGAGCAGGACCGCGATATCTTCGACCAGTGTACCGACACGATCATCCGCCAGGTGGGCGATATCGGCCGCATGGTCGACGAGTTCTCCGCCTTCGCCCGCATGCCGAAACCGGACATCCAGCTGCTCGACTTGCGCGAGCCGCTGCGCGAGGCGTCGTTCCTGGTCGAGGTGGCGCGCAACGAAGTCACCTTCGAACGGGATTTTTCCGACACGCCGCTGATGGGCCGCTTCGACGCGCGCCTGATGGGGCAGGCCTTCGGCAACGTCATCAAGAATGCGGCCGAGGCGATCGAGGCGGCAGAACTCACCCATGGGCAGAGCGGGGCGATCCGCGTCGTGGCGCGGCGCAACGACCGCTTCATCCAGGTGGACGTGATCGACAATGGCAAGGGGCTGCCGCGCGAGAACCGGCAAAGGCTGCTCGAACCCTATATGACGACCCGCGAGAAGGGCACGGGCCTTGGCCTCGCCATCGTCAAGAAGATCATCGAGGATCATGGCGGACGGCTTGAACTGCACGACGCACCAGACGATTTCCACGGCGGCGCCGGGGCGATGATCCGCATAATCCTTCCGGCTACCCAGCGGGCCGACGACCCGGCCGGCGGTGGCACAGATACGAGGAAAAGGTAATCATGGCGTCCGACATCCTGATCGTAGACGACGAGGAAGACATTCGCGAACTCGTTGCCGGAATCCTGAGCGACGAGGGGCACGAGGCGCGCACCGCCCATGACAGCGACAGCGCGCTGGCGGCTATTTCCGAGCGGGCTCCGCGTCTCATTCTGCTCGATATCTGGCTGCAGGGATCGACCCTCGACGGCCTGGCCCTGCTCGACAAGATCAAGGAGATGCACCCCGACATGCCGGTTGTGATGATCTCCGGGCACGGCAATATCGAGACCGCTGTCTCGGCCATCAAGCGCGGCGCCTACGACTTCATCGAGAAGCCGTTCAAGACGGACCGGCTGATCCTGATCTGCGAGCGGGCGCTGGAAATCTCCAAGCTGAAGCGCGAGATGACCGACCTGAAGAAGCGCAGCGGCGCTTCGTTCGACCTGGTCGGCCAATCGGCGGCGCTGAACCATCTGCGCCAGACCATCGAGCGCGTCGCGCCGAACAACAGCCGCATCATGCTGATGGGTCCATCCGGGTCCGGCAAGGAACTGGTGGCGCGCGCCATCCATGCGGCTTCGCTGCGCAAGACCGGCCCCTTCGTGGCGCTGAACGCGGCGACGATCACGCCGGAGCGCATGGAGATCGAGCTGTTCGGCACGGAATCGAACGGTCATGAGCGCAAGGTGGGCGCGCTTGAAGCGGCGCATGGCGGCGTTCTCTATCTGGACGAGATCGCCGATATGCCGCTCGGCACACAAAGCAAGATCCTGCGTGTGCTGGTCGACCAGCAATTCGAGCGCGTCGGCGGGACGCGGCGGGTCAAGGTGGATGTGCGCATCATCTCCTCGACCGCGCAGAACGTCGAATCGCTGATCGCCGAGGGTGGTTTCCGCGAGGATTTGTTCCATCGTCTGGCGGTGGTGCCGGTCGGCGTGCCGCCGCTGGCCGAAAGACGCGAGGATATTCCGCTTCTCGTCAATCATTTCATGCAGCAGATCGGCGAACAGGCCGGCATCAAGCCGAGGGCGCTGGGCAATGACGCGATGGCGGTGCTGCAGGCGCATAACTGGCCCGGCAATGTGCGACAACTGCGCAACAACATCGAGCGGCTGATGATCCTGACGCGCGGCGACGGGCCGGACACGCCCATCACCGCCGACCTTCTGCCGGCCGAGATCGGCGACGTGATGCCGCGCCTGCCGACCCAGTCGGACCAGCACATCATGGCCCTGCCGCTGCGCGAGGCGCGCGAAATGTTCGAGAAGGAGTATCTGCTGGCGCAGATCAACCGCTTCGGCGGCAATATTTCGCGCACCGCCGAATTTGTCGGAATGGAGCGGTCGGCGCTGCATCGCAAACTGAAATCGCTCGGCGTATAGGTGCCGCAGGCGGTTTCCTCGACGAATGAAAAGCGCTAGAGCAATGCCGTTGCAGCGCACCGCGGGTCGGCGCGCGCGGGCAGGGAGTTGGCGATGAAGGTCATTATTTGCGGCGCGGGCCAGGTGGGCCACGGCATTGCAGAGCGTCTGGCCGCCGAGCAGAACGACGTTTCGGTGATCGACGTTTCGCCGGAACTGATCCGCGGCGTGCGCGACACGCTCGACGTGCGCGGCTTTGTCGGCCATGGCGCCCATCCCGACGTGCTGGCGCAGGCCGGCGCCAGCGAAGCGGACATGATCATCGCCGTCACCCTGTTCGACGAGGTCAACATGGTGGCCTGCCAGGTGGCGCACTCGCTGTTCAACGTGCCGACCAAGATCGCCCGCATCCGTTCGCAATCCTACCTGCAGGCCCATTACATGGACCTGTTCTCGCGCGATCATCTGCCGATCGACGTGATCATCTCGCCGGAGGTGGAGGTCGGCGAGATGGTGATGCGGCGCATCGCCCTGCCGGGCGCTACCGATGTCGTGCGCTTCGCCGACGATCACGTGCTGATGGTGGCCATAGAGTGCCTCGAGGAATGCCCGGTCATCAACACGCCGCTGTCGCAATTGACCGAGCTTTTTCCCGACCTGCCGTCGACGGTGGTGGGGGTGTCGCGCGACGGCAAACTGTTCATCCCCCATTCGGGCGACCAGCTGATCGCCGGCGACCTGGCCTATGTGGTGACGACGCGCGAACAGGTGCGCCGCACGCTCGGCCTGTTCGGCCACGAGGAGCGCGAGGCGACGCGCATCGTCATCGCCGGCGGCGGCAATATTGGACTGTTCGTCGCCCGTACGATGGAGGAAAAGCAGAGCCGCACCAAGGTCAAGATCATCGAGAGCACGCGCGAGCGGGCGGTAGCGCTGGCCGACAAGTTGCGCCGGACCGTGGTGCTGCACGGCAGCGCGCTCGACCAGAAGCTGCTGCTCGAGGCCGACATCCAGCACGCCGACCTGATGGTGGCGCTGACCAATGACGACCAGGTCAACATCCTGTCGAGCGTCATCGCCAAGCGGCTCGGCTGCCGCTCGAACCTGGTGCTGATCAACAACCCGACCTATCACGACTTCGCCAAGACGCTGGGCATCGACGCGCATGTGAACCCGCGCTCGGTGACCATATCGAAAGTCCTGCAACATGTGCGGCGCGGCCGCATCCGCGCCGTCCACAACATCCAGCGGGGCGCCGCCGAGGTCATCGAGGCCGAGGCGCTGGAAACCTCGCCCCTGGTCGGGCCGCCGCTTTCCGAGGTGGAGTTTCCCGACGGGATGCGCATCGGCGCGGTCTATCGCGATGGAGCGGTGATCAAGCCGAGCGGCTCGCTGCGCATCAAGCCGAAGGACCGGGTGGTGATCTTTGCTTTGGAAACCGCCGTGCGCCAGGTGGAACAGATGTTCCGTGTCAGCCTGGAATTCTTTTGAGCCAGCACCTGCCAACCGCTTGAAAAGCCGGGCGCACGCCTGCAAAAGATCGCTGGAGACATTTCGCGCCAGCCTCGATCAAATGCCTTGCCTTGGGGCAGGATGCGGCGCCCACCAACACGGAGATCCCGATGCCACGCATTGCCTATGTGAACGGGCGTTACGTCCGCCACGCCGACGCGGTCGTTCATGTGGAGGACCGCGGCTACCAGCTGGCCGACGGCGTCTACGAGGTGTGCGAGATCGCGAAAGGCTTCATCGTCGATGAAAAGGGCCATCTCGACCGGCTCGGTCGCTCGCTGAGCGAGTTGCGCATGGCCTGGCCGCTCGAGCGGCAGGCGCTGGAACTGATCATGCGCGAGGTGATCCGCCGCAACCACGTGCATAACGGCATGGTCTACCTGCAGGTGACACGCGGGGTTTCGCCGCGCGACCATGCTTTTCCGACCAAGCCGGTGCGCCCGGCATTGGTGGTAACGGCCAAGCGCATGGACCCGCGTGCCGCGGCGAAGAAAGCCGACAAGGGCATGGCCGTCATCACCGTGCCGGAGAACCGCTGGGAGCGCGTCGACATCAAGACGATCGGCCTGTTGCCCAATGTTCTGGCACGCCAGGCGGCGGTGGATGCCGGCGCCCAGGAAGCCTGGTTCGTCGATCCGGACGGCACGGTGAAGGAGGGCGCCTCGACCAATGCCTGGATCGTCACCAACGACGGTTCGCTTGTAACGCGCCCGGCGGATTTCGGCATTCTGCGCGGAATCACGCGCGCCACCGTTCTCAAGGTGGCCGCCGAACTTGGCCTGAAGGTCGAGGAGCGGCGATTTAGCGTGGAGGAGGCGCAAACGGCGCGCGAAGCCTTCGTGACGAGTGCGACATCGCTTGTCACGCCGGTGGTCAGCATCGATGGCAAGGCCGTTGCAAACGGCCATCCAGGCTCGATTGCGCGCTCCTTGCGCGAGGCATTTTTTGCGATTGCGGAAAAAAGTCCTACCTGTTAACCAACAGGCATGGTAGCGGCTCTGCAAGAGCGAGGAAAACCGGCGTCAATCGCGCACGCGTCTTCTGTCATTGGATTTCTTGACAGAAGCGGGTGATATTTGCGCTACTGGCTGCCCTTAGGCAGCGAATGGGTGAAAGACCAAGAAATGGCGGAACGATCACAAAATCTGCAGGACCTGTTCCTGAACACCGTTCGCAAGAGCAAGAACCCGTTGACGATCTTTCTCATCAACGGCGTCAAACTGACGGGCATTGTTACTTCCTTCGATAATTTCTGCGTGCTTCTGCGCCGTGACGGCCATTCGCAGCTTGTCTACAAGCATGCGATCTCGACGATCATGCCGAGCCAGCCCGTGCAGCTCTACGACGCAGAGGAAGGCACCCGGGAATCCTGATTGGCACAGCCACGCAAGCCTGAGGGCAGGGGGCAGACGGACGATAACGGGACGCGCGACGCCATGGCGACGCGTGCCACTGTCGCCATGGCGACACGCGCCATTGTCGTTTCGCCCGTGCTTGCCGCCGAACGACGCGCCGCCGAAAGCAGCGCCACCATCGTGCGTTCGCCCGAGGCGCGCTCGGAAGAGGCGGTCGGGCTGGCCGAGGCAATCGACCTCGATGTGATTTCGGCGGAGATCATCCCCGTCAACGCGCCGCGCCCGGCCACGCTGATCGGCACGGGCAAGCTCGAGGAGCTCGCAGGCCGGGTGGCCGAGGCCGAGATCGAGGTGGTCATCGTCGATCATCCGCTGACGCCGGTGCAGCAGCGCAATCTGGAAAAGGCACTGAACGCCAAGGTGCTCGACCGCACCGGCCTGATCCTGGAGATCTTCGGCCGGCGTGCCCGCACCAAGGAGGGCCGTCTGCAGGTCGAACTGGCGCATCTCGAATATCAGCGCGGACGGCTGGTGCGCAGCTGGACGCATCTGGAACGCCAGCGCGGCGGCGGCGGCTTCATGGGCGGTCCTGGCGAAACGCAGATCGAGGCGGACCGCCGGCTCTTGCAGGATCGCATCGTGCGGCTGAAGCGCGAACTGGAAACCGTGCGGCGCACGCGCGACCTGCACCGTTCCAAGCGGCGCAAGGTGCCGTTTCCGATCGTCGCCATCGTCGGCTACACCAATGCGGGAAAATCGACCCTGTTCAACCGGCTCACCGGTGCTGCGGTGATGGCCGAGGACATGCTGTTTGCCACGCTCGACCCGACCCTGCGGCGCGTGCAGCTGCCGCATGGAACGACCATCATCCTGTCCGACACGGTGGGCTTCATCTCCGACCTGCCGACGCATCTCGTCGCCGCCTTCCGCGCCACGCTCGAAGAGGTCATCGAGGCGGATCTGGTGATCCATCTGCGCGACATTTCAGATCCCGATTCGAGTGCGCAGGCAGCCGATGTGGAGGAAATCCTCGGCGATCTCGGCGTTGACGCGGGCGACAAGAAGCACGTTCTGGAAGTGTGGAACAAGATCGACAATCTGGATCCGGAGCGGCGCCGTGCGCTGCTCGACGGCACGCGCGGCCCGGCCGCGCCGCTGGCCGTTTCCGCTGTGACCGGCGAAGGGGTCGACGACCTCCTGGCGCAGGTCGAGGCACGCATTTCAGGCGCCATCACCGCGATCACCATTTCACTGACGCCGGCGCAGATGCCCTTGCTCGACTGGGTTTACCGGCATGGCGACGTGACCGAGCGCGCCGACAATGACGATGGCAGCGTGACGATCACCGTGCGTGCCACGGACGCCGCCAGACACGAGATCAGCGAACGCCTGGCGCTCGGCGATAGCGAATAGCTTTACTTCAGAGATTTGGCCTGCTGCCAGAGCGCTTCCATCTCGGCCAGGCTCGCCTCATCGAGAGAACGCCCGGCGCCGGCCAGCGCCCGTTCGACATGGTCGAAACGCTTGCGGAACTTGTCGTTCGTGGCCGATAGGGCAGCTTCGGGGTCATGTCCCAGATGGCGGCCGAGGTTGACGAAGGCAAACAACAGGTCGCCATACTCCTCGGCGATGTGCGCCTCGTCGCGGCTGGCGATGGCCTCGCGCAGCTCGCCGATCTCCTCTTCGATCTTGTCGAAGACAGGGCCGGCCTCGCCCCAATCGAAGCCGACGCGGGCGGCACGCGACTGCAGCTTCAGCGCGCGCATCAGTGCGGGCAGGGCGCGCGGGACTTCGTCGAGATAGGCGGGCTGCTCCGCATCGTGCCCATTGGCTGAACGGCGCGCCCGGCGCTCGGCCTTCTCCTCAGCCTTGATCGTCTCCCACATGCCCTTGGCCATGCCCTTGCCGCGTGCTTCGGCGTTGCCGAAGACATGCGGATGACGGCGAATCATCTTGGCGGTGATGGCCTGCACCACGTCGCCGAAGGCGAAGCGCTCTTCCTCCTCGGCCATGCGCGCGTGAAACACCACCTGCAGCAGCAGGTCGCCCAGCTCGTCACGCAGATCGTCCATGTCGCCGCGCTCGATGGCATCGGCCACCTCATAGGCTTCCTCGATCGTGTAGGGGGCGATGGAAGCGAAATCCTGTTCCACATCCCACGGACAACCGGTTTCAGGCGTGCGCAGGGCGGCCATGATCTCCAGCAATCGGGCGATGTCGGTCGAGGGCTGCATGGACGGTCCTTTCATTGGGGCATGGCTGCGCGTCACAGCACGGCTTTCCGGTTGCCACCTTGCCCGGGCTCAGCAGAGCTGATAGATGCGCATTCCTCGGCCCGCAAGAGCACCGAGACCGAAACACACGGGACACGACGATGGGAAGCACCAAGTCAGCAGACAAATAGGCCGCAGCGACATTTTCTGGTTGCTGCGGCGTCTGACCCGTCATCGCTTGTAAAAACAATGCCGGCAGTGCGCCGCCAAATGCAGTTCATTTGTGCGGATTTTTGCCATGTTTCGTCCCAGGACATCTGTCTGGAACCACTCTCTTGCCGCGGCCCTCGTGCTGATGGCGCCATTCGACATCCTCGCCTCGCTGGCGATGGATATCTACCTTCCCGTCATCGTGCAGATGCCGGATATCCTGCGGACCACGCCGTCGGTGATCCAGCTGACGCTCAGCCTGTACATGGTAGTGCTCGGCCTCGGGCAGATGGTTTTCGGGC
The DNA here is from genome assembly GCF_001050155.1 of Nitratireductor soli. GTDB lineage: Bacteria > Pseudomonadota > Alphaproteobacteria > Rhizobiales > Rhizobiaceae > Nitratireductor > Nitratireductor soli. Next base: position 20,828 of record NZ_LFVY01000005.1, read on the forward strand.
CGCTGTCCGACCGCATCGGCCGCCGTCCCGTGCTGATCGGCGGGACGCTGTTGTTCGCCGCCAGCTCCATCGGCCTGGCCATCACGTCGTCGGCCGGCCTGTTCGTCGCGTTGCGCGTCCTGCAGGCGGCGGGCGCGTCGGCGGCGCTGGTCGCGACCTTCGCCACCGTGCGCGACGTTTATGCCGAGCGCCCGGAAAGCGCGGTGATCTACAGCCTGTTCGGCTCGATGCTCGCCTTCGTGCCGGCGCTGGGGCCGATCGCCGGCGCACTGATCGCCGAACAGTATGGCTGGCGCGCGATCTTCATCGTCCTCGCGCTCCTGGCGATCATCGCCGTTTTGCGGGCCCTTGGCGGATGGCCCGAGACCCGGCCACAGGACGGTTCCGCGCCGCGCACCGCCTGGCGGGCCATTCTCGGCAGCGCGGCCTTCTGGACCTACACGCTGGGCTTCAGCGCGGCGATGGGCGCGTTCTTCGTCTTCTTCTCGACCGCGCCGCGCGTCCTGATCGACGGCGCCGGCTTTTCCCAACTGGGCTTCAGCCTGTCGTTCGCCAGCGCAGCGCTGGCGATGATCGTCACGACGCGGTTTGCCGGGTACTTCGTGAAGCGATGGGGGCAAGCGGGTTGCCTGGCGCGCGGCATGCTCATGCTGCTCATCGGGGCTGGTCTGCTGGCGCTTGGGCAGGTGTTGCTCGAGCCGTCATTCGTCAGTTTCGTCATGCCCATGTGGGTGATCGCCATCGGCATCGTGTTTGCCTCGTCGGTGACGGCCAATGGCGCGCTGGAAGCGTTCGGCGCGTCAGCCGGCATGGCCGTGGCGTTCTATTTCTGTGTGCAAAGCCTGATCGTCGCCCTGCTCGGAACGCTGTTCGTCGTCGGCCTCGATGGCGACACGGCCTGGCCGCTGGCCGGCTACGCCACGATGATGGCGCTGCTGGTGCTTGCGGCTCTGGCAAGGCTTGTCGCGAAGCGGAGGTAGATCAAAATGCCGGGCAGGGGGAACCTCTCCTCCTGCCCGGCAAACCGTCACGACGCGGCGATCGTGCCGCGTCGAGGCAAATCCCTATTCCTTCATCGGCAGGTCGTCGCCGGTGCTCGGCGCGACATAGCTGAACAGATCGCTGCCGCTGTCGATCGCCGGGCCCGAGCCTGCCTGATAGGACAGGTTCCAGTCGGTGACGATCTGCAGCGTGCCGTCATTGTTCTGGCGTGCATAGCCGGTCCAGCCGGTGGTCGAATTGCAGTTCTGTGTGCCGTTGTTCCAGGCGACTGCGAAGGCGATGAACTGGCCGTTGACGCGGCCCGAGATCGGGTAGGGCGTGTTCTGGCAGCCCGTGCCCTGGGCGTGATTGACATATTGCCCGGTGACCTCATCGGTCGCGCTCACCGAAATGGTCATGGTCGAACCTTCCTCGTTGACCCAGCTGGTCGATGTGGCGACGAGACTGGAGAAATCCTGGAAGCCCGCTTTGTCGAGCGCTTCGTAGCCTGCAACAGGCGTGGCAATCAGCAGAACAGCTCCAAGAACAGCGTGTTTAAGCATGGCATGAATCCTCATCATGAAGGGAATAACGAGGTTGTCTGCCTACATGCTCATGGATCGATACGGCCGTTCTGCGGGATATCGGTGGTCAAACCTCTGGCGGCAATCTGGCATTTGCCGACCGGCGGGTAAAGCCGCGCACCACATTCATTGGCTTGATCGCATCACCCAAAACCGCGCAATGTCACTGGATGCAGAGCGTGTCGGAGGTCGGGTTTCTTGCGGCGATTGAGCAGGACGAATACATTCGGGAGTAAGGAAAAAGGCGTAAACCGGATGCACATAAGGGCTTTCAGCGGCATTTGCGCTGCTTTTCTGAATGTTGGGGTAGCCAGAGCGATGCCCTTGGACCTGACCGCGGATCGGCTTCTCGATATCTGCGCAGCGCCTACCGTGCAGGCGGCGGCGCACAGGGGCGACGAAATCGGCTGGCCGCGCCTGACCAATGCGGAAACGAAGGAATGGCGTACCAACTTTGTCGCCTACAATGGCGGTTCGGTGGACATGGTGGGCTGGCGGCGGGAACAGGCCAATGGCGTTGAATTGCTGTCGTTCTGGGTTGCTGCCGGTCCAAACGAACACAAGGCGTGCGCATACTCGACGCAGACACCGGCAGGACTCCTGGACGCCTTGTCGGAGCGGCTGGGCGCGCCGGACAGTTTCGACAAGAACGACGCCATAGAAAGTGTATCAGCCTCGTGGACGCGAGGTGCGATCCAGTATTCCTTTGCTCAGGTAGGCTCGTCCGTCGTCATCAACATCGGAACCAGTGATTGAGATGGTCGGCGCCAGAGAGGCGACCGTCGCACCCCATATAGAACCACCACCCCCAGACAGAAGATCGCATAAGATAGATTATGGAACTTATGAGTGAGGGGCTGTGGCTTGCGCATCGCTTGGTTCAGGCGTGATACTCTTTTGATCTCAGAGCCTTGTCGAGGATGCGTGATGTCGCCGCTTATGAAATCAGATCGGCTTGGACAACGCTGGCGGCGCGGAACAAGGCATTGGGTTCGGCAGCGAACACCGCGTCATGTGCGCCAGCCGCCGCCCACACGACGCTGAAGCCGAGCAGCGTCTTGTCGCCAAAGCGGCGAACGCCGTCCGGCTGGCCGAGTGGCGACACGCCGCCAATGGCAAAGCCGGTTTCATCGCGGATGCGGCGTGGATCGGCGCGCTTCAGCGGCTCGCCGGCAACCCTGGCGGCCTTGTTGAGATCCAGTTGATGCGCGCCCGACACCAGGAACAGATACAGCCTGGCGCTGTCCTGGCCCTCGAAGATGAGCGATTTGACGATCTGCGCGACGCTGCAGCCGCATTGGGCGGCGGCTTCCTCGGCGGTGCGGGTCGATTCTCCCATGCGCCTGATGTCGATGGCAAGGCCGGCCCGGTCGGCCGCCGACTGCACGCGGCTGATGCTCTTGCTCATGAATTTCCCTTATATATCAGATGGATGCCATGATATTCAAAGTTGCTCTAGAAAATACTCATAATACACTGATTTTAAATGGAAATCTCCAAAATCATTCCGTCATAGGCCGGTTCCACGTGATCGGGCGTTTCGCGCAGCACGGTCTCGTAGTCGAGCGGGATGTGCATGTGGGTGAGCACGGCGCGCTGCGGCCTGAGGCGGTCGATCCAGTCGAGCGCCTGTTGCAGCGAAAAATGGCTCGGGTGCGGGCGATATTGCAGTGCGTCGATCACCAGTATCTCGACACCGGCGATCAGCGGCGTGGTCTCGGCGGGAAAATCGCTGACGTCGGGGCAATAGGCGATGCCGGCGATGCGGAAGCCGAGCGACAGGATGTCGCCATGGATCTGCGGCAGCGGGGTGAAGGTCAGCGGACCGCCCTCTCCCACAATGGTGAAATCGTCCTCGTGACCGATGGCGTGCGGCGCGAGGATCGGCGGATAGCTGCTGCCGGGCGGTGTCTCGAAGCAATAGCCGAAGGCGTCGCGCAGGCGCGCCAGCGTCGGCCGGTCGGCATAGATGTCCATCAGCCGGCGCTGGTTGAGGACGAAGCCGCGCAGATCGTCGACGCCGTGGATGTGGTCGGCGTGCGGATGCGTGTAGACCACGGCATCGAGCGCCGTCACGCCGGCGTCGATCATCTGCTCGCGGAAATCGGGCCCGGTGTCGATGGCGACCCGCGTGACGCCGCCGTCGGCGGCAATGCGCTCGACCATGGCGGCGCAGCGGCGGCGGCGGTTTTTCGGGTTGGCCGGATCGCAGGCGCCCCAGTCGCCGGTGATGCGCGGCGTGCCGGGCGAGGAACCGCAGCCCAGTATGGTCAGGCGCAGCCGGTCGCTCACGGGCGCAGGTCCCGCGGCACCTTGGAAAACAGGCGGAAGAAATTGTCGGTGGTTGTCGCAGCCAGCGCCGCCGGTTCGAGACCGATGGTTTCGGCGAGCACCTGCGCGGTGTGGGCGACAAAGGCCGGCTCGTTGCGCTTGCCGCGCTTTGGCACCGGCGCCAGATAGGGCGCGTCGGTCTCGACCAGCAGGCGGTCATGGGGCACGGTGGCGGCGATGTCGCGCAGTTCCTGCGAATTCCTGAAGGTCAGAATGCCCGAGAACGACACATAGCCGCCGAGCCTGACGCCGGCGGCGGCAAGGGCGGCGCCGGACGAGAAGCAGTGCAGGATGAAGGGGAAGGTCCCCTTCCCCGTTTCCTGTTCGAGGATGGCGATCATGTCGTCATCGGCGGCGCGTGCATGGATGACCAGCGGCAGGCCGGTCTGCCGCGCGGCGGCGATGTGGGTGCGCAGGCCCTCGGCCTGGGCCGCGCGCGGCGCCTTGTCGTAGAAATAGTCGAGACCCGCTTCGCCGATGGCGACCACCTTGGGATGCTCGGCCAGCCGGACAAGGTCGTCGACGGTGACGTCAAGCTCCTCATCGGCGTTGTGCGGATGCGTGCCGACCGAACAGAACACCTCGTCATGCGCCTCGGCGATGGCCCGCACGCGCTCGAACTGGCGCACGCGCGTCGAGATGGTCACCATCAGGCCGACGCCGGCCTCGCGGGCACGTTGCAGGATGGCCGGGCGCTCATCGTCGAAATCGGCGAAATCGAGATGGCAATGACTGTCGACCAGCATGCGGTTCAGGCCTCCCCGCCTTCCTTCTTCTCCTCGACATAGCGCGGGAAGACCGGCTGCGGCGCCGGTAGTTCCTGGCCCGAGGCGAGTGCCGCGGCATCGGACAGTTCGGCAAAGCTGCGCTTGTCCTCGGGCACGGCCAAAAGATCGAGCAGCCTGGCCGCCGATCCCGGAATGAAGGGCTGGCACAGGATCGCCACACGGCGCACCAGCTCAGCCGTCGTGTAGAGCACGGTCGCCATGCGCGCCGGGTCCGTTTTCTTCAGCGACCAGGGTTCCTGGCCGGCGAAGTATCGGTTGGCGTCGGCGACAACGGCGAAGACCGCCGCCAGCGCCGTGTGGATGGCCTGCGTCTCCATCGCCTGGCGCGCGGTGGCAAGCGCCGTGTCCGCCGCCGCCAGCATGGCGTGATCGACGTCTTCCAGCGTGCCCTTTTCCGGCACCTTGCCGTCGCAATTCTTGGCGATCATCGACAGGGAGCGCTGCGCCAGATTGCCAAGGTCGTTGGCGAGATCGGCGTTGGCGCGGTTGACGATGGCGTCGTGGCTGTAGCTGCCATCCTGGCCGAAGGGCACTTCCCGCAGGAAGAAATAGCGCACCTGATCGAGCCCGTAATGTTCGATCAGGGCAAATGGATCGACGACGTTGCCGACCGATTTGGACATTTTCTCGCCGCGGTTGAACAGAAAGCCGTGCGCATAGACGCGTTTGGGCAATTCGATGCCCGCCGACATCAGGAAGGCCGGCCAGTAGACGGCATGAAAGCGGACGATGTCCTTGCCGATGACGTGGACGTCGGCCGGCCAGCGGGACCAGCTTTCGGAGCCGGTGTCGGGGTAGCCGGCGGCGGTGATGTAGTTGGTCAGCGCGTCGACCCAGACATACATCACATGCTTCTCGTCGCCGGGAACCGGCACGCCCCAGTCGAAGGTCGAACGCGAGATCGACAGGTCGCGCAGGCCCGAGCGGACGAAGCTCATGACCTCGTTGCGCCGTTCGGCCGGGCCGATGAAATCGGGATTGGCCTCGTAATGGGCCAGCAGGCGCTCCTGATAGGCCGACAGGCGGAAGAAATAGGTCTGTTCCTCGTTCCATTCGACCGGCGAGCCGAGCGGTTCACGGCGCACGCCGTCCTCGCCGACGACCGTCTCGCTTTCGTCGAAATAGGCCTCCTGGCGCACCGAATACCAGCCCGAATAGCGGTCGAGATAGATGTCGCCATTGTCGGCCATCTTCTGCCAGATGGCCTGGCTGGCACGTTTGTGCTGCGGCTGCGTGGTGCGGATGAACTGATCGTTCGAGCCGCCGACCGCTTCGACCATGCCGGCGAAGATCGCGGCGTTGCGGTCGGCCAGCGCCTGCGGCGAAATCCCCTCCTTATCGGCGGTCTGCTGCATCTTCAGCCCATGCTCGTCGGTGCCGGTGAGGAAGAACACGTCCTTGCCGTCCAGGCGCTGGAAACGCGCCATCGCATCGGTGGCGATCACCGTGTAGGCGTGACCGATATGCGGCTTGCCGTTGGGGTAGAAAATCGGTGTCGTGATGTAAAATTTTTCGCGGGCCATACGGGGAGGTTTCCAAGGATGCGGTGCTTTGTCGGATTTGTCGGATTTTCAAACACGACAAAAACAACAGCGCAATACCGCATCGTGCCGGCACATGCCAGCCCGGCGTGCCGCCTTACGCCTTGAACGCGGCGTTCAGGCGGGCGGCGAGCCCGGCGACGTGCTGCTTGCGGTCGAGATTGTAGGTCTCGGCGTCGCGGATCGCCGTGTTGGTTTCGTCCCACAGATCGGCGGCCCTGGCGGCGGCGGCGGCATCGCCCGCCTCGGCGAAAGCAGCCGCGCGCGCGGCGATCATGTCGAGCACGGCACGGTTGAAGATGGCGAATTGCACGTCGCGCTCGCGGCCGTTGACCGCATCGCCGAGACGCAGCGCCTCGGCAATGTCGAAATCGCCGCGCGCCTCGACCAGGCGCTGCAGCACCCCGGCGATCTCGGCGCCGCCGAACTGCGACAGAAGGATGGCGTTGCGCACGCTGCCCCGGGCGTGTTCGGCGACGGCCCGCTCGTCCTGTCCGGCCTCGCCGCCCGCCGCGCCCCCCGAGGCTCCCCCCGAGGCTCCCAAGGCACGCAGCAAACCGCCGAGTTCGTCGTTGCCAAGCGGCTGCAGGCGAACGACCTGGCAGCGCGAGCGGATGGTCGGCAGGAGCCGGCCGAGCGAATGGGCGATGAGGATGAAGATCGTCCGTGGCGGCGGTTCTTCCAGACTTTTCAACAACGCGTTGGCGGCGCTGACATTCATGTCGTCGGCGGGATCGACGATCACCACCCGATAGCCGCCATCGTGCGTGGTCAGCGACAGGAAGCGCTGGATGCGGCGAATTTCGTCGACCGTGATGACGGTCTTGAACTTCTTGTCACGCTCGACATAAGGCCGGGTCAGGTGCAGCAGCGACGGGTGCGCGTCCTGGGCGATCAGGCGGAACATCTGCGCCGTCGTGTCGGGCGCCGACAAATGGTCGGGTGCCGTCGCCGGATCAGGATGGGTGAACAGGTGATGGGCCAGATGAAAGGCCAGCGTCGCCTTGCCGATGCCCGGCGGGCCGGCAAACAGCAGGCCATGATGCAGCTTGCCGGCGCGATAGGCACCGGCCAGCAGGGCTGCGGCGTCCGCGTGGCCAACGAGCAGCGGGTTTTCCGCCGGCTCGGGAATGTCGGGCAGCGTGTCGAACCGCTCCGGCGCGATGCGCTCGAACATCAGGCCCGGCTCCCCTGGCTGGCGGCGGGACTATCTTGAGACACACGGGCTTGAGACACACGATCCCGAGACGCGCGGGCAATGGCGGCGCGGGCCGCCTTCAGGACGCTCGCCGCCACCTTGTCGGGCGGCGCGGACGCGTCGACGACGACGCAGCGTTCAGGCTCAGCCTTGGCGATCTGCAGGAATGCCTTGCGGCGGCGGCGGTGGATGGCCAGCGTTTCCTTCTCGAAGCGATCCGGGGCCTCGGCTGCACCGCGACGGGCGCCGGCGCGCCGCAACCCCTCCTCCGGGTCGATGTCGAGGATGATCGTCAGGTCGGGCAGCATGCCGTTGACGGTGACCTGCTCCAGTTTGCGCATGAACGCCGGATCGAGTTCGCCTGTAACGCCCTGGTAGACGCGGGAGGAATCGAGGAACCGGTCGCAAAGAACATCGGCGCCGCGGGCGATGGCCGGCCTGATCACCTGTTCGACATGGTCGGAACGGGCAGCGGCGAACAGGATGGCTTCCATCGACTGGCCGAACGGTTCGGCGGCGCCCGAAAGCAGCACGTGGCGCACCGCCTCGGCGCCGGGCGAGCCGCCCGGTTCACGGGTGACGACCACCTCGCGCCCGTCGGCGCGCAGATGGTCCGCCAACTGGCCGATCTGCGTCGACTTGCCCGCCCCCTCGCCTCCCTCGAATGTGATGAAGAAACCGCGCGGCACGATGAGCTTCCCTGTTGATTGGCGGCCGGCTCACGGTCCGGCAATCTGCATGCTTCCTACTTAGGCGCTGGGGAAACAAAGGTCCACGCCGCGCCCGGCTTCTCAACACGCGATTGCGAACCGCCTGCTTCAGGATCGGTATTTTCTCAACCAGCCGACAAGCAGCTCGCCGACGGCGTCCATGGCGCGGTCCGAGAGGGTTCCGACGGCCACATCCTCGGCGGCGTAGAGCGGCGTTTCCTGGCTCAGCGTGTCGCCGACCCAGACTTTCAGCGTGCCGATCCGGGTGCCCTCGGTGACCGGTGCAGGAACAGGCCCCTGGTAGACGATGCGCGCTACCAGCCGGTCGGAATCGGTGATCGGCCTGAAAATGGCGATCGGCCCCTTGGCCTGCAGCGCCAGATCGGCTTTCTGCCCGCCGAAGACCGCGACCCGGCCGACGGTTTCGCCGGCGGCGAAGATTTCCGTCTTCTCGAAGGCGCGAATGCCCCAGTCGAGGATTTTCCGTGCCTCCTCGGCGCGCTCGTTTTCGCTGGACAATCCGCTCATTGCAGCGAACAGGCGACGGCCGCCACGATGCACGGCGCCGACGATGGCGTAACCCGAACCCTCGGTGAAACCGGTCTTCATGCCTTCGGCGCCGATGTCCATGCGCAGCAGCGGATTGCGATTGCGCTGCAGGATCTTGTTCCAGGTAAAGGATTCCTGCGCGTAATACTTGTAGAATTCCGGGTATTCGCGCCAGATATGCGTGCCGAGCATGGCCAGATCGCGCATGGTGACGTGCTGCCCCGTTGCCGGCAGGCCGGTGGCGTTGACGAAGACGGAATCCTTCAGGCCGATGGCGCGGGCGCGCTCCGTCATCAGGCGGGCGAAATTCTCCTCGGAGCCGGCCATGCCCTCGGCGATGATGATGCAGCCGTCATTGGCCGATTGCACGATGACGGCCTGAATCAGCGCCTCCAGCGGCACGGAGGATTTGATCTCGGCGAACATGGTCGAGGTGCCGGAGACAGCCCCGCCGGTGCGCCAGGCATGCTCGCTGACGTAAAATTCGTCGCTCAGCGCCAGGCGCCCGCTCTTGATGGCGTTGAAGACGACTTCCATCGTCATCAGCTTGGCCAGAGAGGCCGGCGGCACGGGCGTGTCGGCATCCTTGGAAAAGAGCACCGTGCCCGTCTCCGCATCGATCATGAAGGCCTGTTTGGCGCGCGTCTCGAACAGCTGTGCCGCCGCCCATTGCGTGCCGAGGAGCAGCACGCAAAATGCGGCAGCAACGATGCTCTTTATAGCCCGCCTGTACACCAAACGCCCCAGTATCGCTTCACCAACTTACCTGAGGCGATGGTACAGGTTCGAACAGGCCACGATCAATAGTGATCCGGCAAATAATAGATCAGGGTTAGCGGTCAGCCGGCTATTGGCGGACGATGAAGGCGTCCCCGGCGCCAGACGCCCATGCGGTCTCGAGCATGCGGTCGAGATCCATCCGGCCGTCGGGCGCGACGCTGACGGTGAAATGGACCTGGCCGGTCGCGTCGGCGGACGTTTGCAGATCGACCTTTCCGAGCTGCGCAAGGCGCGCGGCCTGCGCCTCGGCCTCTGCGCGCGAGATCCAGCTGCCGGCGTTCAAATACACGGTCTCAGCCAGGCTTTCCGCGTTTGCGCGGCCGTTCCACCATTGCTCGACGGAGCCCGCGGTCAGCCGTGTGTCCAACACGCTGTCGAAGGCAGACGCGGCGCTTTCGATGCGCTGGTCTGCGTAGGACAGGAGCGCCACATCGGTGCCACCGGAATTGGCCGGTGGGGCGACACGCGGCCGGTCCGGAACAAGCGGGCCGACCGCCGGAAGGATCGTCGCCGCATCGGTCGCGACAGGCAGCGGCGCAGGCGATGCCAGGCCGGGCTGGCCGGCAAAGGCATCGGCGGCCTTGACACCGGGCAGCGAGGCGGTCGGCGTCGTGCCGTTCATGGCGATCATGACACCCGTCGGCAGACCGTCAGAGGGATCTGGCGCTGCGCCGCCGGGCCGATAGGAGGCCAGCAGATACTGGTCGTCGCGCCCCTCGAGCGGCGCGCGGCCGACATATTCGACCTTCACCTGGGCAACACCTGAATGCGTGTAATCGAGCAGTTCGGCGGCACGCTTCGACAGGTCGATCACCCGATCATGGGCGAAGGGGCCTCGATCATTGACGCGCACCATCACCGAATGGCCGTTCTTCGTGTTGGTGACGCGGGCATAGCTGGGCAGCGGCATGGTGGGATGCGCCGCCGTCAGATGCGTCATGTCGTAAACTTCGCCGTTGGCCGTCAGCCGCCCATGGAAGGCATCGCCATACCAGGAAGCCATGCCGACCTTGGCATAGTCTGGGTCTTCCGTCGGCCGATACCAGCGTCCCTTGACCTGATACGGTTTGCCGACCTGGTAGCGGCCGCCGCCGCGCGGCAGGTTCGAGCGCTTGGCGGTGACGCGCGGGCTGGCTTTGACGCCGTATTCGGATTCGGCGAAATACTCCTTGCTGCCCTTCTTGCTGACTGCGACTTTCGGCGTCGACGAGGTGCAGGCGGAGACGAGCGCGGCGCAGGCCACGGCCATGATTGTGGCGGACAAGCGGCGCGCAACGGCGCCGTTCGGGCACTGTCGCAGGCTCATGCGCCCGAATCCGGTCGCGATGTCGAACAGTCACTCATCGGAGCAAAAAATCCCCATCCATGCAAAAAAATATCCGGAAATCCGCTGGTTAGGCGCAACCGCGCCCCGGGACACCCTCCGCATCCCGGTCGCATACTGGTACAGAATATCTTATTACCGTGTAAATCATTTGTGGCAGGAAAGGGGCAGAGGCATCGCAAATGCGCAAAAGGCCTCCCTGCTCATCCCCTGTCGCTCGGTGTTTTGCCCGTGGCCTTTGGTCCCGGCATTTCCTATCGACGCCTCACGCTCGATTTCAGCATGAAACTCGACGGCGTCATGAATACCCGCAACACCGAAGGCCGTCTCGGCTTCGCCTCATGGTTCCGTTGAACTGGAATTCATGCCGCCGGACAGGCATACTCCGCCTTCCCGACAAAACACGGCCATCCAGACCATGGAAACCCGTCAAGGAACCGCAACGCCCCTGCCCGACGATCAGCGCATGATCCTCGACAAGCCGGACATGCCGGAGTGATCGTCCCGCCCCGCCGCCGAGACAATGACTCAGACCGCGATCCAGACCGCGATCCAGACCGCCAGGCCGAATGCCGGACCGCGCTTGAGGCCGAGTTCCAGAGCATCGCCCGCCGTGCCATGGGTGCCGGCTGGAGCGACAGCGAGGTGGAGTTCGCCCTGCTGTGCCTGGCCATCGCCGACATTCGCCACCGCGCAAGCAGCAGGGAGACGGCCGAGCAGATCAGGCAGGCGATTCGTATCGTGGAAGGACGATGACGGATGCAGAGCAAGAACGCCCGCGCGCACCGGCATCCATGAGCAAAGACGCGAGACCCCAATAGCGGTGCACAGGGCGAAATCGGCTACGCAAACCTTTGAGAAGAGACTAGGTCCTGACCCTAGCGCCCGCCCTGTTGCCAGAACCGCGCCGGATCGCAATTTACCCTATCCAAAAGTGGTAGTCGTCATCCGCAGGTTGTGATGATAGAGTTGCCGGCATCATCAAGACAATAACGAGAGTGCAGGCAGCACCAGGGGGGGCACATGCCCAACAGCAGGCAATTGCGGGAAGACAAAACGTCTTTGAACCATCGGCATCTGTGCCGGAAGTCGCTGAAACCAGCCATTCAGAGCATCATCGCCGAAGCGGAGCATTTGGGCTGGTCCAGTCACGAAATCCGGCTCGCTATTGTCGAGATAGCCGTAGAAGGCCTGAAGCAGGCCGGCACAGACATGGCCACAATGCTGGAGCTCAAGCGCATTGCCTGGCGGGTCGAGGTGCAAAGCGCGGCCTGACGAGTTCGTATAGCGCACGAACGCAAGATCCCCGCCGGCCGGCGTCAGCGGGGCGATATCCAGCTTGGTGGAACCCAAGAAACTCCGCGGCATGACCCTATCGGGAGCACATGACGCAGACGGAGAACGTCGGGTCGATGTCCAACCGACCTGACACGATCGGCTCACCACACTGTGCGCAGATGCCGAATTCACCCTCATCGATACGCTTCAGCGCTTGCTCGATCGCCGTCCGCCGCGCCTCTCGGCGGCGTTGAATGGCTTGAGACATTGCTTGTTGCTGCATCGCGTCGATGCGCGAAACCCGGCCCACACTTTGCTGGTCAAGTTCGACCGGCTCAGACCAGGAAGAATTCTCCTTGGTAAGCCGATCGATCTCTGCAAGCTCTGCTTCCAGTCGCGGACGGAAGCGTTCGATGAGCCCCTGAGAATACGCTTCTTCCATCGGTATAGTGAACACGTCGGTCGACGAAACATCAAGGTGGAATCCGAGCGGTTGCAGACCATCGCGGCAGCTTCCTTCCATGATGAAGCGCCATGCGACGGAACCGCGCCAGCAGGTGCAGTTCCGTCCGTGAATCCTGATTTCCGGGGTTGCCGAAAGGGGATCGCGGAACCTCGACGGCGCTCGTGGATTATCTCAGCACATCAACGAGGAGAAGTCAGATGAAGGGTATCGTGCTCTGGTTCATGGGGGTTCCCCTCATCGTCATAATCTTGCTCTACATGTTTGTGTTCTGACGGTCGAAACGGTTACCGAGCCACCGTGAAGCGAACTCCAAAGTTTTGGCGATCGCACCGGTTGCGCGTTTCGCGCTTCCCGTAGCGGTCAGTTTCGCTGGCGGGTGCGCCTCAACCTCCAGCAGAGGTTCCCCAAAATACCCCTCACGTTCGCCTGCGCCTCGCTCGGAAGCGAGCAAGGATGACATCCATCCAAAGGTGGCGAGCGAATGCCTTGGGTACTCGACGATCGGCATCACCCTGGATCCGTATCCGCATGTCATGCCGCAATGCACGCAGAACTCCGGAACAGGTTGACGCTGCGATCAGAAGCGCAGTAAAGCCAAAGCTATGAATGGCATTCGGTAGCAGAATGGTAGAATCGCCCTGTTCGAAGGTGCGGCAGAAGCCAGAAAAGCTAGCGAAATCAATCTGGAGGGATGGCCGAGCGGTTTAAGGCACCGGTCTTGAAAACCGGCGTGGGCGCGAGTCCACCGTGGGTTCGAATCCCACTCCCTCCGCCATTTCAGTCCCAAAGTGGGCACGCCGATGCCCGCCGATTTCCCGCTAGAGACCGAAGTAAGGGCACGCAGTAGTTCGCCCTTCGATCCCATGATGCGAACATGGCCTTCTCCGACCTCGACGCGCTGGGCAAACGCGCGGAGGTGATCCCGCCGGTAGCCGCCGCCGTCCTGCCTGAGCCGCCGCCGCGCGGTCGCGGCGAACTTGCGTAGAACGACTGGCGTCACCGCCATACTGCCGGAGCTTTCGAGCATGGCTTGTGCCCGCTCGGAATCGACCTGTGCTTGGTCGCGTAGCGCCCGAAGGGCGACGAGACGCTCTTTCAGCGCCGGATCGTTCAGATCGGCTACGCCCGATTCGATGGCGTCATAGAGCCGCTTCAAACGAAGCTCGGTCTCGGCCGCGCGACGGTTCAGTTCGGCAATATGCTCGCGGCGACGCTCGGCCCGTTCCTCGCGCCGGTCGAGGATTGAGGCCAGGATCTCCTCCAGCCGCTCGGGCTGAAGAAGCCGGTTCTCGATATGATCGCAGACGATGGCGTCGAGTTGCGGCATCGGAATCGAGCGGCCGGAGCAACCCGTCTCGCCCTGCCGCGCCTTGATCGAGCAGGTATAGTAGCGGTAGCGTCCGCCCTTGCCGGTGCGAATGGTCATGGCTCCGCCGCACTTCTCGCAGTAGCAGATACCCGTCAGCAGGGTCGGCCCGCTGACGACGCGCGGCGGCGTGACCCTGGAGTTGCGGACGCGCAAATGCTCCTGCACGGCATCGAACGTCTCCTGGTCGATCAGCCGCGGCACCGGCACCACGACTATCTCGCTGACCGGCTTCAATTCCTTGGATTTGGAGCGTTTGTTGAACTCGTGCTCGCCGATATAGGTGCGCCGGGTCAGGATGCGGTGAAGCTGACCAATGCCCCAACGCCCGCCGTCACGGGTAAAAATGCGGTTGCGGTTGAGGTGGTTGACGATCGCCTTGACGCCCATCGGGCCGGAACCGCCTTCCCCCTGAAGAGCGAGCCGGTAGATCAGCCGCACCGTGTCGGCGTGTAGCGGGTCGATCTCCAGTTTCTTCTTGGTCTTCGCGCCGCGCTGCTCGGCCGCGACGATGCGATAGCCGATCGGCGGCAGCGCGCCGTTCCAGAAGCCCTGCCGGGCATTCTCCTTCAGGGCGCGCATGACGTGCTTGGCGTTCTCCTTCGACTGGTATTCGTCGAATAGCGCCATGATCCGACGCATCATGTCGTGGATCGGATCGTCGCCCAGTTCCTGGGTGATGGAGATGAGCCGGACGCCGTTCTTGGCGAGCTTCCGATAGTAATATTCCATGTCGAAGGCGTCGCGAAAGAATCGCGAGAAGCTGTGAACCAGCACCACGTCGAACGGCGCAGGCTTGGACGTGCCCGCCTCGATCATGCGCTGAAACTCGGGCCGGCGATCGTTGGTGGCGGTATTGCCCGGCTCTACGAAGGTTTCGACGAGCTGATAGCCACGAGCCTCGCAATAGGCTTCGCCCTGTTTGCGCTGGTCAGGGAGTGACACGTCATGCTCGGCCTGACGCGCGGTGGAGACGCGCAGGTAAAGGGCGGCGCGCGTGGCGACCAGAGGAGATTCCTTGTTCATGGGAGGTCTCCTTCGGCCTCGGCGACACGAGCGCGTGGTTCGGCAAGGCGTAATTCCAGCGACACGCAGTCATAATTGAGTTTGGGGGCGAGCTTCCGGCCGCTGCGCTCCATGCGCACGATGCCGTAGTCGATCATTGTTTTCATGGTGCGGGAAAGATTCGACTTCGCCCGCTCGGTCATCTCCGCCAGTTCCTCGATCGACCCCGGCTCCCGCTCTGCGATGGTGCAGAGCATGGCTCGATTGGTGGCGGAGAGAATGCGCGCGAAGGATTCTGTCGAAGGGAACCAGACCGTCGGGTCGCTGGGACCAGGTTTCTCCTCCCCACGCGCAATCCGCATGGCGCGGGCCTTCATGTCCTCGGGGCTGGCGATCCCGATCCTGAGCGTTCTTGTCACCTGTCGCCTCCTTCCAGCGGCACAGCCAGACGGACGCTCGATGAGCAAGGCGGCTGCTTACTCGATAAGTATCATTATCAGATTACGATATCAACGAGTAATGATCTATTCCCGCCAATCGCCTCTGGGGATTAGCCGGGCTTGCCAAACAGCTCGTCGAGAATGTCGCCGAACCACGCCTCGAACAGGTCGATCTCGGCTTCCGTCACAGGCACGCGATCAGGCCAGTCGTCAGAGACGGTCCAATGGTCGAGCGAAGGGATGACTATCTGCTTCTTCGTCACCCGCACCTGCGGCGGTTCCACTGCTGCGGCCTCATCGATGTAATCGTATAGGTCGTCGGGCAAGCTGCCGGAGACGGCACGCGCCCGACGCCGGATTTTGGTGGCTTGGCGTCGAGACATGAACTCACCGTCCGGTTGGATACGCAGTCGTGGGTCCCCCGATCGGAATATGCGGCACCGCGCCGCCCCACCATCCTGCGAGGTTTGGGGGCAGTGTGAAGTCATGGTTTCGCGATACCTTGATCGCTTCATGCGATCGGAGCGTCGGACGACGCTGATTTTCGGCGAGCTTTCACGAAGCCGCGATCGGTGGCGATGAACCGCTCCAGCATGGGCACGATGAGGCGAACAGGATCGGACGGGCCGTGCCCTGCCTCGCGGCCGAGGATTTCGGCATAGGCGGTCAGGTCGCGGTGCAGGCCGGCAGGCAGCTCCAGCGTGACCTTGATGGGTTTGTCGTCGGCGATCGGGCCTAACTTCAGCTTGGTCATGGCGTTCCCCCATAGGGTTCGAGCACAAGGTCACGGGTGACAATGACGCGCACGGGAAAGCCCGGCCGGATCGTCAGCGTCGGCGCGATCTGCAACTGGCGCTGGACGATCTGCTGGCCGGCTTGATTGACGGTGTCCTGTGCGCCGTCACGGATGGCTCGCACCAGCCGGTCATTATCGTCGGTGGCGAGTTCGGTGCCGATGCCGAGCAGCGTCGAGAGCGCGGCCGCCTTGGCGAGATCCCACCAGTGATAATCGACGCTATCCTCCAGGCCGGCATAGCCTTGCGTATCCGCACCCGGCTGACGCTCCAGCACGATCGACCGGCCGTTCGGGAAGATCAGCCGGTTCCAGACGAGCAGGATGCGGCGCTGACCGAAGCCGACGCCGTTGTCATATTCTCCGATAACGCGGGTGCCCTGCGGAATGAGGAGGATGCGTCCGGTCGGGCTGTCGTAGATGTTCTCCGTCACCTGCGCGGTGATCTGGCCCGGAAGATCGGACCGGATGCCGGTGATGAGCGCGGCGGAAATTACCGCGCCGGCCTGAAGCACATTCGGCGACGCGGGTGCGGCGACGCGATCGGACGAGACCGTGCGCCGGTCGGGCGTCTGGTTGAGGAAGGCGAGCTGGCGGTCCTGCGCCGAGGGCGTAGCAGGCTGGGGCGCAAGGCCAAGGCTGGCAAGATTCGGTGCCGCCGCCGTAGCGTCGGCCGTCGTCGCCGCAACAGGCGCGGCGGTGCGTGTCTCCGTCGAAGCGAAGAGCCGCGCGGTTCTCGCCGCCTCCAGTTCCTGCAAGCGGCGCTGCTCCTCGGCGCTGAGACCGGGCTGGACGGTGGTCGTGCCGGCGAGCGGAGGCGTGACGGGTTGTCCGCGGTTCTGCGCGTCGAGGATCGGTCGGCCGAGATCGCCGGGAAACGGCGGGCCGAGCACCGGCCCGGTATAGTCGCGCGGCAGGCTGTTGAGGCCGTCCGGCGTTGCCCGGTTGTCAGTCGAAAGCAGTTCCTCGCTCGCGCGGCCCTCCTGCGAGTTCTGGAGCGCGTAGATCAGCGCGCCTCCGACGCCGAGGCTGGCGACAAGACCAAGACCGGCGAGCACCTTGCGCGACAGCCGGGTGACGCGCGGCGGCTCGGGGCGGAGCCGCATGGGCGCGACCGGCTCACCGGTCAGCGGTCTGGCATCGTCCGGGGTTTCTGGCGCGTCCGGGCTCTGCGCTTCCTTTTTTTCGGGATCGACCTCGTTCACGATGCGGGCCTCCCGTCCGTTCGGGAAATGCGGACCCGCTTCTGGTTGCGGTCGGTCCCGAAGCGCAGTTCGGCGGCGGCGAAGAGCCGGTCCACAATCATGTGGTGGCCGCGCACGCGATAGTTCACCAATTCGGAGGTGTTACCCTCCGGCCCAACGACGAAGAGCGGCGGCATCTCGCCCTGGCCGATACCGCGCGGAAACTCGATGAAGACCTGCCTTCCATCGTCGAAGGCGCGCAGCGGCCGCCACGGCGCACGGTCGCCCGAAATCTCATAGCGGAAGTTGACGTTGGCGAGATCGACCCCGCTGGCAACGGGCTGCGCCGCCTCGGCCTGGCTGTTCTGGCGGCGCAGCGCGATGAGCTGGTCCTGCGGATACTGCCAGGACACCGATGCCATATAGGTGCGCTCGGTCGAGCGCAGTTCCATGTGGTAGGTGCGCAGGTTAGTGTTGATGACGAGGTTGGTCATCAGCTCTGCGCGCGTGGGTTTCACCAAGATATGGACCTGCCGGGCAGCGCCCGTGCCGCTCTCGGTATCGCCGATGATCCAGCGCACGGTGTCGCCGGCGGCGACGGGACCGGAGCCGACGAGCGTTTCACCGGGCTGAAGGGCGATGTCGGTGATCTGCCCGACAGCGGTATAGACTTGATAGAGCGCTCCTTGCGTGAAGGGATAGACCTGCATGGAATTGATGAAGCCGTCTCGCACCGGCTGGACGCGGGCCTGCGCATTGGCCTGATTGACGCGGGCGGCGGGATCAGCCGGCTCCGGCGTGCGGCGTGTCGTCTCGACAGGTTTCATCTGGCCGGGAAGCGGCAACGGCCGTGGCAGTTCGACCACCGTGACCGGCGCCGGAGGATCGACCGTCTGCACGGCCGGCGCGGCATCGTCATAGGCGATGTCCGGTGGCGGGGTCGTGGTGGCGCAGCCGCCAATCGTTGTTGTGCAGATGAGGACAGCCGCGAAAGCGGATTTACGGAAAGCCGGATGCCCTGCACTCCGGGGGGCGGCTTTGCGGAGTGCGGGGATCATTGTCCAAGCTCCTTCGACCAGTTGATGGCGTTGACGTAGATTCCGAGCGGATTGGCCCGGAGTTTTTCGGGGTCGCGCGGGACCTGCACGACGACGGTGAGGATGGCGGACCAGCGCTCGGTGGAGGCGAGCGAGCCGTCCTGATAGCGGCGCTCGATCCAGGCGACGCGGAAGCTGTCGGGCGATGCGCGGATTACCGAGGAGACTTCGACCGCGATCTGCTGTTTTCCGACCTTCGTGAACGGGTCGTTGGCGCGGGCATAGTCGTTGAGCGCCAGAGCGCCGGCCTGTGTCGTGAACTCATAGGCGCGAAGCCAATTCTGCCGCACGATGATCGCGTCTGCCGGGATCGCCCGGACCTGTTCGATGAAGCGGGCCAGATGGAACGCGATCTGCGGATCGGTTGGCCGATAGTCGGCAACGGCGGGCGCAACGGCCTGCGCCTGACCGAGCTTGTCCACCTGAACCACCCACGGGACGATCGACCCGCTGGTGGATTGCCAGACCAGCGCGGCCGACAGGCCGGCAGACAGGGCAAGCGAGCCAAAGGCCATGAAGCGCCAGTTCTTCGCCTGCACGCGGGCGGAACCGATGCGGTCATCCCAGACCTGCGCTGCCCGCTGGTAGGGCGTCTCCGGCTGGGGTGATTTGCCGTAGTGGGTGGAGGGTCGTTTGAACATCAGCGGTCACTTTCGGAAAGATTGACGGAGGAGCCGCCGCCGTGGCTGTCGCCGCTGCGCACGGAATGGGCGGCGGCCTGAACGCCGTGCGTGAATTGCTGCGAGCGCTTCATGCGCTTGGCCCAGGCGGGCGGGCCGTCAGCGGCGGACGAGGACGAGGCGGCAGGCGCAGCCCCGCCATCGGCGGCTTCACCGCCGATCGTGCCGGCGGTGGACGAACCGCCCGTCACGTCGAACGCACCGCGAGCGCCGGCCTGATAGCTCTGCTTCATGCTGTCGGCGGCTTTCGATGCTGCGCGCTTCAAGGGGGAGATGGCGGCTTGAGCACCGGCGCTGGCGACATTGCCGAGACCGGAACTGACGGCGGACGCGCCAGTCTGGCCGGCAGCGCCCAGGCTGTAGGCGGTAGAGGCGCCACCCGCGAGCGACGCCCCGCCACGGGCGGCAGCGGCAGCCCCTCCCGCGAGAGCGCCAGCACCGCCAGCGGCAGCGCCAAGGGCAGCGCCGCCGGCCATGACCATGCCGCCTGCGGCGAGGCCCGTGCCGACCGCAGCGCCAGCGCCAAGCTGCGGGCCGCCGGAGACGAGGCCATTGGCGATGCCGGGGCCGAAAATGCCGAGGCCGAGCAGCGACAGCGCGGCGAGCACGATCGCCATCGCATCGTCGATGGTCGGCGTCGCGCCGCCGAAGCCCGCTGTGAATTCGGAGAATAGCGTGGAGCCGATGCCGATAATGACAGCGAGCACCAGAACCTTGATGCCGCTTGAGATGACGTTACCGAGCACCCGTTCGGCCATGAAGGCGGACTTGCCGAACAGGCCGAAGGGGATCAGCACGAAGCCCGCAAGCGTCGTCAGCTTGAACTCGATCAGGGTGACGAAGAGCTGGATGGCGAGAATAAAGAAGGCGAGCAGGATCAGCGCCCAGGCGAATAACAGGCACGCGATCTGGATGAAGTTCTCGAAGAACGAGACCCAGCCCATCAGGTCGGAGATGGATTCGAGCAGCGGACGCCCGGCATCTAGGCCGGTCTGCGCGACCTTGCCGGGGCGCAGCAGGTCGGCGACGGAAAAGCTGGTCCCAGACGCCTTCAGGCCGAGACCAGCGAAGCTTTCGAAGACGATGCGGGCGAGATTGTTCCAGTTGCCGATGATGTAGGCGAAGACGCCGACGAACAGCGTCTTCTTGACCAACCGGGCGATGATGTCGTCATCGGCGCCCCATGACCAGAACAGCGCCGCCAACACCACGTCGATGACGATTAGCGTCGTGGCGATGAAGGCGACCTCGCCCGACAGAAGGCCGAAACCGCCGTCGATGTAGCGGGTGAAGACTTCGAGGAAATGGTCGATGACGCCGGTGCCGCCCATGTCAGCGCACCCTCTCGTCAGGAGAAACGGGCGGCCGTGCAGGCTCGGGCGGAATGGCCGCCTCTGTTTCCTTGGCGATTGGATCTTCGCTTGGCGTGGGTGGCCAAAGGGTCGTTGGGGCGCTCGGCGCACCTGATGCCCGTGCGCCCTGCTTTAGGAAGCGGTCACGGTTCTCTGCCCATATGTCGAGGCAGGCGGGGTTGCGCGTGGCGGCCTCGCCCAAATCCCGGCAATGGCGAAGGCGTTGACGAATGTCGCCGGTATCGCTGCGTTCGCGGGCGAGCGGGCGAAGCTCGGATGGTTCGGGCCGGCGTGTGAACTCGATCACGGCGGCGGTGATCGCGACGCCGACGAAGACGACAGCGCCGAGCCGGGCAAGCATCTTGCCGTCCATTGGCGTCGCCCCCGTCAATTGTTGCCGTAGAACATCTTGGCGCTGCCGGGCTGATAGCCCGCGCCCGCCGTCAAGAAACGGCGGCGCTGCTCGCGCCCCTGTTCCGCGGCGGCGGCGCGTTCGGCATTGGTGAGCGCCTGCGCCCGGCCATTGGCGGCGACGACAGCGGTGAGATCGGCAAGCTGCTGAGTCTGAAGCGCGAGAAGCTGATTGCCGGCCTGCGTCGCCTGAAGCGCGCCGGTCGCACCCTGGCTCTGGCCGACCAGCGCCGACATCTGCGCGCGGTTGGTGTCGATATTGCTGACGACGCCGGCTTGCACGCGCATGGCGTCCTGCAAGCCGCCGACCGTGTTCTGCCAGCGCGAACGGGCGTCGGCGACAAGTTGGCTGTCGGTGGCTGACAGCGAGACGTTGCCGTATTTTTGGCTGAACATCTGGTCGATCTTCTGAACGTCGAAGGCGATGTTCTGCGCTTGGGCCAGAAGCTGCTGGGTGCGTTGGACCGACTGCTGAATCTGTTGCAGCGCGGAATATGGCAGGCTCGCCAGATTGCGGGCCTGATTGATGAGCATCTGCGCTTCGTTCTGAAGCTGCGTGATCTGCTGGTTGATCTGCTGGAGTGCGCGGGCGGCCTGAAGCACGTTCTGCGCATAGTTCGACGGATCGAACACGGTGATGGCATAAGCCGGCGGCGCCAGTATGGGCGCGATGGCGACGGGCGCAAGGAACAGCGCGGCGGTGAGCCGCGCGATACGGGAACGACGCAGTTTCATGGCAGTTTCTCCAGGTTGGTGAGGTCGGGAATGAGGTCGGCCGCCCAATCGACGCCGCGATGGCGCAGCCAGGCGTCGAGGAAGCCATCCGGGCCGTGTTCGGCGAGAAGCTGGGCGATGGTGGCCTGATCGGCCTTCGACGATGCGGCGCAGAGCGACAGCGCCACGTCGCTGAGGCCAAGGTCGAACA
Source organism: Nitratireductor soli (assembly GCF_001050155.1). Lineage (GTDB taxonomy): Bacteria > Pseudomonadota > Alphaproteobacteria > Rhizobiales > Rhizobiaceae > Nitratireductor > Nitratireductor soli. Next base: position 42,611 of record NZ_LFVY01000005.1, read on the forward strand.
GGCGGTTGCCGCGTCGGGACTGGCAGTAATAATCGCGCTTGGGCATCGCGCGTGCAATGATCTCGATCTGGCGGTCATTGAGGCCGAAGCGGCGATAGATGGCGGTGATCTGCGGCTCGATCGCCCGTTCGTTCGGGAGCAGAAGCCGGGTCTGGCAGCTCTCGATGATGGCGGGCGCGATGGCGCTGCCGTCGATGTCCGACAGGCTTTGCGTGGCGAAGATGACGGAGGCGTTCTTCTTGCGCAGCGTCTTGAGCCATTCGCGGAGCTGGCCGGCGAAGCCCTCGTCGTCCAGCGCCAGCCAGCCTTCGTCGACGATGATGAGCGTCGGCGATCCGTCGAGCCGGTCTTCGATGCGGTGGAACAAATAGGCGAGCACGGCAGGCGCGGCGTCGGTGCCGATCAGCCCTTCCGTCTCGAACGCCTGAACGGTGGCCGTGCCGAGATGTTCGTTCTCGGCGTCGAGCAAGCGTCCCCACGCGCCGCCAACGCAGTAGGGTCGGAGCGCCTGCTTCAGGTCATTCGACTGGAGCAGCACGCAGAGGCCGGTGATGGTTCGTTCTCCGACCGGCGCGGAGGCGAGCGAGGTCAGCGCCGTCCAGATATGTTCCTTCACCTCGGGCGTGATGGTGACGCCCTCGCGGATCAGGATGGCGACGATCCAGTCACCCGCCCACGCCCGTTCGCTCGTCTCCTCGATCCGAGCCAGCGGCTGAAGACTGACCGATGTTTCCGAGCCATCCGTCAGCCCGCCGCCTAGGTCGTGCCAATCGCCGCGCATGGCGAGCGCAGCGGCGCGGATCGAACCGCCGAAGTCGAAGGCGAAGACCTGAGCGCCATGGTAGCGGCGGAACTGAAGCGCCATCAGCGCCAGAAGCACGGACTTGCCTGCGCCGGTCGGGCCGACGATCAGCGTGTGGCCGACATCGCCGACATGGAGGGAAAACCGGAACGGGGTCGAGCCTTCGGTCTTGCCGAAGAGCAGTGGGGGCGCTGCAAAATGCTCGTCCCGTTCCGGCCCCGCCCACACGGCACTCAGGGGGATCATGTGGGCGAGATTGAGTGTGGAAATCGGCGGCTGCCGCACGTTCGCGTAAACGTGGCCGGGCAACGATCCGAGCCAGGCGTCCACGGCGTTGATGGTCTCGGCCATCGCGGTGAAATCGCGGCCCTGAATGACCTTCTCGACCAGCCGCAGCTTTTCATCGGCTGTGCGCGGATCGGCGTCCCACACCGTCACCGTCGCGGTGACATAGGCGACACCGGCATAATCCGCGCCGAGTTCCTGTAGGGCGAGATCGGCATCCGCCGCCTTGTTCGACGCATCGGTATCGACCAGCGCCGACGCTTCGTTCGTCATCACCTCTTTCAGAATCGCGGCGATGGATTTGCGCTTGGCGAACCACTGGCGGCGGATTTTTGTCAGAAGCTTCGTCGCGTCGGTCTTGTCGAGCAGGATCGCGCGCGTGCTCCACCGATAGGGAAAGGCAAGACGGTTCAGTTCGTCGAGCAGGCCCGGTGTCGTCGCCGTCGGGAACCCGGTGAGGGTCAGCACGCGCAGATGCTGGCTGCCAAGGCGTGGCTCCAGCCCGCCGGTCAGAGGCTGATCGGCGAGCAGCGCGTCGAGATAGATCGGCGTCTCGGGGACGCGGACGCGGTGCCGGTGCGTGGATACGCAGCCGTGCAGATAGGTCAGCGTCTCGCCGTCATCGAGCCAGCGGCATTCGGGCATGAAGGCTTCGATCAGGCGAAGAAGCCGGTCGGTGCGGTCAGCGAAGGCCGACATCACCTCATTGGGGTCGATGCCGCTCTTCTCGCGGCCCTCATAGAGCCAGGTTTCCGCGCGGGCTGCGTCTTCAGCCGGCGGCAGATAGGTGAAGGTCAGGAAATAGCTGGATTCAAAATGTGCGCCCGCTTCCTCGAAATCCGCTTTGCGCTCGGCATCGACCAGCGCGGAAGCGGCGTCGGGAAAGGTGCTGGCGGGATAGGTCGCGGCCGGATGACGCTGCGCTTCCACGAAGATCGCCCAGCCCGAGCCGAGGCGGCGGAAGGCGTTGTTGAGGCGGCCGGCGACGGCGACCAGCTCGGCGGGCACGGCGCTGTCGAGGTCCGGCCCCCGGAATCGGGCGGTGCGCTGGAAGCTGCCATCCTTGTTGAGCACGATGCCGGTGCCGGCCAGTGCTGCCCAGGGCAGGAAGTCGGCAAGCCGACTGTTGCGATTGCGGTATTCGGCGAGACTCATCATCGGTGCGTTCCCCTCAGACCGTGAGATGCGCGGGGATGCGCAGATGGCGGCGGCCGACCTCGACGAAGAGCGGGTCTCGCTTCGCCGCCCACACTGCCGCGAAATGGCCGATCGCCCAGATGGCGAGACCGACCAGCCAGAGGCGCAGGCCGAGGCCGACCGCGCCTGCCAGTGTGCCGTTCATGATGGCGATGGCGCGCGGAGCGCCGCCGAGCAGGATCGGCTCGGTCAGCGCCCGATGGACCGGCACGGTGAAGCCCGGAACCTCGCTCCCCTGATCGACGACGCCCGCCATCAGACCAGTGCCCCGCCGCCGAACGAGAAGAACGACAGGAAGAAGCTCGACGCCGCGAAGGCGATCGACAGGCCGAACACGATCTGGATCAGGCGGCGGAAACCGCCCGACGTGTCGCCGAAGGCCAGTGCGAGACCCGTGGTGATGATGACGATCACCGCGATGATCTTGGCGACCGGGCCTTCGATCGACTGGAGGATGGATTGCAGCGGCGCTTCCCACGGCATGGACGAGCCGGAGGCATGGGCGGGCGCGGCCATCAAGAGGCTCACCATGGCGGCGGATGCCGTCGTGGTGAGGTAATGGTGCATTTGGGACGGGCGCAGGGAGCGCAGACGTTGGATCATGGACGGTCTCCTTTGGAGTTGGGGCTGAGGGCATGGCTGAGAGAGGCCGCACCGCCGTCGCCCTCGATGACGGCGGGCGCGACGCGGTAATCGCCGTCCGGGCCGAGGCCATCGACACGGGCGAGTTCGGACAGCCGGCGCGCGGAACCGCGCCCGGTGAGGACGGCAACAAGATCGATCGTCTCGGCGATCAGCGCGCGCGGAACGGTGACGACCGCTTCCTGAATGAGCTGTTCCATCCGGCGCAGCGCGCCGATGGCGCTGCCGGCGTGGATCGTGCCGACGCCGCCGGGATGGCCAGTGCCCCATGCCTTCAGGAGGTCCAGCGCCTCCGGGCCGCGTACTTCGCCGACCGGGATACGGTCGGGGCGCAGGCGCAAGCTGGAGCGAACGAGATCCGACAGGGACGCCACGCCATCCTTGGTGCGCATGGCAACGAGGTTCGGCGCGGCGCATTGCAGTTCACGCGTGTCCTCGATGATGACGACGCGATCGGAGGTCTTCGCCACTTCGGCCAAGAGGGCATTGGTCAGCGTCGTCTTGCCGGTGGACGTCCCGCCTGCCACGAGGATGTTGGCGCGGGACGCGACGCCTGCACGCAGCGTCTCGGCTTGGCGCGCGGACATGATCCTGGCCTGGACGTAATCGTCGAGCGTGAACACGGCGACTGCGGGCTTGCGGATGGCGAAGGCCGGCGCCGCCACCACGGGCGGCAGCAGGCCCTCGAACCTCTCCCCTGTCTCCGGCAGTTCGGCCGAGACACGCGGAGCGCCGGCATGAACCTCGGCGCCGACATGGTGCGCGACCAGGCGCACGATCCGCTCCCCATCGGCGGGTGACAGTCGCTCGCCGGTGTCGGACAGTCCTTCGGAAAGTCGGTCGATCCAGATGCGCCCGTCCGGGTTCAGCATCACCTCGACGACGGCGGCGTCTTCGAGAAACCGGGCGATGGCCGAGCCGAGCGCGGTGCGCAGCATCCGCGCGCCTCGCGCCAAGCCTTCCGATTTGTGATGTGAAACGGCCATCTGATCCCCGTGTCCGCCGGGGAGACATCAGACGGTCCCCGGACGGGGATAATTAAAAGAGCCGGAAATTAGGCTGATTCAACAAGTATCTAACACCCGGCGGCCATAGCGAAGAAACGGCGGTAATCGGCGGGATTGAATACTGCCGCCGGTGGCCACTGGACTTCGGCTATTCTGGATCGGCGGTCCCGTCACGGCGTGAGTCGATGTCGCGCGACAGGTCTTTGAGGAACCGATCGCCTGTCGCAAGCCGCCGGCCCAGGGATTGCAGGAAGCCCTCGAACCGCTCCGCACCCTTGGCTCTCGCCGACGCCTGCGCGCTTTCAGGCAGTGGCGGTGTGACGGTCAGCCAGAAGCGAATGAACAGCGACAGCGTTTCGCCGATAATGGCGACATCCTCGTCCAGCCCGTCGATCTGGCGACTGATCTTGTCCATGCGCCGGGCGAACACCGCCTCCAGCCGCTCCGACGCATCGGCCGACAGGAACGACGCCACGGCCGCTTCGATCACGGCGGATTTGGAGATGTTGCGGCGAAGCGCCAGCGCCTCGACCTTCTTCAGAAGCTCCGGCTCGAAATAGACGTTCATGCGGGTCTTGGTCTGCATGGCCGTCACCTCAAAGCTCGATGCCGTCGGCAGGGTCCATCGTCGCCTGCCGGGCGACGGACGTGACCTGCTGACGAAGGCTGCGCGCCTTGGCGGCGTCCACGTCGGCTTCGTCGTCCAACACGTCGAACTCGTGCCCGGCGGGACGTTCCGGCTGCGCGATCTCCTCATGTTCGGGCAATTCCGGTTCGCGGCGGATGCCGGCGTTTGCCGGATCAGTGCGGGCGCCCGCGGCGCTGCCCTGCGCCGCGCCTGCCGATGCAAGGGGGATCGTCAACGCTGACCAGTCGTCGGCCGGCGGCGTCGATCGCTTCGGACTCGCTGGCTTTGGCGGCGGGAGAAGCCGCTCCCTGAACCGGGCATCCTCGTAATAGCGCGCCTTCTTCGCCCGGACCGGCGGCACGCCCGCGACCAGCAGCAATTCGTCGGTTGGCGGAAGCTGCATCACCTCGCCGGGCGTGAGCAGCGGCCGGGCCGTCTCCTGCCGTGAGACCATGAGATGCCCCAGCCAGGGCGACAGCCGATGGCCGGCATAGTTGGTGGAATCGCGCATTTCGGTCGCGGTGCCGAGCGCATCGGATACGCGCTTGGCGGTGCGCTCGTCATTGGTGGCGAAGGCGACGCGCACATGACAGTTGTCGAGCACGCTGTTGTTTGCGCCATAAGCCTTCTCGATCTGGTTGAGGCTTTGCGCGATCAGAAAGCTCTTGATGCCGTAGCCCGCCATGAACGCCAGGGCGCTCTCGAAGAAGTCGAGCCGACCGAGCGCCGGAAACTCGTCCAGCATCAGCAAGAGCCGATGACGATTGGCGGATGTGTTGAGGTCTTCGGTCAGGCGGCGACCCACCTGATTGAGAAGAAGACGGATGAGTGGCTTGGTGCGGTTGATGTCGGACGGCGGCACCACGAGGTAAAGGCTGACAGGTCGTTCTCCTGTCACCAGATCGGCAATGCGCCAATCGCAGCGCGCCGTTACTTTCGCCACCACGGGATCGCGATAAAGCCCGAGGAATGACATCGCGGTGGAAAGCACGCCCGAGCGTTCGTTGTCGGACTTGTTCAGCAGCTCGCGCGCCGATGACGCGATAACGGGATGGACGCCGGCCGCGCCGAGGTGTGGCGTGTTCATCATGGCGCGCAACGTCGCCTCGACGGGGCGCTTCGGATCGGAGAGGAAGTTGGCGACGCCGGCGAGCGTCTTGTCGGCTTCCGCATAGAGGACGTGAAGGATCGCGCCAACCAGCAGCGAATGGCTGGTCTTTTCCCAGTGATTCCGCTTGTCGAGCGCGCCTTCTGGATCGACCAAGATGTCGGCGATATTCTGCACGTCGCGGACTTCCTTGTCGCCGCGCCGCACCTCCAGCAGCGGATTGTAAGCCGATGATGCGGGATTGGTCGGATCGAACAGCAGCGTCCTGCCGTGATGCGAGCGGAAGCCCGCCGTCAGTCCCCAATTCTCCCCCTTGATGTCGTGAATGATCGTGCTGCCGGGCCAGGTCAGCAGTGTGGGCACAACCAAGCCCACGCCCTTGCCGCTCCGCGTCGGCGCGAAGCACAGCACATGCTCCGGCCCGTCATGGCGCAGGTAGTCATGACTGAGCCGGCCGAGCACCACGCCGTCTGCGCCAAGTAACCCGGCCGCCCTGATCTCCTCCGGTTCCGCCCATCGCGCCGAACCGTAGGTCGCGACGTTCTTCGCCTGCCGCGCCCGAACAAGAGAAAGTCCGATGGCGACGGCGATGGAGATAAAACCGCCGGACGCAGCGATGATCGCCCCCTCCACGAAGATGGAGGGTGCATAGGCGTCGTAAAAATACCACCACCAGAAGAAGGCGGGTGGATAGTGGATCGGCCAGCCCGCCAGGGTAAACCATGGTCCACCGAGTTGGGCCTGAAAGCCGAGCCGCCAAGCCGTCCATTGTGTCGCCGTCCATGTGGTCAGAAGGACGATGGTGAAAACGACGGCGACCTGGCCCCAAAGGATCTGACCTCCACGCATACAAGCTCCGATCGGCAAGAGAGACGGAGCCGATCAGAGAATAAGCCTTTGGGCGACAAGCAACAGAAAAGATCAGGCATCGGGCTATAGGATACCATGGCGAAGAAATAGGACGGTCAGAACCGCCCCGGATGCGGCGCCTTACCTGTCCCCGACACGTAGGCGTCGATAACGCTGAGAAGATCAGCAAGGATGCACAGCGACTCGTCCACATCCGGCAACGGCTGAAGCAGGGGCTGCGGATAGCGAAAGGCTTGCAGCGCATGGGGTTGGTCGAGCATGTCGATGAGCGGCAGGAAATCTCGATTATCGAGAGGGCGCAGGCCGCCGTCGACAGCTCGACGACAGCACCGCTCCAATCCGTGGCCCATCAACATGAGATACTCTTCGTCTTTTCCCTGAAAGCTAAGTGCCGCCTTCAACGAGAGTTCGATGGCGTGCGCGAAGAGATGGAAGAACGGAAGGCGGACGGCTTCTAGCGGGGCGGTGCATCGCCTCAGTCGGCCGGCCGCTTCCCCATACGCTTTCGCCAAGGAGAGATATTGCAGGTCGCGACCGAGTTCGGCGGTCCGGCCGCCCCCGACTATCAAACGCGATCACCCGACGACGATCGCGCGTCGATCGCGGCCTGTTCGAGAATCTTGCGGTAGCCGGTCTTCGTCATCCACTGCGCGCGGGCGAGATGACTTTCCCAGCAGGCGCGTGTCCGATCGGTTTCGGCGACGGGATCGCGATGCAGCACGATGCACGCCACCTCCGTCCAGTCCGCCTTGTCTGCCTCGGCGTCGAGCAGGCGCATGTAGGTTACAAAATGTGCCTCGTCATAGATCGTGATCTCCGGCCCGGTCGGGGCGAGATCATCGACATCGGGGTCAAGCTCGGGTCGCACCCGCATTGCACGGCCCTCCTTCGGACCTCTGGCTCATCGGAATCCTGAAATGGGATAATCCTGAATCAGGATTAGCGGAACAGCTCCCCTTTTTCAACGGAGAGCCGTCCCGAATGCAGAAATCCTTGCGCACCCCCCGACAACTACTTCTGCAATCCCTGCTAGTCGAAGCGCGCAAGGACAAAGGACTTACACAGGCCGAGTTGGCAACCGCGCTGGGCAAGCCGCAATCTTTCGTCGCCAAGTATGAGAATGGCGAGCGGCGGATTGATGTCGTAGAGTTCGTGGACATTACTGCGGTCTTGGGCGTGTCCACCGCCGATCTCCTGGCCAGAATCGAGCCGGTCGCGGGCACGTCGCGCCGCTCAGGCGAGTGAATACCACAGGCAAGAACGAATCGGAATGATCGTTCCTGGAACGATCATTCCTGCGCTGGTTCCTCTCGCGCCATGGATCTCAAGGAGGTCATGGCGGTCAACCTGCGTCGGACGCGTCATGACAAGAACATGACGCAAGAGGAACTGGCTGATCGCGCCAGCCTGAGCGCTCGCTACATCGGCGCGATCGAACGTGCGGACGTGTCGGCCAGCGTGACGGTGTTGGGGCAGATTGCCGATGCGCTCGGAATCGAACCGGGCGAGCTTCTGAAATCGTCAGACGGATCGCGCTGAACGGCTCATTTGGATCGCGAGATCGAGCATGTTCCGGAGGGCCGGGCTGCGGTTGTGCGGCGACCATACGGCGCTGAACCGGGCTTGCTTCGTCTCGTCGGCGATCGAGCGAAACACGACGCCCGGGAACCGGACATGGGTCGTGGCTTCGCTGGTCAGCGTTATGCCATCACCCGCTGCCACCATGTGCATCAGCGTGTCTCGGCCGACGTCGAACCGATGGATTTGCGGAGACCGCTCCCGCTCGACGACGCGGTGAACGACGTGATCGAACACTTGGGGGCCAGAGCCGCCATCGCGTACGAGAAAGGTTTCCGGCGCGAGATCGGCCCAGGTGATGACCGGCGACGAGGCCAGCGGGTGTTCCGCCGGCAAAGCGATCACAAGGGGCTCTTGCCAGAGTTCACGGGAGTGACAGTCCGGGGCTTCGACGGCGCCGACGACAAAGGCGACATCGAGTTGGCCGTCGCGTACCAGGGCGATCGTCTCGGAGGATCGGCCCTCCATGATGGCTTGCTCGACCTTTGGATAGGCTGAACGGAACCGGCAGCGCAGATCGGCAAGGAAGCCGAAGGCGATTGAGGCGTGCAGCCCGATGGCAAGCCGGCCCTCTCCACCATTGGAGACGGCGCCCGCGGTCCGCACCGCATAGTCGAGATGATCGATACCCGCCGATACCTCGGCGATGAAACGTCGTCCGGCCTCGGTCAGCCGCACGCCGCGATGCCGTCGCTCGAACAGAACGATACCAAGCGCCTCTTCCAGCGCCTTGATCCGGGCGCTGACGCTCGACTGCGTAACCCCTAATACATTCGCAGCATGACGGAAGTTCAGGACGTCGCCGACGACAACCGCATGACGAAGCGCAACGAGCGGGATTTGCCCAAGCTGAGCTTGGGAAAATTCGGTTGACTTGTTCCGGGTTCGTGCGCTTCGCCGCATCTTACGTCGTCTCTTCCGCCTCGGAAGGCGCGGCTTCACGGCGGAGCGTGAGCAGGCATACCGCAGCCGTGATCGTGGCAAGCAATGCGAGAATGATAAGGATGGTCACAAAGGCGTCCGTGTAGGCGCTATGGATCACGGCGGTGAGCGACAGATCGTTCGTGGGACTGGCCGGGGCCGCAGCGCCGTGTGCGCCTGAGCCGATGCCCGCCGCGATCTCGGCGGCTCCGAGTGGCAGCGTAATGCCTTTTTCGGATACGGCGGCTCCAAGATTATGGGCTGTCAGTCCGATCAGCGCAGCCCCGATGGCGGCGATGGCAATGGCCTCACCTGCAACGCGGCTGGTCGTGAAGATGCCGGAGGCTATGCCGGCACGTTCCTTCGGAACGACGCTGACTGACAGCGCGTCCATTAAGCCCCAAGGTAGGCCATTGCCGATGCCGATCAGCAACATCGGCAGGATCATCGGCCAGACACCTCCCTCGGGCGAAAGCCGCATGAGAAGTAACGCGCCGATGGCGGAAATCAGGAAGCCGATGCCTGAGAGAATGCCCGGCGCGATCCACTTCGCGAGCGTACCTGCCAGAAGTGGCACGATAAGCATCGGTGCCGTCAGCGGAAGGATTGCGAGGCCGGCGGCAAACTCGTCTCGGCCTTGAATGGCGATGAACCAGATCGGCAGATAGACGATCAGCGCTACGAAGCTGAACCCTGTCGCCACCGGCAGGAGTTGCACGCCGATGAAGCGCGGGTATCTGAAAAGCGAAAGGTCCAGCATGGGCCGCGCCTGTCGAAGTTCGACCCCCACGAATGCGGCGAGCAAAGCTACCGAGCCTGTGAACAGGCCGATCACGCGCAAGCTCGCCCAACCGTGCTGCGGCCCCTGCACAACCGCAAAGGTGAAGCTGACCAGCGCCGCCGTGAACAGGATCGTGCCCGGCCAGTCGATGCCCTTCGCCTCCGGGTCACGCGACTCCCTGATCCTCGGCGTTCCGAGTAGCAGTATGAGCAGCGAGACGGCGGCAATGCCGTAGTAGAGCGCGCGCCAGCCCCAGTGCTCGATGATGAAGCCTGACGCCATCGGCCCGAAAGCGAGACCGACGCCGAAGGCGGTGCCGAGGAAGCTGAAGGCGCGCGGCCGTTCCGCCTCCTCGAACTCCTGCGCGAGGAGCGATGTCGCCGACGTCAGGACAAGTGCCCCGCCGATGCCCTCCACGGCCCTCAACAGATTGAGCAGTAGAAGGCTGGGCGTCAGGCCGATCAGAATGGAGGTGGCGGTGAAGATCACCAGACCGACGACGAAGCAGCGCTTGCGGCCGATCTGGTCGCCGAGCGCGCCGGCTGCCATGACGCAGCCGCCGAAGGCGATGGCGTATGCGTTGACGATCCAGCTCAAGCTTGCCTGGTCGCCGCCGAGATCGCGCCCGACAGCAGGTGTAGAGATCGCCGGCCCGGTGAAGACCAGCGGGATGATGACTGCCGATAAGCAGATGGCGGCGAGAATCTTGTTTCGGCCGTCGGTGGTGGCCAGCCCTTGTGTAGCGTCCATTGGGAACTCCGTTGCGCCGCGCGGGAGCGCACGGCGAAACGGCGGTTCCAGAGACGCGGACTGTTTCCCGCAACCGTAATTCCTGCTATTGAATAGGATAATATGGCATTTTCGCAGATTGCTTCTGCATGTGGTGCAGCAATGAATGGTTCCTACTTCGATCAGGTCGCGGCTTTTCTCGCCACGGTCGAGCATGCCGGCTTCACGGCGGCCGGGGCGGTGCTGAACCGCGACGGATCGCTCGTGTCGCGCCGCGTCACGGCGCTGGAAAAGCGCTTGGGCGTTAGGCTTCTGGAGCGCACAACGCGGCGTGTCGCGCTGACCGAAGCCGGCGAGATATACTATCAGCGAATGCGCGCGGCGGTGCAGGTTATGACCGAGATCGACGCGGAAGCGGCCGAGGCGTCGGGCACGGTGCGCGGCACGCTGCGCTTGTCGCTTCCTGCCACCTTCGGGCGAATGTGGATCGCGCCCGTGCTCGACCGCTTCTTGTCCGAGCATCCCGGCCTCACGATCGAGGCGCGATATGAAGACCGCTATGTCGATCTCGTCGCTGAAGGCTTCGACGTTGCCGTACGGATCGGCGAACTTGCCGACAGCCGTCTGATCGCTCGCAAACTCGCGCCTGCGCGCCGCCTGCTCTGCGCCTCTCCGGACTATCTGAAGGCGCGTGGCGTGCCCATGGACCCCACCGACCTCACCGCGCATGCCTGCATCGGCTTCTCGCGCTTGGCCTCGCACCCTGTCTGGCATCTGCAAGGAAGCGATGGCTCGCTTGCCGTCCGCATATCCGGGCCGCTCGTTACCGACGATGCGACGAGCCTGGTCGAGGCCGCCGTCTCCGGGATCGGCATTGCAATGGTGTCCGACTGGCTGGCGGGGCCAGAACTGGAGAGTGGCCGGCTGACGCCGGTCCTTCCCGGCTATCCGGTGGCCGCGCCCGAGGCGATCTATGTCGTTCACCCGTCCGCGCGTCTGGTCCCCGCCAAAACCCGAGCCTTTGTCGAGTGGCTGACCGAGATCATGCCGCCCAGCATCAAGAGGCTCCCGATTTCGGCGCAATGACGCGGTTGCGGTTGGGGTTGCGAACCGCGCTGAATGACATGCCGCGTCGCGTGGAGGCCGTTCCTCCTCAATCTGAGTGGGAGCCAGGCAGCAGGGCATCGGTTCAAGCCTCGCTTGCCGCCGGCCTGACCTCGCCCCGGCTGTGATGCGCTTCGCGTTTGTCGAGGTAGCCGCTCCACAAGGTCAGCAGCAGGCCGACGCCGACCATGACGGCGCCCACCCACGGCGTAGCGCCCAGCCCCAGGCGGGAGTCGGCCACCGTTCCGCCGATGAAGGCGCCGAGCGCGATCCCGGCATTCGCGGCCGACACGTTGATAGTGGAAGCGATGTCAACGCTTCCGGGCCGATAACGCATGGCAAGCTGCACGACATAAAGCGCCAGACCCGGAATATTGCAGAACATCAGTGCGCCGAGCACGCCGAGCGTCAGGATCGAGCCGATCATGGACGGAGCTGTGAAAGTGAAGATCAGCAGTACGGCCGCCTGTGCGCCGAGCATCAGCACCAGCGCCGGCACCACCGCCTTGTCGGACACCCGACCACCGAGGAAGTTGCCGACGATCACCGACACGCCGTAGAGGGCAAGCATCCAGGCTACACCATTCGGGCTGAAGCCCGTGATGTCCGCGAGGATGCTGGGGAGATAGGCGAAGGCGACGAACGTGCCGCCCCAGGCGCAGAAGTTCATGCCGAACGCCATCAGCAGCCGCCCGCTACCGAGCACCTTGATCTGGTCCATGAGGCTTCCTGCCGGCGCGATGTCGATCTTCCGGGGCAAGGTCGCCGCCATGGCGACGAACGACACAAATCCCACTGCCGCGACGAACCAATAGGACATGGGCCAGCCGAAGCGCTGGCCGATGACGGTGGCTATCGGCACGCCGGCCGCGACCGCGATCGACAGGCCACCGAACACGATCGCCACCGCCGAAGCTCTTCGGTCTTCCGAAACGAAACTCGCGGCGATGGCCGCGCCAACGCCGAAGAAGATGCCGTGCGGCAGCGCAGTGACGACGCGCGCGGCGATGAGCACCTCATAGCTGGTGCTCATCGCCGCTGCTGCATTGGCGACCACGAACAATGCCATTACCGCCAGCATCAGCGTCTTGCGCGAAAGGCTTCCCGTCAGGGCTGCGAGGATTGGCGACCCAAAACTGACCCCTAACGCATAGCCGCTGATGACCAGCCCGGCGCGTGCGAGATTGACCCCGAAGTCATCGGCAATCTGCGGGAGAACGCCGACGCTCGCATATTCGGTGGTGCCGATGGCGAATCCGCCGACCATCATCGCCAACAAGGCGGGCAGTCTGTTCGTGCTCGTAATCAAAGGGAATCTGCCTTCTCGGGTTGGGCCGCGGCAGCACGCGTGGCGCTGGAGTAAAAGGTCGGGTAGTCGGTGTAGCCATGGGCATCGCCGCCGTAGTGGGTGTCGCGGTCGGCTTGTGCGAGCGGCCAGCCGTTGCGAAGCCGGGCGACGAGGTCCGGGTTGGCGATGAAGGGCTCGCCGAAGGCGGCGATATCGATCAGGCCATTGGCGATGTGCTGTTGGGCTAGCTCGCGCGTCATGCCGCCGGCAAGGATCAATACGCCTTTGAAACGACCCCGAAACCGCACGAGAAATTCCGAAGGGATAGCTGCGCTGCCCCGTGATTTCTGGTCCATGAGATGGACGTAGGCGATGCCGCGCGTCGACAGTTCGTCGGCTAGGTGGAGATAGGTTTCCTCGATCTCGGGATAGGCTCCCATGTCGAAGAGCCCGCCGAAGGGAGACAGCCGCACCGCGGTCTTCGCCGCGCCGATCCCGGCGATGACGGCGTCGATCGTCTCAAGCAGGAAACGGGTGCGGCCTTCCAGCGTGTCGCCGCGATAGGCATCGGTGCGGTCGTTGACGAGCGGATTGATGAATTGTTCGATCAGATAGCCGTTCGCACCGTGAAGCTCGACACCATCGAACCCCGCCTCGACCGCATTGGCGGCAGCCTTGGCGAAATCGTCGATTACCCCACGCACCTCTTCGGTCGAGAGCGCTCGCGGTCGGGAAACATCGACAGGCCCCGGAGAGCCGTCGTCGCGTAAGCCCCAGGCCTGGGAGTTGGCGGCGATCCTGTCGGTCGAACTGACCGGCGCGATCCCACCCAGCTGGTTCGAAACATGGCTCACACGTCCGACGTGCCAGAGCTGGGCGAAGATCACGCCGCCTTCCGCGTGAACCGCTTCGGTGGTCTTGCGCCAACCGGCAATCTGTTTGGCGGTGTAGATACCCGGGATGAACAGAAAGCCTTCGGCCGCGCGCGAAATCGGCGTCCCTTCGGTGACGATCAGGCCGGCGCTGGCGCGCTGACGGTAGTATGTCGCTGTGAGATCGTCAGCGACGCCATCGGGCGCTCGTGAGCGAGTCATCGGAGCCATCGCGATGCGATTGCGCAGTACGAGGCTCCCCCGCTCAAACGGTTCGAACAGTTTGCTCATCGGCAGTTTCCTTGTGAGGTCGGGAAAGTGGACCGGCTGCCGCCTCGCCAATTCTGGGGAGGATCTCGCGGGCGAATTCGTCGATCACCTGCGGCAGCGGCCGGCGGGACGGGCGCAGCAGCACGGCCAGATGATCGACGCCCGCACCGCGAAGCTGCTCAAGATGGTCGAGGAACGGCTTGCGGCCGATGCGCGCGCCGAACCGGCGGGGCGTCGGCAACTCGTCGGGATCATCGGCAAGATCGAGATGAAAGGCGCTGATGAAGACGCCGCGATTCACCCCGGCGGCCTGCCGAAGCCGCCGGAACTCCGCCGCCTGCGCCGCCATCCGATCGAGATTGCCGGGATAGACGAAGCGCCCATCCATGTTGCCGGCAATCCACTCGTCGGATTGCTGACCGTTACCGGCGATGATGGTGGGAATAGTTCTTCGCGCAGGCTTAGGGAGCAGGTCTAGTTCGGCGGCTATGCGTCCGTCGCCGAGCGGCAGTCTGCCGTTCTTCCAGGCGTCGCGCATATAGCCGAGGCTCTGGCGGAAAGTCTCGCCACGGCCCTCGAAGTCGAGACCGAGCAGCGGATACTCCACCGGACGGTCGCCTCAGGCGAGGCCGAGGATCAGCCGGCCGCCCGACAGGCAATCAACCGACGCGGCCGCCTTCGCCACCATCATGGGATGGCGGAACGGCAAGACGATGCCTGCCGTCACGAGCGCGACATGCTTCGTGATCCCTGCGAGGAAGCCGAGATTGACGAAGGGATCGTAGATCGAACCCGCGTCCCCGAAGTTCCGCGGATCGAACACCGGAACGTCGCGCATCCAGATCGCGGCGAAGCCCGAGGCGTCGATCTGCCGGACCAACTCGGGGTAACGGGAGAGATCAGGCACGCCGTGCGGGCGTCCGTCCGCGATGCGACGCGCTTCGCCTTCCGGCGACCAATCGTTATCGAGCGGAAGTTCGATGCCCAGCGTCAGTTGGCCGGGACGATTAATCAGATCAAGTGCAGTTGCGGAGCGGGAGTGCGTATTCATACCCGCACCGTAACCGCTCGCCATTCACTCGATAATCCGCTATTATGGAACGTCAGCGGTGAAATGAATTCGTGAGTGAGGATGAGCGGCCATGAACAATCGTGCCGGAGAGATGGAGGTGTTCGTCGAGGCCGTTGATCGCGGCAGCTTTGCCGGCGCAAGTCGAGCGCTCGGCCTGTCGCCCTCGGCTGTCAGCAAGGTCGTTGGCCGCATTGAAACCCGACTTGGGACGAACCTGCTGATCCGTTCAACCCGCTCGCTCAGTTTGACCCAGGAAGGCGAGATCTACCTGCGGCGTGCCCGCAATGTACTGGCCGAGATTGACGATACGGAGCGCAGCATCACCTCGGGATCGTGCTCCACACCGCGCGGCCTGCTTAGGGTCAACGCCTCGGTGCCGATTGCGCACTGCGCGATAACACCGCTCCTGCCAGCTTTCCTCGCCCGCTTCCCGGAGATCGAAATCGACCTTTCGCTCGATGACGGCATGGTCGATCTGATCGAGAACCGTACCGATGTGGCGATCCGCGTGGGGCCGCTGCAAGATTCCGGTCTCAAAGCCCGAAAGCTATTGGAAAGCCGTTATGCCGTCGTCGCCGCTCCGTCTTATCTGGAAAGCGCGCCGCCACTGCGAACGCCGGCCGACATCGCCCAGCATCAGTGTATCGGCTTCAACTTCCGGCGCTCGATGCACGAATGGCCGTTCCGTCAACGTGAAGACGATACAATGACCTACGCCCCGCTTCGCGGGCGGATGCGGGTCAACAATGGCGAAACCGTCCGAAGGCTTGCTCTCGCCGGCATGGGGCTGGCCCGCTTGGCCCGATACCATATCGAGCCGGATATCGAGGCGGGTTCGCTAGTGGCGGTGCTTGAGGACTTCAATCCCGGCGACATCGAGCCCGTTAGCGCTGTCTATGTCGGCCATGAGCATCTTGCTGCACGTATCCGTGCGTTCGTCGATTTCCTCGCCGAGCATATGGCGGTCGGTTCGAAAGCATCAGCTTAGATGCCCAATCCCCGCTGCCGCCCCAACTGCCACGACACCGATCCGCCCTGCATGATGCCCGCGACCTCGCGCCCGAGCTGACGGTCGATGACCGGCCGCCACGGGACAAGCGTGAACTCCTGAGATTTTTCAACGATGGCGAATTTGCCGCTCGATAGCTGCACGGTCCCGGCGAAGGTGCCCGCGACGGTTTCGCCATCGGCGGCAGCTCGGAACGGTTTCGCTCTCTCCTGCGCCAGCGCCGCGCCGGTGCTGGCCACTTCGCGCTCCTGAAGCGTGGCGATCAGATTGCGCCGATAAGCGATGCGACCGTCCGTCTGACGGATGGCATCGCCCCGGTCGATCAGAGTCTCGCGTCGCCGCTCCATCGCCTCGCGCACTTGGTCGCCAAAACCAGCGGCCGACAGGTCCGACGCGCCTGCGCCGACCAGCCGCCGATCGAGCCAGGTCGCGCCGTCCGATCCGATCTGGCGCTCGAGGTCGAAGGTCGAAAGGATACGGATATTGATACGGGCATTCCGGCCCGCGTCATGCGCGGTAGCGCGCGCCTCGAAATCCTCCGGGATGCGCCATTGATCGGCGTCGATCCGCTCCGCAATCCCGGCCCGCCGCAACGCTTCCAGGCGACGGACATGGGCATCGACGAAGCCCTCATAGTCCCCACCCGGCACACGACCATCGAACCGGGCCTGCTCCAGATGCCGGCTCGGCCGATAGATGTAGTCCTCGGCCATGCCGGCGATGGCGCGATCGGACGGGCGGACGGCGCTGTCCGGCGGCCCGATCTCGATGACGCTGCCGATGCGGGCGTCTTCGACGCGGGCCGGGTCGATGCCGGCGACATGGTGCGTGCGTCCGTCGATGCCATCGACCACCAGTGTCAGGCTCTCCCCCAGTTCGTCGGTGAGGTGCTTGTCGATGACGCGGCCGGTGATCGACGTCGCGGGCGCGGCGTCATGAATCTCGAAGCTCATCGGATCGCGCTCGGCGCCCTCGGCCCCGAGCGCCTTCTGCATGGTGCGGATAATGTCGCCCCGCTCGCCCATATCGCGCAGCGTCGGCTCCAGCCGTTCGCTCAACTCCCAGACGCCCGGTGCGTGTTCGGTGGCGAGGCCCATGTCGCGAAGCTTGCGGAGACGGCGCAGCCGCATGGTCCGATCGGACTGGCCGCGCAGATCGTCCGGTTCATGGCGCAGGTCGATGAAACGGTCATCGGCTTCGGCGATCATCGCTCGGTCGATACGGGTGAGCCGGTCCTGGTCGATCTCCGCCATGAGCTTGCGGCGCTGCTCGATCTCGGTGACGGGACCGAGTTCCAGCGTCGCCAGTGCGCTCGCCCGCTCGCGGATGCCGCCGGCGAGATAATCGCCATTGATGACGAGATCCTCGCCCAAGGCGTCGCGGCCATTGACGATGACATGGACATGCGGATGACCGGTGTTGTGGTGATTGACCGCGACCCAATCGAGCTTGGTGCCGAGGTCGCCCTCGACCTGCGCCATCAACTCGCGCGTATAGCCGGTGAGGTCCGAAAGATCGGCGGCGTCTTCGGGCGAGACGATGAAGCGGAACTGGTGGCGATCGTCCTTGCCGCGATTGAGGAAGGCATCGCCATTGGCGCGATCCTCACCTGCTGAATAGAGCCGGCCGCGCTCGCCATCGCGGGCAGTGCCGTCCCGCTGAATATAGCGCAGATGCGCGGTGGCCTTACCGCTGCGACCGGCGGCGCGAACCGACCGCGATTTGACGATGACGCGGCGGCTGCCGGGCTGGCGATGGCTCCAGCCGTTCGACAGATTGCGGGCGCGCATGAAGGCCGCGCCGCGGCCGCGCTGGACGCCCCGGCCGGAGGCGACGACGCTCTTGCCCTTGGCCGCGCGACCGGAGCCGCCCCCCTTCGCCGACCGGCTTCGGCCGGAAGCGGCCTGCTGCTGGCGCGTGACCTTGCGGACCTTGCTGAGGAAGCTCTTTGCCTGGCCCGCCTTCGGCGTGTCGGAGCGCACACGGCCGGGCTTCGGGCGGAAACGGTTGTCGTCGTCGCTGCTCATGGCCGCCGATCCACCCGAAACCGCCGCTTTGGGCGCAGAGTGCCGCGAGAACCGCGGTAAATGCTGACTTTGCCGCGCCTCGCGGCACCATGAAGGCGCGGCGACGGTGCCGCCCCAAACAGTGTGCAGACAAGGGCTTTGCCCCCGGATCGGACCCACAGGGTGCCGTCCGCTTTAATCTTGCCCTCCCGCCTGCCTTCCCGTTCTGCCCCTCCAGCCTTGGGATGAGATTGCCGCCAGCCCCATCCCCTGCACACTGCAACCCGCCGCGCGATGCCGCCGACCATGATACTCATGGCCGTGGTCCCGTGTTCGCCCGCGCGACACGAACAGGCCATCGGACTGCGGCTCTATGGCGGAAACATCGCGCACCGTGACCGCCGCTGGCACGTCATTCGATGGACGATCGGCCTGTACCGGATCGGCAACGGGCGCACGATCCGGCTGCGCGATGAACAACGGCGCGCGGGTCCATGCCTGCGGATCGGCAGCCGCGACTATGACGGGCGTAACGATCGCGTTGCCGTCGATGACCGGCGCGATGGCGGCGACATAGGCGCGGGTCTCAGCGGGTAGCGGCCGCCCCGAAAGCGACGCCTCATAGCGTCCGGGACCGGCGTTATAGGCAGCGAGCATGGCGGTGACGCTGCCGTAGCGGTCGTGCAGTTCGCGCAGATAGGCGGTGCCGGCAAGGATGTTGTCGCGCGGATCGTAAACGTCGCCGCCGAGCCGATGCCGGATGCGCAACTCCGCCCATGTGGCGGGCATAATCTGCATCAGCCCCATCGCGCCGGCCGAGGAGATGGCGCGTGGATCGCCCGCGCTTTCGGCCCGCAGCACCGCTCTGATCCATGCCGCCGGGACGCCGAAGCGCTGCGAGGCTTCCGCGATATGGGGAGCAAAAGGATCAGCGGATGCGGCGCGCTCCGCCGGTTGGGGCTGCGCCACGGCTGCAATGGGCAAGGTGGAAGCGAACAGCAACGCTACTATCAGGACCGCGTATCGGACATGCGCGCCTTCTCCGCTGTGACGCCAGCCTGCCAGCGTGCTCGCTGCGGTCAAGGGCGCGCGCGAAGCGCCGGCCAATGGCCGCCCTTGACCTTCGCTGCGCGCGCCGACCGACCTGCGTTCGAGCGGGACGAAGGGATGAGACGGCTTCCCCGCAAACAAAGGGATGATGGATCGGAACGGGATCGCGCGCGCGAACAGGCTGACAGTCGGCATGATGTCAGTCCCTCCCGTCGCGCTTTTGCGGGCGGCTCCAATGCAGCGACCATGCGTTGCCGGCGTCGTCGTCGCGGAACAGGTTGGCGCGGATCGGCTGCGGTAGAGCGGGATCGTCGATCAGCAACGCGATGTATTCGCCCGCACGCTCGCCGGTGCGTTTCCAGCCTGCGCCGATCTCCGGGCCGTCGTCATTGCCGTGATGGATGCGGTAGTCCGGGACGTTCTCAGCGTCGGATGGCTCGGCCGAAACAACGGTGACTTCGCGGTAGATGGTGAAGGTATGGATGCGGCCGGTGAAGCCGGATTGCTCGCGCGTGAATGTGCCGATCTGTGGCATGGAAACCTCCTTGGGATTGCGATGGCGGGGAAAGAGCGCGGCGGTCAGCGTGTCGCCGCACGCCAGACGAAACGGCCTTCGCCGTCCTCGTCGGTGTAGAGCGGCGTCGCTTTGCCGATGACGGTGCGCGCCGGAATCGGGCCGAAATAGCGACCGTCCAGGCTGTCGCGCACATCGGGATTCATCAGGAAGATGTCGCCATCCGCGATGCGCCGGCAGCCCTGCCATATGGGCAGTTCGCGGCCGTGCCGGTCATGGTCGAGCGCGTCGCCGAGCGGCACGGCGTCGACGGTCACGGCGTTGCCGGTACGGCAAACCCGTTGACCGGAAAGCCCCATGACGCGCTTCATCAGCGGCACGTCGCGGCCGATATAGCCGCGCTCCACCATGAAATCGGCAAGCGGCTTGTCCGGCATGACGGCGACCAGATCGCCAACAGCCAGGTCGCTTGGGCGTTCGAGGTCGTAGAGACCGATCGGCACGCTGGCCGAGGCGTTCCAGACAAGGCGCAGCGGCGTCGGAATAAACGCGGCGATGGCGACGCCCATCGTCGCGAAATACGTCACCATGACGTAGCCGAAGCGGGTCATTGCCCGATCTCCCGCCGCTTGAGCCACGCCTGATGGCGATCCACCGTGTAGGGGCGCGGCGTATGGCCGGCGCCGATCCGGTTGCCGACATGCCGCCAGTGGTCGGGTGCAACCTCGCAAGCATCGATCCCGACGGCCTCCACCGCGTCGATATGGTGGAGCACCTGTTCGACCTTGGGCCAGCCTTCGATCTTCAGAAGGATGTCACCGCCGGGGCGCACGAAAGGCAGCGTCTGATAGGCTTCACCCGGCTCGACGGCGCGCACGATGTCGATGCGCGAGATGATGGTGCCGAAGTCGTTTGCCGCCCAGCGGACGAAGGCGAAGACGCTGCCGGGACGATAGGAGAAGACGCGGCGGCGGCGGTCGAGCACCTGTTCGTGCGCCTCTCGGCCGAACCTGATCCAGTTCTCGATCCGCTTCTCGATATGCGTCAGCTCGACATGGGTAAGGCTGTCGGATGGCAGCGCGGACGGCATGGAGCCGCCGCGCGCGCGGGGCACCGCTGCGCTCGTCATGATGGGTCTCCTTCGGTGGTTGGGGGAAATTCGCGCGCGAGCAGATCGCGCAGCATGTCGGCGACGGTGACGCCGCGCCGGAACGCGGCGATCTTGATCCGGCCGCGCAGGTCCGGCGTCACGTCGATGGTCAGCCGCGCGGTGAAGCCGTTGGCATCGCTGTTATGCGGGGGAGCATCGGACGCCTTGATCCAATGCTCGGGATCGCCGGGTCGTGATGCGAAGCCGCGGCGGGACGGTCGCTCGCTCATGGCGACGCCCTCCCGATGCCGAGGGCGCCGATCGCCGCTGCCAGCGCCGCGATCTCGCGCGCGGCGGGCGTGTCATCGTCCAGTTCGGACACCAACCGTCCCGACTGTGCGGCGGCGGCAAAGGCGATGCGCTGACCTATGGTGGCGGCAAGCACCGGCGGATCATGCTCGGCCAGTGTCTTGGCCGTCTCGCGGGCGAGCACGGTGCGCGCACCACAGCGATTGAGCACGAAACGGGCGACCAGTTCGGGCCGGTAGATGCGCGCCTCAGTGATGAGCGCCAGCATTTCCGCCGAAGCCCAGCCATCGAACGGCGACGGCTGCACCGGGATCAGCACCAGGTCGGCGGCAAGTAACGCCGAGCGCATCAGGGCAGCGACACGCGGCGGACCGTCGATCACGACATGATCGGCGTTGCGCGCCAGCTCCGGCGCTTCCCGGTGCAGCGTGTCGCGGGCCAGGCCGACGACGCCGAATGTGCGGCCCAGACCCTCGCGGGCGCGCTGTTGCGACCAGTCCAGCGCCGATCCCTGCGGGTCCGCGTCGATCAGCGTGACGCGCTTGCCTTGTCGCGCCCATTCTCCGGCGAGGTTCAGCGCGAGCGTGGTCTTGCCGACGCCGCCCTTCTGGTTGAGGAGCGCGACGATCATGGCGCACCTCGCCGGGTGGCACCGGCACCGTGCCTCGCAGGCGCGCGCGTCAAAGAAGAAGAGCTAGATTCTTTGTTAGACTCTAAGTTAGCAGTCGGATTCCGCGTTTCAGACCAGAGACTTAACTGTGGTTCGTGCGCCCGAAATCCCGATAGTCCTGCGCCCGAAGTCCCGATACCGTTTGCGCCCGAAGTCACGAGTGTTTCCACAGCGCTGTCCACAGGCACTGTGGACAGACCGTAGGGGCGGATTTGCATCATCTCGCGCCGCCCTTCGCGCCAGATGTCGAGGCGATAACCGGGCAGCGGCTGACGGGCGGCGATGCGACGCAGGTCGAGCGCGAAATCGGAGATGCGCGCGAGGCTGCCCGACTTCTCGTGCAGATGGACGACCTCGAACAGCCAGCCATGCTGCTGGCGGCCGGCGTGCTTGCGGGCGACGCGATAGAGCCAGCGTTCGATGCCGCCGGTCAGCCGGAAATAGAGCGGGTCGATGGTCAGGACCAGCGAGTGGTCGATGACGCCGCGATAGAACCAGTCGGGCAGGACGAACTCCATGCCCTCGACGCGGCCGTCGCGGGTGGTCAGTTCTTCCCATTCGTTGATCCAGGAGAATTGATGTCGCCGCCAATGCTCGCCGTGACGGATGGTGGTGCGGATGACGGTCGATTGCAGGCGGGCGAGCGCGCCCTTCAGCAGGCGGTATTCGCGCGCGCCGGTGGCGCGGCCGATCGCCTGCAAAAGCTGATAGGGCGTGAAGCGCAGGAAGCGCGACGTGCGCAGGCCGTGGTTCTCGGCCTCGACGATCTGGCTGGCGGCCCAGATGAGCACGTCCGCATCCCAGATGGTGGCCATGCCGTGGTCGGGCATCCCGAAGACTTCGACACGCTGGCCGCCGGCCTCGTAGAGGATCGGAGCGACCCGCTTGGCCTTGGCGAGCGAGAAGAACGGCCGCTCCATGAGGTCGCGCTGATCGCGTGGGGATGCGTCGCCCGTGGCGACGACGAACGGATCGAGCCGTTCGCGCTCGCTGCCTCGTGCGAAGCGTCCTCTGCCGGATGAAACATCACCCGGCATCTCAGCGTGACGCCTTTTCGGCGGGTGTCAGCGGACGGGCCGGGAAAACGCGCGTGGCGGTCTTCTCGGACGCGGACTTGCGGATGCCGTCCTCGGTCCACGCCTGAAGGTCATCGACGGAGTAGACGATCCGCCCGCCGATCTTGCGGTAGGTCGGGCCGGTGCCGTAGGTGCGGTGCTTTTCCAGCGTACGGATGGAAATGCCGAGGAAGCGGGCCGCATCGGGCGCGCGCAGGTATCGGGGCGGCAGCCCCGTCTTCGGATCTATCATGATCGGATCTCCGGTCGGGTTCGAGCGGGCTACCGGTGGCGGCAGCGGGCTGTGGCGAACCGTGGCGGAGAAATGGCGGCTTGCAGCGTGCCGGATTTATGGGGGTGCGATTCCGGCACCCCTACTGGTTGCCGCGTCTTCGGCCGGCGCGGTGATCAGCGCCAGTATGCGGAATGGATGGGATAGCGAAGCAAGTCGCGGTAGCCGCCCCGCATGTAGCGCAAGCCGTCGGCGACCAGGCGGCGCGTCTGGTTCTTGCGCGAATCTGCTTCCCAGTCGGCTTTGGTGCCAGCGAAGCCAAGGAGCGTTTCGGCGATCTGGCGATAACTTGCGCCTTCAAGATGGCCGTCGAGCGCGCGCAGGACCAGAATGAACCGATCGCGCGTCTGCTGTGGCAGGACGCGCGGTCCCTCGCCGATGGGCCGGCCAGACAGGGCGCGCCAGAAGCGCAAAAGCGCCTCGGCGCGAAGTTCCAACAGGGCGTCAAGGGGCAGAACAACGCAATAGGTCGCTCGATCGTCTGGTGGCGTTTCGGCGAGCCAGAACTGATGGCCCAAGTCAGTCGATTGCCAAAGGCCATGCCATCCTCCGTCAAGGTCCGGACGCGCGTCGAGGCCGGACAGGCCCGGCAGATCGATCGGAATGGCGGCGGGATCATCGCCGACTTTGGTGGTACGCCGAAGCTCGATGGCCTCAGGCAGCAGCGCGGGCATCCAGAACAACGGGACGTGGCCCGCTGGCTGGTGCGGATCGGCCGGGAAATCGTAACCCCCAGCGCTCGGAGAAACTTCTCCGGGCAGCGGCTTGATGCTGAGGAAGAGCTTTCATGCGATGAAAGTCACGATGATAGTCGTCATCGCGGCGGAGAAACTCCCAGGCAAAGCCGGCGGTGGAGATGCTTTTCGCATGTCCGTAAGCGGCCGGCGCGCGCCAATCAGAACTCGGCATGGCGTCACCTCTAATCTTGCGCCGCCTCGCGGCACTAGAAAGAAGAATGGTGAACAACCTCAGATGTATTTTGCAGATATTGTTTAGAGATACGTTGATCGTTCAACGCGATCAATATTGGTTAATGTTTTACTATCAGAATGGACGTTCTCTGGCGAGCCGGGCGTGCCCGCCGAGCCGCTTTTTGCGCAGCAAGCCCGCCGATCCGCAAAAGCGGATCGGCGGGAAATCGGAAATCCGATGTTGCATAAAGGCAGAAGGCCGTAGAATCGGAGTGGCGGTTCTACGGCTTTGCGATCAGGCGGTTTTCAGGCGCTGCATTCCCTCGGCCAGCGTCCACAGGGGCCGACATTGTGGTCGATGCCGTTAATGGCGCGGGTCTGGCTGCGGCGGATGCGTCCATCCGAAGTCTGGCGGCGTCCGCTGAGTCCGCCCCGGATGAGGTTTTCCTGAATGACGTTGAAGGTCTGCCACAGACTTTGCCCGACATCCTCGCGGCGGCGCGGAGCGATGATCTGGTCCGGGCGAACGGGGCTTTCATCCTCGCCATAGCGGGCAACGAGGCTCGCTTCCGCCAACACCTGCTGTTCGGCCTGCGACAACCGGGTTTCCTTCATGCTCTCCGTGGCGTCGATCAAGCGCGGGAAATCCTCCGCGACAGTATAGACACCTTCGATAATCTGATCCTGTATCCCGCCCTTGTGGGGAACGCGGACTTCCTCGAACCGCTCGCCCGCGATCATGCTGTTGGTGCAGACGAAACGCAGCACGCCCGCGAACATCTGATAGGCCGACGTGCCGTCATGTGAATTGACGATGATGACTTCCGCCGCCTCCGGCTTGCCGATGCCATCGTCCCGGCGCAGGCGCAGCATGTGCTTGGCGTGGCCCATGCGCTCGCCGTCACGCGGAACCGCCTGCACGGCGAAGAACGGGAACCATCCTTCCCGGCGTAGTCCCTCCACGATCTCAATGGTGGGGACATAGACATAACGCTCCGAACGGCTGTCATGGGCTTCGCGGGCAAAGATGGACGGGACGTGTCGATAGAGGGTTTCGTTGTCGAGGGCTTCGCGCCCGCTGATTTGGTGGGAGTTGCGGCCGAACCGGGTGGCGAGGCTGTAGGTCATGATCTTGATCCTCATTGGCTTGGGTTGGAGCGCAGCGCTGCGCTGCAACCCTGGCCGTCGCCGAGACCGGGGGGTGCAAGGAGCAAGGGCGGCCGGGCCGGAGGGGGATCACCCGGCCTGCACGGAACGGAGGAACGACGTGGAGGAAGGCCGGGGATACCGGCCCGGACGAGCGTCAGCGATCCCTTGCGCCGCGCCAGGGGGCAGCGCCCCCAAGCCAACCGCCCGGCGTGAGCGCCAGCGGGAGACGGGCACAAAGCTGGATCAGGATGTGCAAAGCCGCCGAGACTGAAAGCCGCATATCCTGATTGCCGTATTCCCTTCAGGACGGCGGATAAGCATGAAGAAGCCCCGCGCGCGGCGGGGCTTCGTCGGCGATATCCGTTCTCAATCACCGTTGCGGCGGGACCAGATCAGATTGTGGCTTTCGCCGCTCTCGTCCTCGACCAGGCTGGCGTAGATCGGGGCCGGAAAGCTCGGATCGTCCAGCTTGACCGAGAGATATTCGCGGCCCGTCTCGCGGGCGGTTTTCTTCCAGGCTGCACCGAACTCGACGGATGGGCCGGCGATGATGCGGTAATCGGGGCCGCGTTCGCTTTCGCCTTCGGTGGGGACGAGCTTGGCCTTGACGTTGAGGGTCAGGGTTTTGACCGTACCGGTGAAGCCCGCGCCATTGTCGTTCTTGGTAAAGGTGCCGATGGTCGCCATTGTCGTTACTCCGTTCCACGGGCCGCGCCTATCGCGACCTCGATGGTGGTCGTGCGACCGGAGACGATCGGCCCGCACCCTTCAGGGCTGGAACGCAGTGGAAGGCGGCCGGCGACGGCTTTTCTGGCTCGCGGTGCAAAGCGCGCTCGCGCGCGGCGGAAAAAAGCTGGCGACGGACGTTGCGGGAAATCGATCGAGGCGAAGCCGGTTTCGGTCAGACCCATGCCATTCGAGGGCGCCGTGGGCGCGGCCCTGCAGAAGGAGACGTGACCTTGGCGATGAGGTCCGTTGTCCGACGCGATGCGCGCCATGAACCGGCAGATCGAGATCCGGCCTTCAGGCGTCGGATGGCCTGGCCACGCTTTGGCGGGAACGTTCAGACTGCCGCGGCATCCTCCGTTCACGCGATACGGTGTGCTGAATGCTCACCGCCGGGCTGGTGTTGCAGTTCATTCGGTCGGGCTAGGCGACCCGAGCGCGCCCATCCTGATTTCAGCTTCGTGATCGGAGGACGCGGGAAAGATTCGCGGCAAATCCGCCGCAACGGCGATTGAAAACGGATATCGCCGAAGCAGCCCCCTCCCGTGCGAGGCTTTGTGTAGTCCGCCGATTTTCGCGTTAGCGATCGAAGCCGAATGGCGGAAACGCGCCATCGGCGTGGTTCCGGCGCAGCCGAGAGCGCGGCCCGAAGGGCAACGCCCAAACCTGTTCGGAAGAAACGCCTCTCCGATCGAGTCAGGCCGGAAACGCATCCATGAGGATGAACGTCGCTTTCTGCCGCTGGTGAGCATTGATGAGCGGGACCAGCCGCGTGAAATGCTCGGTCCTGCAATGGGCGTCCAGCGCCGCCCGATCTGGCCATTCCTCGATGAAGATGAAATGTCCGGGGTCTTTCTGGTTGATGAAGAGGTCGTAGGAGATGCAGAGGTCTTCCTGCCGGGTCTTCTCGACCAGCTCGCGGTAAAGCGGCAGCACGATCTCAACCGCTCCCGATTTGATGAAATCCTCGGCAATGACCTTGAGCATAAGGCAACTCTCCATTTTGCAATCGGGCGCTGCTTCGATGCTCAGCGTCCGGTCGTCCATGGGTCGATGATCGGGACACCTGCTGCCTTGAAGGCGCTGGCGTCACGCGTAGCGACCGCGAAACCGTGAGCGGTCGCGATGGCTGCGATGTAACCGTCCGGCGTCGGAAAGCCCTTGCCAGCGTTACGCGCCGCAACGGCGAGGTCGGCATAGCGGCGGGCGGCATCCGTATCGAAGGGAAGGATTCTGCCGTCGAACAGGCCGAGAAGCCCGTCCAGGGTTGCCGCGAGCTTCTGCTTGCGCCGTCCGTCCGGCAGCGCGCCGATGCCGAACAGGAGTTCCGCAACGGTGACGCTGGAGAGATAGAGGGTTTCGGCGGCCTGCTCGTCCAGCCAATCGCGCACGGCGGGAGCCGGTTCCGGCTTCATCGCCTCGGAGACGACATTCGTGTCGAGGACGATCATTCAAAGCTCATGGGGACGGCGGGCGTCCGATCGCGGGCCTGTTCCAGCGCCTCGAAATCGGCATTGGTCAGCCCTGCATCCCGGCTCAACGCCGCCATGGCGGAACCGATGCGCAGGCGGTTGGCGGGACGAACCGCGTCTTCCAGAATATCCCGGATTTCGGCCTCGGTGCTGCGGCCATGATGGGCCGCACGCACCTTAAGGGCGCGGTGCGCCTCGTCGGACAGGTTGCGAATGGTGACGGCGGGCATCTGATGGCGTCTCCGGCTAGGTGATAGCGACGACATCAATATATTGAAACTGATATCATCAATCAAGATGCGACAGCCTCAAGAGGCGCAATTCCGCTATCTGCTAGGCGGGCTGATGTCTGCCGCCAATCGTATCAATGCCGACAGGCCGACGAAGCCGCCTCCGACAATCGAGAAGACTTGCCGCCAGACTTCGGACGGCACGGCTTGCGTGGCGATGCCATGAACCAGCGCATAGCCCGCGATAGCAGCGGGCGCGGCGACGACAAGCGCCACGGCAAGGCGCAGAAGCGGCGTACGCACCACCATGAACAGGGCGATCAGCAGGCCATAGGCGGTGGCACCCGCCACCAGCCCGACCACACCCGCACCGATCAGGCCGGAGCCGGAGGTGTAGGCCCATCGCGCCGCCTCCACGGCGATCATGAAAGGCAGCGCATAGACGGCGAGCGTATAGGCCAGAACGCACAGGCCGGCGACCAGTGCAACGGCCGTCAACATGAGCACGAACATCGCGAGTTCCTCCTGAACCGATGAGGTCACGGTCATCGGCGGGTCGCGCGGGGTCGATCCCCGCGCGACCGCGATTTTTTGGGGGTGGGAAACAGAAGGGCCGGGACCGCTTGCACGATCCCGGCCCGGTTCTCATTCGGCGGCTTGGAGGTAGGCGTCCACGTCCGGCTCGGCATCGAGCCATGCTGGTCGCGTGGTGCGCAGCACGGTCGGGAGCCAGCCGGTTCCGGCCAGAAGCTGTTCGGCGGCTTGCGCCATCTCCGTCTTCTTCAAGCCCGCGATCCGCTCGGCGGCTTCATCGCTGACGGCTTCCCGCACGGCGGCGAGGATATGTGCCTTAGTCACACGCCCGAGATAGGTCTGCCCGGTCGGGGTCCAGTGCGCCGTCATATCCAGCGTCGTCGCCGTCGCCAGCTTCTCCGCTGTTGCACGGGCATTCGGCTTCTGCTCCCACGGCAACCTGACCGCGTTGACGGTCATCGCGGCGCAATGAGCGAGCAAGGCCATGAGACTGGCATTGTCCAGACCGGCGACGAAGGCCCACAGGTCCGCCACGTCGCGGGGCATATCCGACGCCCATCCGGCGTGACGATCCGCCAGCGCCTTCGCGGCGGGCGTGTCCTCGATCCCGTCCGCGTGGGAGGCGAGATAGGCGCTGGTCAACCGGATTTCGAGGCAGGAAGCTTCCCCGCCCCGATAGAAGGTCTGTGCCGCCAAGGCGTGAACCACGGCGACAAGCGCCATGTCCGGCTGCTCGCCAAGAGCGAGGCGCAGACCAAGGGTGCGATGGGCGGTCAGGTCGCGAATGAGAAGGTCCGACAGCGGCTTGCCCGCATCCCCGGCGTCCTCGTCTTCCGTGTGCGGTTCGGCTTCCTCGTCCTCGCCGCTTTCCTCATCCCCGATGATTTCTCCATCCTCGGTGACGGTCATGCCGTCCACGATGCCGGTTTCGTCCTCCGGTTCCGGAGCCTCATCTTCGGCGCGAACGAAGCCGCGCTCGATCCGGGCCGTGCCGTCATGATTGAGGATGACGAACACGCCGCCGCGCGCGATCTCGTCAGCGTCATAGGCATGACGCTTGGCGTCGATCCGCTCGATCTCCGCTTCCAACTCCCCGAACCGCTGGTCGGCCTCGTCCGGCAATTCGTCATAGCCGTCATATTCGGCGGTCAGACGGTCGTATTCCTCCTGTGATGCGGCATAGGCAGCGGCATCTTCCTGCGACAGGTCCACCGGATGCGGATAGGTGCGGCGCATTCCGTGCGCATGAGGGAAGTCGATGTGAACGGCAGTCCACTTCCACCCCTCTGCCGTCTGCACCTCGGCGGCAACGCCTTCCAGCTTGTAGATGACAAGCCGGTCGAGCAGCGCGGCATCCTCGAAATAGCCGCCCCGATCATCGGTGAAGAGGTCGCGGATGATGGTGCCGCCAGCCTCGGCGTAACTGTCCGCTCCGACGAAGAGCGCGCGCCGGTCGGTCGCCGCGACATTCATCTTGGTCAGATCGCGCCGGATGGTGGACGGCTCGCGGTTCCATGCCAGGTTCTCATAAACCTGCTCCTGCCGGTCATGGTCCTCGGTAATGGCGAAGGCCATCAACTGATCCAGCGACAAGCCGCCATCCCGATAGACCTGCATCAGCTTCGGGCTGACCGCGCCAAGGCGAAGCCGCTGCTTCACGACATGGGCCGAAACCCCGAACCGGGCAGCGATTTCTTCCGCGCCCCATCCCATGCGCTCGGAAAGCTCCCGGAATCGTTCGAACTGATCAGCGGGCGACATGCTTTCACGGGTCACGTTCTCATCAAGGCTGATTTCCGCCGCGTCGTTCTCGGTATCCAGAACGCAGCGGATGGCTTCCGTCTTCTTGATCTGCTTGCGCTTCACGCGCAGCAACTGCGCCAGCCTGCGGCCCTCGCCGATGGTCACGAAATAGCTTCCGGTGGACTCGCCTTCCGCGTTCGTCTCTGGCTCCACCACCAGATTTTGCAGCATCCCCTTGGCGGCGATGCTGGCCGCCAGCGCATCGATATGGGCTTCGCTGTGCGGGGTCTTGCGGGCATTCTTGGGTGATTTCTTCAACTTGTTCAGCGGCACGAACAGCACCGCGCCGTTTTCGATGGCGGGGGCTTCGGAAACCGTGGCGGTGGTTTCGACAGTATTGGTCATGGTCTTGATCCTCATTGGCTTGGGTTGGAGCGCAGCGCTGCGCTGCAACCCTGGCCGTCGCCGAGACCGGGGGGTGCAAGGAGCAAGGGCGGCCGGGCCGGAGGGGGATCACCCGGCCTGCACGGAACGGAGGAACGACGTGGAGGAAGGCCGGGGATACCGGCCCGGACGAGCGTCAGCGATCCCTTGCGCCGCGCCAGGGGGCAGCGCCCCCAAGCCAACCGCCCGGCGTTAGCGCCAGCGGGAGCCGGGCACAAAGCTGGATCAGGATGTGCAAAGCCGCCGAACTTGAGAGACGTGTATCCTGATTACTACTTCTCAGGAGGCGTTGCGGGACTCCCCGCAGAAGGGGACGGACAAGACCGTGGCTCGGCCGCTATCGCCGCAATGCGCGTTGTATATGCTTAGTCATCAGAGACTTATGCCCATCTCGTCGTGCTAATCCTTGCCGGGCGCTGCCTGGCACCGATCTGGCGCACAACTACACTATCCTTTACTCTGGCCCTTAATATCAGAACGGGGCGAATCGAACCCGGATTGAGGATCGAGGGGGCAGATTCGTGTTTTTGAAGAAAATTACGACAATCAAGAATGTCGGTCGGTTCAAGGCGGCACGCATCAGTGGAGGTGAATACGGCCGCTTTACGCTGATCTACGGAGGTAACGGACGCGGCAAGACGACCCTGTGCGCGATCCTTCGCTCGCTCCAACGCAATGAGCCCAAGCTCATCCAGCGTCGAAAGACGTTCTTGGCCGCCGCGGAGCCCGAGGTCGGGCTGCTTCTCGACAGTGGCCCGGCTCGCTTTTCAGGCGGTGCGTGGACAGCCGCGCAGCCCGATATCCACATTTTCGATCAGCAGTTCGTCACCGACAATGTTCACGGAGGCGATCAGATCGACGTCGAGCATCGTCGCAATTTCTATCGCATCGTCGTCGGTCCTACAGGCGTTGCCTTGGCCGAGGAGGTGGATCAGCTCGACGCCGACGCGACTACAAAACAGTCGGAGATCACATCCGAAAAGAAGGTTCTGGAGCAGCATGTCCCCGCCGGCATGAAGCTGGAAGCGTTCCTGAAGCTCGCGGCGGATGCCGACATCGACGACAAGATCGACAAGGCCGCGAAAGCGCTCAAGGCGGTCAACGATGGAGCAACAATCGCGGCGCGCAAATTGTTGGGCGTGCAGTCGCTGCCTGCCTTGCCGCACGGGTTTCTCGACCTGCTGGCCAAAGGCGTCGACGGGATCGCCGCCGACGCGTCCGCGCGGGTTCAGCGGCAGCTCGCGCATCATGATTTCCGCGATGGCGGCGAGGAGTGGTTGTCGCAAGGCCTGCCTCACGTCGTCGACGATCGTTGTCCCTTCTGCGCGACTCCGCTCGGCGGTAACAGTCTGATCGACGCCTATCGCGGCTATTTCAGCGAGGCCTACGCCGCACATAAGGCGGCCATCGCCGATATGAGCACCATGCTTAACCAGGCGCTGTCATCGACGGCCGCGCTCAGAGTCGAGCAGAGCTTTGCGCAAGTCTCGACCGATGCCGAGTTTTGGAAGGCCTATTGCGATCACGGCTACAAGCCATCGGGTGCCGCCGATCGCATCAGCGGTGAGGTCGAGGCCGTGTTCGATGCGGCCAAGGCGATGCTAGTGGCGAAGGCCGCCGCCCCGCTGGAGCCGGTGGAATCATCCACCGCCTTCATCGAGGCGCAAGCTACCTGGTCGGCGACAAGCGTTGAACTGGAGGCCGACGTGGCGACGTTCGCTGAGGCCAACCGCCACATCCAGGCAGTGAAGGATGCCAATGCCGTCGCTAACAAGGCCAGCGCCGAAGCGACGCTCGCTACCCTTCAAGCGGTGAAGAAGCGGCACTCCGCGCCGGTGCTCGGTTTGGCCTCCAATTACGCCACGCTGCTTAGTGACAAGAAGGCGCTCGTCGAAGCGAAAGATGCGAAGAAGGCCGCACTCGACACCTATGACGAGACGATTCTTGGCGCCTACGAGGCCGACATCAATCGGTTTTTGGCATCATTCGGCGCCAGCTTCCGCGTTGCACAATGCAGCAAGAATTACGTCGGCAAGGTGCCGCAGTCGACCTATTGCCTGCGCTTTGACACCAGCGATATTGATGTGACGAAGGCCAATGCCGAAGATCCCAGCTTCGACACTACGATGAGCGCCGGCGACAAGAACACCTTCGCGCTCGCCTTCTTCCTGTCCCAGCTCAAGCGTGATCCTGACATCGCGAATAAGATCGTCGTGTTCGATGATCCCTTCACCAGCCTCGACGACTTCCGCAGAGCGATGACCGCGAAGGAAATCGTGCGAACGGGCGAGCCAAGCAAGGCGGCGCAAGTCATCCTGCTCAGCCATGACAAGTTCTTCCTCGACGCAGTGCGCGGCATGATTCACGGCGCAACGTGCACGCCGCTTCAGATCTCGGCGAGCGCGGGCGGCTCGTCGGTCGAACCGTGGGACATCGAGCGTGAGGTTAAGGAAGGCTATCTGCATGACCACATGCGGCTGCAGGACTTCGCTGAGGGGCGCAGCGGCGATGCGCGCGATATGCGGATGACGATGCGGCCGTTGCTCGAAAAATATATCCGCTATCGCTTCCCGAACCAGATTCTCGAAGGGAAATGGTTGGGCGATATGCTGGCGTTCATTCGGGACGACACGGCCCATCCGTTGACGCCACAATATAACGAGCTAGACGACATCAACGGCTATACCGCGCCGTTCCATCATGATCCCAACACACCGTTCGTCGAAGACGAAGTGCGGACCTATGCCCAGCGGACGATCGCGATCGTGGGTGGCTGTTAAACGGCGAACATCGCAGAATCTGCCTGTGAGGTGATGTATCGCCATGGGTGAGCATGAAGGCATCATCGACGTGTGGAGCGTTGAGACGTTCGACGACGAATTGCGCGGCGACCTCGAACCATCGATTCTACGCTATAACCCGATCCCTTGAGAAGTGGTCATCGTAAGGCCCCTTCCAACTGAGCTTTCCGTTTTTCCCAATCCGGCATGACTGTTTTCAGCAGAGAGCGCCATCCATCACCATGATCGGGGAAGAAAGCGTGGGCCAATTCATGGCAGATTACATAATCAATTAATCTTGGACTGGCTCGCACTAGATCAACATTGAGCACCACGCGCCCGCTAGGGGTGAAGCTTCCCCATCTCTTCGACATAGCCCGGATGACAAGAGAAGGTCGTTTCAGACCCTTGCGAACAAACGGCTCTGCCACAACCTCGAACCGTTGCCGAAATACCTCTCGAGCCTTCAGCGTATAGAATGCCTGAAGGAGTCGCCTGCAATGGGGTTGATCGTCGGTCGAACGGGCGCTTATCACTAGGCGCCCGCCCTCAAGTCGAACGTGCGGGTCGTTGGATTGCTCGATCGACAGCCGGTATTGTCGGCCGAGCAAAAGATGCGTCTCGCCGGAAATGAACCTGCGTTTCGGTGTGACCTCCGGCCTTTGAGCAATCGTGTCGATCTGCGCGAAGATCCAGGCGCCCTTGCGGTGCACTCTGCCCCGAATTTCTTCGATTTCCTCCCCAACCGGCGCAGAAATGGCGACTTCGCCCGTTGGTCGAACATCGATCCGGAGAGCACGCCTATTCGTGCGAAGGAGTTCAGCGATGACCCGACGCTCGCCCCAACATATTTCGATCTGCTCTCTAACGGGACGATCGGCCATGATCGCCCTCATTGCGCCAGGCGCACACGAGCCGATGCGAGCACATCATCGACGATCCCATCAAGAATGGAGGGATCAATCAAAATATCACGCCGGCCACGCAGTTCCTCAAAGAAGAAGTCGTCGATATCGTTACGAATAACATTCTCGACGTCGCGATCATACTGCCAGCCGACCTTGCGACGCTTCTGCACAATCCGACTGATCTCCAGCGCGATGTCGGCAGCCAATTCGGTGTCACTGACACCAACCTTCTCCAGATTTCGCTTCGCCAACCCCCAAAAAGCTTGGGCGTGCCCATCGTCGCGAAGGCGCACCGGTGTCGGATCGGTTTCATCCTGCCGACTTTGAACCTTGTCACGCAACTCCTTGACCTTTGAAAGATAGGTCAGGTCGCTGATTCGCCCTTTGTGGAAATCGGCAATCGTGTCGCGAACGAGCTTGGAGAATTTTTCGAAGAAGATCGGATCTTCATCCCATTTCTCCTCGATCGAACGGGTCAATTGATGCGCGATTGTGTCGGCAACCGACGCATCGCTTTCCGTCTTCTCCTGTCGGCGCTCCTCGATCGCGATATCATCGAAGATATTCAGCGGCTCGACGAGCGTAACAACGTCACGCGCGATGACGTGCCGGTCCAGCAACTGGCGGATACGTTTCTCATAGTCTCGCCAGTCCACCCGCTCTGCGTAGCGAAGGCTGACTGCGGCGCGCAAGGAGACGAACCGGCCGAGATCGTCCTTCCACCGCTTGAGCAGCTCCGGCTTCGTCGCCTCGACAAAAGCCGGTGAGGCAAGTGCCACGGAGAACGCGCGGGAAAACGCGGACAGGCGGGCGTAGAACTCGGCCCTAATCTCTTCGTCGGCCAAGAGGCGAGCGTAGGCCTCGGCGTCGAAGCTGTTGGAGACGGATCTGAACACATCCAGCAGGGCGGCATGGGCGCCCGGCACTTTGTTCGCCTCGTCCCGAAGAGCCAACAGGCTGCTGGCGATGTCCTCCGGACTGAACCCCTGGAGTGCATCGTAGCTGGCGAGTGCGTCACCAAGGTCCTTGAGCACACCCGTATAATCGATGATGAAACCGAAGGGCTTATCCGGTGCACCGTCTTCGTCGAAGACGCGGTTGACGCGAGCGATAGCCTGTAAGAGGCCATGCTCCTTAAGGCGGCGCGCGACATAGAGCACAGTGTTGCGCGGCGCATCGAAACCGGTCAACAATTTATCGACGACGATGATGATGTCCGGATCGGCTGAGCCCTTGAACTGCTCGACGACAGTACGGTTGTAGGCATCCTCGCCACCGTAGCGCTCCATCATCTTGCGCCAGAATGTGCGGACGAGATCGTCATCGGCTTCATCGACTTCGTCTTCGCTTTCGCGCATTTCCGGCGCGGAGATCACGACTTCGGTCGTAATGACACCGAATTCATCGAACAGCTTCTTGAGCAGGATTGCTGCTCTTTTCGACGCCGCCGCGAGTTGCCCCTTCAGTCCTGTCCCTTTGAAGTTCGCCAAGAAGTGTTGGCCGACATCGAAGGCGATGGATTGAAGTCTGGAATCCACGCCCTCAATTTCGCGCGCCCGGCTCATCTTACGCTTCAGATCGGCGCGCTGGTTGTCAGAAAGACCGCGGGTATGGACCTCGAACCAGCGGTCGATTTGTGCATCATCGACGTCGGTGACGACTTCTCGCCCCTCATAGAGGAGCGGCACGACAGCCTTGTCTGCGACAGCATCACGCATCGAATAAGAGGGTTGAACAAGATCGCCGAACTTGGCGAACGTGCTCTTCTCCTTCTTGGCGATCGGCGTGCCGGTGAAGGCGATAAAGCAGGCATTGGGCAGCACCTCGCGCATGCGGGCGTGCAGGCTGTCCAGGTTGCCGTATTGGCTACGATGGCTCTCGTCGACCAGGACGAAGATATCTGATGAAGTATCTACGACCCGTCGTTTGTTCAGACCCGCCCGGAATTTATGGATGAGGGTGGTGACAACCGGCGTCATATCCTCGATCAGGGTCAGTAGGTTCTCGCCCGTCGCCGCCCGCTTGGGCTCACGGCCGGTAGCGAGAAATGTTTTGGTGATCTGTTCATCGAGATCGGTTCGGTCGGTCACGATGACGATGCGTGCCTGCGGGTGGGCCATGACGATGGACTTTGCAAGCATCACCATGGTCAGGCTCTTGCCCGAACCCTGTGTGTGCCACACGACGCCTCCCCTGCGCCGCCCGCTCGTGTCGCGTTCCTCAGTCCGCTTCAGCAGGGTCTCAACCGTCGCTACCTGCTGATAGCGCGCGATCTTCTTATGTGGGAGGTCGAAGAGGATGTAGCGGCGGACAAGCCGCATGAACCTTTCAGGGCGGCAAAGCCCCACGATCGTTTCATCCAGCGGCGTGACGAACCGGTGTTCTTCCATCAGCCCGTCGTGCCGTTTCATGTACGGCGCAAAATCGAGCGCTACCCGCTTGCCCTCGACCGTGTCGAGCGAGCGATTAACCACCTCTTCGGCAAAGCCTGGCGGATCTTCACGCTCCTTCCAAACGCTCCAGAGCTTTCGCGGCGTGCCCACCGTGCCATAGCGCGGGTCGAAGCTGCTGGCCGACAACAGGAGCTGGGCGGAATAAAATAGCGCCGGAACGCCTTCCCCCATTTTCTGATTGCGAATCTGCTGGCTTACGCCCTGATCGGCCGAGACGTGTGAGGCTTTGACCTCGATTATCCCAAGCGGAATACCATTGACGAAGAGAACGAGATCGACCCGGATCGTCGGGCCGCCTGGTTCGCTCACGGTATATTCGCTGGTCACCTGGAAGCTGTTGGCGCGCCAGTCGTTCCAATCAATGAATTTGAACGGCCACTCTCGCGACGTGGCTCCGATGGTTTGCGGCAAAGCGATGCCGAGCATCAGGTCGTCCGTCATCCGCTCGTTGGCGCGCACCACGCCCTCGGGAATACGATCAGCGAGCCGCCGTACCGCAGCGTCGATATTCGCTTCGGAGAATGAATGGGCACGTCCATCGACTTGAATGCGATTGATGCGTGCCAGATCCGCCCGGAGCTGGGTTTCAAGGAACGGCAACGCACGCCGCCCATCGCGCCACTGATCGGCCTCCGCCCGCGTTACGTAATGCCAGCCACAGTTGATCAGCGTGTTTAGCGCTTGGAGCTGGGCGCCACCCGCCTCCGAGGTAGTGAATTCAGGGGAATGGGTCATGCCATCACCCCCACACTTTCGCCGACGCAGCGTCGAAGAAGTCGACCTTTAGCACGGGATATACCTTGGGGCGCAGAGCAGCGACCTTCTCGACGTTACTGCGGATAGCTTTGTTCGCTTTACTGTCCGGATCCCCGTACAAACTAACAAAGAGATGTGAGATTTTGCCGTATCCGATCATGTTCAGGACATGGGCATCATTTTTGGCAAACGAATGCCCATAGATGAACAGAGCCGTTCCATCTTTTGACTTCGTTTGGCAGACGCCCGCGAAACTTTTAAAATTATGATGCAAGTACGCGCTGTGTTGGATTTTTGTCAGTTTGCTGTTGCTATCGCCCTCGGCCACAAAGACGGGAAACAGGTCTTTCTTTAGCGCATCATTCGCCTGGTCGACCAATGCCTTGCCCGTGTTCACCCACGTATATTTCTCGAGGTGGTAGCCGGCATCAAATAGGTGAAGAGCTCCGTGCAAATAATGGATATTCTGACCGTGCGCGGCACCTTCACCTTGCCACTCTACATACGGCGCATCAAAATCGTCTTGGTCTTTGCGGAAGCCGTCGTCATGACTAAGGGCAATTCGCGCAAGCACGTCTTCTTCTTCGTGCATCAACGCCCAGTAAAGCAGCAAATCATAGTTCATGGTGTAGATCTTGCCGCCCGCTCCCTGCCCAACGAAATGCGAAAGAAACTGACGACAGGCTGCGTACCGTTCATCGGAAATGTCGTTAGGGCGCGCGGGGTGGCGGCCCGCCACAGCCTGAATGAGGTCTGTCTTCAGCTTTTCAGCGTCTGTTAGAAGCATCTTTTTGGTGGTGACGAACTTGGGCCTGTAGACGCTCACAATGACGGCCGCGTGCTGAAGCGCGCGGATCACTTCCTCGAAATCTTGGGTTCCCATCGCCGCGAATATCGCCGCAAGCTCCTTGGACATGGTCTTCTTGGCTTCTTCAAAGAGCGAGCCATAGGCGAAAATGTCCGGCTTACAGGCGATACTGAAGCCGTTACCGAGCAGTAGATGTCGTTTGCCGTAACTCTCCGCCTTCTTGAGCGCCTGATCGAAGCTGAGGACTTTGATTGTCATGTCACTTTCCCATCCACGACAGCTTTCAAGAACACGCCCTCAAACTTGCACACCTCTGCGTTGGTCAAATTGCTCTTGGTAAACCGGGAAATCCTGGTCTCGCGGCCGGACTGTTTATTGGTCTTGAAAGCGGCAAAAGCCGCGTTGCGACCGGATGCCGCGAGATGCTCAAAACGAAAGGTATGCCGCACATCAGAACCGATCAGTTGTCCCGTGGCATCGACGGTCCAGTGCCCGGCGAAGGAAAGCTTTTCGAGGGCGCGCCTCATGTCCAGAGCAGACTGAAAGCGCTTGGTGGGATCTGGATCTATGGCCGTCAGGACCGCCCGACAGACTGAGTTCGGGATGAATGGCGGGAAGTCCCCGCGGGAAATGAGGGTGCCATTGGCGAGAGCGGCTTCGTAGGCACTACGCCCCAGCGAGGTGAACTTCGCTTCAAGCGACCCGAGCCCCGTCAACAACCGGAACATGGTCAGGCCTGACTGGAAAATGTCCGTTCGAGCTTCAATACCATTGCCGGCGACAGTCTCCGGTGCGGCATGAAGCACATACCAACTGGACGGCATCACTGGCGCGCCGGTTGGCGAAACCCCTACGATCCCATAGTCGGCCAATTTGGCTTCGCCTTGCGGGCCGCGCAGGACGTTCTGCGGCTTGACGTCATTGTGGAAGAAGGTGTTGAGGTGCAGATGTTCGAGCCCCTGAAGCACGTCGATCATCGCGCGAACCGCAGCAGGCAAAGGCAGGAAGCCGCTCGGATTGGCCAGCGCCGTGATCGATCCATCAGGAAAATAGTCCATGGCAATGACGACCTTGCCGTCGGTCGTCACATCCGCCTGATGAACGCGAACGAGGTTATTGTGCGTGAAGGCGTGCCCGACCTGGGCTTCCTGCAATCGCTGATCGATACCGATTCCGGCGTTCAGGATCTTGACCGCGTATTCGTGGTTCACGGCCTGGTCTTGCGCCAGCCACACCTCGCCGAATGATCCACGGCCGATCGGCCGAACCCAACGGTATTTGTTATGGAAGGTCGTGCCGTTCGTGATCGGCATGGCGACGGGAGCCAAGCTCATGGATTTGTCGCTCCCCACCACGCGGCGATGATGGCATCCGCCATCTTGCCATCCCAATATCGCGTCGTTTGACCGACACGCGCGATGGCATGGTCTTTGACCTGCGCGCTTCTGGTCCCCAGCGATGCGTAGATCTTTGCGACTACGGGCTTGTTGTGCAGACCGCAGTACAAAAGCAGTGCCGCCTCCTGATAGGACGCGACCCGCTTGGCGTTGTTGTCTCCCTGGGTAAATTCACCCTTCTTGATGATGACTCTGCCGATGTCGGGGTGAATGTGGAAAATTCGCTCGAATTCACGATAGAGCCATGTCACCTGTGCTGCTTCACTATTGCAGTCGGCCGGAAAGCGAAGCCGACTCTCGGCATCCGCATTGAGAAGCGCGAGCGCAGTTGTTGAACCGTCGACGATCGCGTAGCGCGGTGTACTAGGGTCACTTCTGAAACCCAGAATCTTCATTCGAAGTTCTCCCCCAACCGCCACTCGCCCGTGAGCAGCTTTTGCATCAAGCCGCGCTTTTGGGTGCGGAGAGCCGATGCGGCCTCTATCGTCGTGTTGAGGTCTTGCTCCATAGCGGCGAGTATTTGGCCAATCCGCTTTTGCTCGCGGACATCCGGTACGCGCAGGACCATTTCGGCCAGGCCATCGAAATAGATCCTGGTGCGGACGCTGCCACTTCCGACAGTGATCAGGTGATCACGCCACCGCTTCGTGCCGATCAGAAAGCGCAAAAAGTCAGGATCGGCTCTGCCTTTGCGCGCGCGGAAAACGACATAGTCGGGGCTGACGAGAACATCCTGGTCGTACTGTGATGCTGCAATCGACCCAATATTCAAACGCATGGGATTGTAGGCGATGGCTTGCGGCGGCACGACCAAATAGCGGCGAAGATCGGCGGCCATCACGTGCGAACGCATGGGAACCAGACCTTCGCCCTTGATCACCCCCATCACTCGATCTGGGCCATGACCAGCGGCATTGCGCTGCTTCAGCTCTTCGGCAATCTCGCCGAAATCAACCGGGGTCCACGGGTTGCGGCCCTTTCCGACTGATTGAAACGCTTCGATCAGACGGATGCGAGCGACATCAAATCGCCGTTGCTTGGCAGCGATCAGGCGCCCGGTCTGGTCAATAGACTGGTCCCAGGCGTCAAGGACGGCAACGATACGCTGCTGCTCCTCGATCGGCGGATGCGGAAGTCTAAACGATGAGATCGCTCCAAAAACAAGGCTCGGTTGAGCCCCGCCTTGCGTTGCTTTGGAAACTTCGAGCTTACCAAGCGGAGACTGTAAAAAATGCAATACGAAACGGGGCAGTGCCCTTGCATCATCGATGGCCAAACGCGCATTGGTCTGACTTATGTTAGCACCATCGAATTCAGGAATTACCTGCGCAACTGTACCAACATCCCCTTTGATGGTGATGATCAAATCGCCAGTCTTTAGGCGCGCCCGTGCGAAAGCGCGTTCCACGATCGGAGATACTCGAAAGAGATCATCAATACACCTCCAGCCACCGGAGTAGTCGCGACCTCGGATAAGCGGTATTCCGTTAGGATCATGCTCTCCGGGCTGCACTACTCCATACGTGATCGGCCGCGCCTTCTGAATAAGGCTGCCAAGTGACACCTCTGTCCAATCTTTTACGAGGTGACTTTTCACGTTTCACCCCCTTCGCCGATCTGGCGCTTGCGCCAGTCGCCATAGCTCTGGCCGGTGGTGGCGTGTTTCCAGTAGCGGTTGCCGCTGACATTGCCGCCATAGACGGTGCCAGCTGCGCCCGAGGGAGAATCGAAGGCTGTGTCGGCGGTAAAGCGCAGGAATTTCCCATCGGCATCGGGCACCAACACACCGTCGGCAATGAGCTGGGCGCGACGGCGTTTCAGTCCCTCGCCACAACTCGGGACCTCCTGACGCTTCGCGCGTGATCCCGCCAGCACAACGAACTCGTCGCTGGCCTCACGCGCCTTGGCATCCGTTCCCGCCTCAGTGAAAGTGAAGAGCGCGTCATGGTCGGCTGTCGCAGCCATAACGGCACCGGCCGTCTCAGCCCGGCTCGGCCCTCCGGCCTCCTGCCCAGCAGGCCGCAGCACATCGAACCCAAGCACAGGAAGCAGGATCTCGATTTCGTCGAGCACCCGCTCCATGTCGGCGATTTCCGGTTCCGGCAAACCCTTGAACGGCGGTTCGGTGCCGTTGACGAGCTTGGCACGGCCCGCTCCGCGGATCGCGGCGATGATCCGGCTTTCGAGATAGCGTCCGTGAGCCTTGGTGAGGTTCTCGTCCTTGGAGACGATCAGCACGGCGCGGGTAAAGAACTCCTTTGACTCGTCCGCGTCATGCGCTGCGAGCCGCGTCTTCACCTGGTCGCCTTCGCCAATATAGACGAGCTGCCGCCCCGGCAAATCGGGGTCCGGCCCGACCAGAAGATAGATACCTGTGCGGCTTGCCTCTTCCCGCCGGATCAGATCGGGCAAGGCGGTGCGCGAAGCGACGGCGGCGCGTACCGAGGAAATGCCGAGCTCAGCCGTAATGACGCCGGATGGTGAGCCGTCGACCAGATAGAGCTTCAGGGTGCGTCCACGCCGGGACGCGGCGCGCGAGGGAGCGTCAGACATCGATGCCGAGCTCCTTCAGAAAGCCGTTCATCTTCTTCC
The DNA here is from genome assembly GCF_001050155.1 of Nitratireductor soli. Taxonomy (GTDB): domain Bacteria; phylum Pseudomonadota; class Alphaproteobacteria; order Rhizobiales; family Rhizobiaceae; genus Nitratireductor; species Nitratireductor soli. The sequence continues at coordinate 84,663 of NZ_LFVY01000005.1, forward strand.
GCGTCTCGGCGAGCTGGGCTTCGAGGTCGCGGATTTCGTTCTGCACGGTCTGAAGATCGACCTCGGGCTCAGGCTCGAATGTATCGACGTAGCGCGGAATGTTGAGATTGAAGCCGTTGGTCTCGATCTCTTCGAAGGTCGCCTGGTGGGAATAGCGTTCGATCACGGCCCGGCGGCGATAGGTGTCTACGATCTTGCCGACGTTTGCGTCGGTCAGCCGGTTCTGCTTCTTGCCCGTTTCGAACTCGCGGCCGGCGTCGATGAACAGAATGCTCCGCTCGTGCGACCTAAGGCCGCCGGCTTCGCGCGCCTTGTCGAACACCATGATGCAGACCGGGATGCCGGTAGTCGGGAAGAGCTGCGCCGGCAGACCGATGACCGCATCGAGCAGATTGTCGCGGACCAGCTTTTCGCGGATCTTGCCTTCGGCGCCGGAGCGGAACAGAACGCCGTGCGGCGCGATAACCGCCATGCGCCCCACCGTCGGCTGCGTGATTGCCAGCATGTGCAGAATGAAGGCGTAGTCGCCGCGGCTCTTGGGCGGCATGTGAGGGGTAAAGCGCTTATAGGGATCGGGAAGCGCATTCCCTTCCGAATCCGTATTGCCCCACCACTTGTCGAGACTGAACGGGGGATTGGCGACCACTACGTCGAAGCGCATCAGGTGGTCGCTTTCGATTAGCGTGGGCGAATTGAGCGTGTCGCACCAGTCGATGCGCGCGCTGTCCTGAGCATGCAGCAGCATGTTGAGCCGGGCCAGCGAGCGCGTGCTGCCGTTCGACTCCTGGCCGAAGAGCTGGAAGTTGCCGTCGGCAACCTCCTCGCCGGCACGCAACAACAGCGATCCCGAGCCGCAAGCCGGATCGCAAATCCTGTTGCCGGATTGCGGGTTCGCGAGCTTGGCGACGACCTCCGACACCTTGCGCGGCGTGAAGAATTCCCCCGCCTTCTTGCCGGCATCCGATGCGAAACGCTCGATCAGGAAAATGTAGGCATCTCCCAGGATGTCTTCGGATGTCTCCGACAAATCCAGGCCGGGTTTGGCGAAGTCCTCCAGCAGCGTCTTTAGCCGACGATTGCGATCCTTCGTCTGACCCAGATTGGTTTCGGAATTGAAGTCGATCGCACGGAAGAGGCCGCCGAGCTTGCCTTCATTGGCTTTTTCGATGGCATCCAAGACGATATTGATCAGCTCTCCGATATTATCGCGCCCTCGGCGCTCATGCAGGCCATAGAAATCGCCGAGGAAACTCTCCTCCACCTCATTGGTCTTGCTGTTCTTCAGCTCAACCATCGGCAATTTGAAACGCTCGCGGTCTAGGCGGCGTTGGATACGAAGTTCATTTCCACCGAATTCACGACGGAATTCTTCAACGTGCTTCCGGCGCACGTCGCTGATGTACTTGAGAAATAGTGCGGTAAGGACGTAGTCCTTGTATTGCGTGGCATCGACGGCGCCGCGAAAGGTGTCGCAGGCGCGCCAAACGGCCGAAAGAATGTCTTCTTGCTGAAGGGTGGGCATGAGGTCTCCTATGAATTCGGGTTCGCGGCGGCGACACGGATGGCGCGCGCGACAGCCTCACGGCCAAGGATGGAATTGAGAGTGGCGAGCCGCTGCAGCAGCTCAGCCTCATTGCGAAAGGATCGCGCCAAATCGGCGATCAACCGCTGCGTAGGCATTGGCGGGAGCGGGACCACGAGCTTATCGAGGGTCTCTTTTGGCAGTCGAGCGAGACCGCTGCCCTGCTTGTTGCCGGAGAAAGCCGCCTGCGTTGCGGGGAGATCAAGAAAGGCCGCCAGATACCCCGGATCGACTTTCGCTGTATCGGGGCGCACCAAGTATAGATCCAGTGATATAAAAGCGCCGAACCAAGAATGGGCAGCGAGGCACACGTCGGTTGATGCGCCGCGCGCACCAACGATCAAGTCGCCTTCTTCTATCGGCAACGCTCTGGCCACAGCCGGCGGCTCACCGGCTGTGGCCAACTTGGGCGCGCGGCCGGACCGTAGGTCGGACAGATCGGATAGACGCACAAAACGCGAGGACCCGTCGCCCTCGTGAACCGCCAAGCCGGAATATATGTCCGCAATTTCTCTGAGTTCGAGCATACCTCAAACTACATAAACTGCATCGGAGACGCAATAGGGATATGAGGCGTTCTCTAGCTAAAATTCAATCCACGCCCTACTGCCCCTATCGGGAACTGGTGCACGGTTGGGACCACCACCCGTGAGAATTTCCGCGCGGCGTTCCATGGGGTTGATTTCGGCCGGATTGTCGGCGTCACCGACGTGGATGCGGAACGTCTGCTGAAGGATGCTGGCATCGTTCGCCATCGCGATAAGATCGCCCCCTCATCAACAACGCGAAACGCGCCCAGGAAATGGCGGAGCGAGAAGCCCCACTCGCGGCCTAAGTCTCGCGCTTCGAGCCGGCTTTGGAGGAACTGGCCGCACCTCAAACCATGTCGACTTCGGCCGCTTCGACCGCGCTATCGAAAGATCGGAAGAAACGCGGTTGGTCCTTTGTCGGCCCGACCACCGTCCATGCCTTCATGCGGGCTATGGACCTCATCAATGATCACGGAGGGATGTGTCGTCCGGCAACAGGCGGCAGCCGCGAGGACGATTTTCATACCACCTGCATAGCTAAAAGGAAGACGGAACGCCGCCGTTCACCCGATATCACCGTCGCTAGATACACTATCTCCACCGAAACCCGCCGATTACCGCACACTGTGAATTATCATATAAACATCAAATGGTTATGATGATCTCGTAGTGCTCATTTTCGTCGGACGTGGCCCGCCATCATCCCGCTCACGGCAAGTTCGCTTGGCTCATTGCCTCCGTGGGGCGGCCTGACCGGCCGGCGCCCCGTTGGGCTTCAAGGTTGAAGTCTCTGCCGAATTCTTCGCAAACCGGTCTCGAGCCGCTCAATCAAGTCGAGCATGGCGAAAACGTTTCCCTCGCGTCACCTTGTAACGATGCTTTCGCCGGGTCGGGCGGCCTACTCCTCAAAGCGATCCGTGGCGTCACGATCGCGGTCGTATCGTCTCGTGAGCGGAAACGGAGGCAACCAGGATTCGCGACGGATGATCCAGCTTTCGTAGGTTGGCATCAATTGGTCAGGAGCATCCAGGGATCCCAGGTTCACTTCAATTTCATCTGCGCTGCGCGCGAAAACGGACGAGCCGCAACGGGGACAGAAAAACCGCCCGGCGTAGTCGCGTGTTTCGCCATCGATCGTCACCGCATCCTGGGGGAATATGGCGGAAGCGTAGAAAAGGGCTCCATGATGCTTGCGGCAGTCGAGACAGTGGCAAAGGCCGACCCGGTATGGACGACCCGACGCTACGATTCGGACGTTGCCGCAAAGGCAACCGCCGGTGAATTGGTCCATGCTGCGCCCTCTTTTGAATGGTCGGGATGGTTACAACGAGCAGCACCGTCATGGCAATTGCTCGCTGCAGGCGCCGGCGATGATGATCCGGGCTCTCAAAGCGGGCGCGAGATCTCGCTGTCCAGCGGTACCTCTCCGAGCCGGGCGCTGGAGCTTTGACCGCTTGTCGCAATCCGACGGGGATTGCCCGCTTCTAGGGTCTATCCTTTCGAGCCGATATGGCTAAGCTGACATCCGCGGCCCGGGGACAAGCTTATGAGGACCGATCGAACGATGAACGAGAAATACGATACCTACGCAGTGGCCATCATTATCGCGTTCGGGTCACTGATTATCGGCGGCCTGATGGCGGCGACGCTTGCCTTCGGTTCGCGCGACGGTTTTTTGTTCGCGCTGGGTGCGGCCGCTTCCGCATGGCTCGCCGGCTACGCGATGTTCTTCGACAGAGCGCGCGGGTTTATCGCGCTCACCGCCCTGTCTGTTGCCATGACGATCGGCGCCATCATACTGCTCATCAAGCTTTAGGGGTTGCTTCACATCGTCTTTGAGACTCATCCGAACGCGCATTGCAGCGTTGATCGAACCTCGCTGGCGGGTCGGCGCGCCCTGCCGTCTTATCGGGCTTGTAAAACGCGCTGCTTCGGTTACGGTCGCGAAAGTTGAGGCTTCAACCATCATAATGAGATGTGGCCAGGCACGCCGGCAAACGACGCTGCCCAACACATCCGGGAACGACAATACCGGCGCGACCGCCATTGGTTGCTGGCAGGAAAAGGGGTTTGGCAGCAACCTGAAGCAACACCCAGAGGAGAACGGTGATGCCGCAGAGGCTTTTTGACTATTTTTCCGCGTTGTCGCGATGGACGGTTCTTGCCGCCATCGCCCTTTGCCTGTCCTTGACGGCCGCCTCGCAGGCGGGCGCCAAGACATTGCGCTTTGCCTTTCAAGGCACACTCAACGCGCTCGATCCCTATTCACTGAACGAGACCTTCACGCTTGGCATGCTGGCCAATGTCTATGAGGGCCTGACCAAGCGCGACAAGGACCTGAGCATCATCCCCGGTCTCGCCGAGAGCTGGGAGACGCTCGATCCGCTCACCTGGCGGTTCCACCTGCGCCAGGGCGTCAAGTTCGCCAATGGCAATGATTTCAACGCCGACGACGTGATCTTCTCCGCCGAGCGCGTGCGCGCCGAGGGTTCGGATCTGAAGACACGCATTCCGGCCGATTCGGAATGGGTGAAGGTCGACGATTACACGGTCGAGGTGAAGCTGAAGTCACCGAACCCGATCCTGCATTACGAGTGGGATACCTGGTACATCATGGACAAGGAATGGGCCGAGGCCGAAGGCGCGATTGTGCCGATCTCGGCGCGCGACACCAATCCCGGCCAGGCCGCCTTCAAGGCCAATGGCACAGGCGCCTTCACCATCGAGAGCCATGAGCCCGGCGTGAAGACGGTGTTCAAGCCGAACCCCAACTGGTGGGGAACGCCCGAGCACAATCTGACCGAGGTCGTGTTCACGCCGATCGCCGCCGACGGCACCCGCGTGGCAGCGCTTCTGGCCGGCGATGTCGATCTGATCGACCCGGTTCCCGTGCAGGATATCCCGCGCGTCAACGCCAATGCCGACACGGAAGCCCTGACGGGACCGGAACTGCGCGTCATCCATCTGGGCTTCAACCAGATCCGCGACGAGCTGCCCACCTCCGACATCAAGGGCAAGAACCCGTTCCGCGACGCCAATGTGCGCAAGGCGATCTACCAGGCGATCGACATCGAGGCGATCAAGGACCGCATCATGCGCGGCCTGGCGACGCCGGTGCCGCTGCTGATCGCCAATGAGCAATACTCAGGTTCGGGTGATTTTCAACGCTGGCCCCATGATCCCGAAGCGGCAAAGGCGCTGCTCGTCGAAGCTGGCTATGCGGATGGTTTCTCCGTCAGCATGGATTGCCCGAATGACCGCTACGTCAACGACGAAGCGATCTGCCAGGCGGTGGTCTCAATGCTGGCGCGTGTCGGCGTGAAGGTGAATCTGAACGCCCAGCCGAAGGCGCAGTATTTCGCCAAGGTTCTGGCACCGGGCGGCTACGACACCGATTTCTACCTGCTCGGCTGGACACCCGGCTCGTTCGATTCGTGGAACGTCCTGACCAATCTGGCTGGCTGCCGCGACGAGACCGGCGCAGGCGGACCGTTCAACCTCGGCGGCTATTGCAATGAGAAGGTGGACGAACTGGCCAAGCAGATCGTCGTGGAAACCGACGCGACCAAGCGCGACGCTCAGATCAAGGACGCCTACACGATCATGACCGAGGAAACGTCGCACATCCCGCTGCATCAGCAGTCGCTGGTGTGGGGCAAGCGCAAGAACATCGATATCGTCCAGCGGCCGGACAACCAGGTGCTGTTCTACTGGGCGAAAGTGAACTGAAGCGACCCTTGAAACCCTGCGGCCCGCGCCACCGTTGAGACATCACGGCGCGGGCCGGTCGTTTCAGCGCTTCAGGAACTTTTTGGATGATTGCATTTGCCATCAAACGGTTTGTCCAGGCGCTCGGCGTCATGCTGGTCGTCGCATTGATTTCCTTCATGATGTTTCGCTTTGTCGGCGACCCGGTGAATCAGCTGGTCGGCGTCGATACGTCGCCGGCCGAACGCGCCGCGCTGCGCGAGACGCTCGGCCTGAACGACCCGGTGATGCTGCAGTTCGGCCGTTTCGTGTTGAAGGCGGCGCAGTTCGATTTCGGCATCTCCTATCAGTTCAAGCAGCCGGTGGCGGCGCTGATCGCCTCGCGCCTGCCGGCGACGCTGGAACTGTCCTTCGTGTCGGCGCTGTTCGCGCTGGCGATCGGCGTGCCGATGGGGGTCTATACGGGGCTTTACCGCAACACCTGGCTGGCGCGCGGATTCCTGGCGGTAAGCCTGATCGGCGTGTCGTTGCCGACCTTCCTGATCGGCATCCTGCTGATCTTCGTCGTGTCGGTCAATCTCGGCTGGCTGCCCTCCTTCGGGCGCGGCCAGACGGTCAATCTGGGCGGCGTGTGGAGCACCGGCCTGTTGACCAAATCGGGCCTGCAATCGCTGATCCTGCCGTCGATCACACTCGGTCTGTTCCAGATGACGTTGATCATGCGGCTGGTGCGCGGCGAGATGCTGGAGGTGCTGAGAACAGACTACATCAAGTTCGCCCGCGCCCGCGGCCTGTCGCGCCGGGCGATCAATTTCGGTCACGCGCTGAAGAACACGCTGGTGCCGGTGATCACCATCACCGGGCTGCAACTCGGCTCGATCATCGCTTTCGCCATCATCACCGAAACCGTGTTCCAGTGGCCGGGCATGGGCCTGCTGTTCCTGCAGGCCGTGCAGAATGTGGATATCCCGATCATGGCGGCCTACCTGCTTTTGATCGCCTTCCTGTTCGTCGTCATCAATTTCATCGTCGACCTCCTTTACGTGGCGGTCGACCCGCGCATTCGCCTCGACGGCGGAACGGCAGGATAGAGCCATGCCCTATGTAACCGGCGAGGAAACCAAAGCCCGCATTCCGGTAAGCGGCGGCGCCGTCGGGGCGCTCGGTCGCATGCGCGATTCCGATCTCTGGTATTCCTTCACGCGTTCGCCGCTGGCCCTGGTGTCGGCGCTGGTGGTCGCCCTGTTCGTCCTGGCCGCATTGTTCGCACCGCTCATCGCGCCGCACGATCCCTTCGATCCGGGCAGCATTTCGATCCTCGACAGTTTCCTGCCGCCAGCCTGGCAGGACGGGGGCGATGCGCGCTTCCTGCTCGGTACGGACGATCAGGGGCGCGACGTGCTGTCGACGATCCTGTTCGGCATGCGCATTTCGCTGGCAGTGGGCTTTGCGAGCGTCGTGTTCTCCATGCTGCTCGGCATTACGCTCGGCCTTGTCGCCGGCTATTTCGGCGGTTGGGTGGACAGCGTCATCATGCGCATCGCCGACGTGCAATTGACCTTTCCGGCAATCCTGATCGCCCTGTTGATCAACGGCGTGGCGCGGGCGATGGCCGGGCCGCAATCCTACGACAAGGTGGTGTTCTTCGTCCTCGTCCTGTCGATCGGCCTCAGCTTCTGGGTGCAATACGGCCGCACCGTGCGCGGTTCGGTGCTGGTCGAGGCCAACAAGGAATATGTGCTGGCGGCCCGGCTGATCGGCCTTGGTCCCTGGACCATCATGTTCAAGCATGTCCTGCCGAATGTGCTGGGTCCCGTATTGGTGATCGCGACGATCAATCTGGCGCTCGCCATCATCACCGAGGCGACATTGTCCTTCCTCGGTGTTGGCGTGCCGCCGACGCAGCCTTCGCTCGGCACGCTGATCCGCATCGGCAACGATTTCCTGTTCTCCGGCGAATGGTGGATCACGATTTTCCCGGGCATTACGCTCGCCATACTGGCGCTGTCGGTCAATCTGCTTGGCGATTGGCTGCGCGACGCCCTGAACCCGAAGCTCAGATAGATGACCCCTGCCCTGTCCGTCCGCAATCTCCGCATTGAAATCCCGACGCGCCATGGCGTGCTCACGGCGATCGACGATCTGTCGTTCGACATCGCCGCCGGCGAGGTTTTGGGCATGGTCGGCGAATCGGGAGCCGGCAAGTCGATCACCGGTTCTGCCGTGATCGGATTGCTCGAGCCGCCCGGCCGTGTCGCCGGCGGCGAGATCCATCTGGCCGGCGAGCGCATCGACCATCTGCCGCCCGATCGTATGCGGCGCATTCGCGGCAAGCGCATCGGCATGATCTTCCAGGATCCGCTGACCAGTCTCAATCCGCTGTATCGCATTGGCGACCAGCTCGTTGAAACCATCATGACGCACCAGCGCATGACGACGGGCGAAGCGCGCGACAAGGCGCGCAAACTGCTCGAGGAGGTCGGCATTCCGGCGGCAAAGACGCGGCTGTCCTCTTATCCGCATCAGTTTTCAGGCGGCATGCGGCAACGCGTCGTCATCGCGCTGGCGCTGGCCGCCGATCCGGAACTGGTGATTGCCGACGAGCCGACCACCGCACTCGATGTCTCCGTGCAGGCGCAGATCATCGCGCTCCTGAAGCAGCTTTGCGCCGAGCGCGGCGCGGCCGTCATGCTGATCACGCACGATATGGGCGTGATCGCCGAGACCGCCGACCGGGTCTGTGTGCTCTATGCGGGGCGGCTGGCGGAACTCGGGCCCGTGCGCGGCGTGGTGAAACTGCCGCAGCACCCCTACACGATCGGCCTGATGGCGGCGATCCCGTCGCTGACGGGCGATCCGGACAAGCCGCTGGCGCAGATTCCAGGTTCCATGCCAAGGCTGGGGACGATACCCGATGGCTGCGCGTTCAACCCGCGGTGCGACTACCGCTTCCCGCCCTGCACCACTGAGCGGCCGGTGGCCTATGCCGCCGGCACCAGCCAGGCCGCATGCCTCCTGCATGCGCCGGAATTTTCACGCGTGGCGCCGGCCGAAACGCTGAAAGCGGCTGATGCCGCTGGCATTCGATTGCCAAAGCCGGCTGGCGAGGCGGTGCGATGACGGTGGCCGGAGAAGTCGTCGAGACGGAAACCGTCAATTCAGGCAAACCGCTCGTCGAGGTGAAGGGGCTGCGTCGGGTGTTCGACCTGTCGAAGCCCTGGCTGAACCGGATGATCGAGCGCGAAGGCCGCATTCTCCTGACGGCCGTCGATGGCGTCGACTTCGCCATCAAGGAAGGCGAGACCTACGCGCTGGTCGGTGAATCCGGATCGGGAAAATCGACCATCGCCAAGATGGCGGTCGGGCTTTTGCCGCCCAGCGCCGGGTCGATCATGATCGACGGAACGGATGTCTGGGGCAAGAAGAGCCAGGACACAGAGCGCCGCATGCGGCGCAAGATCCAGATGATCTTTCAGGACCCGTTCGCCAGCCTCAATCCGCGCTGGCGGGTCGGTGCGATCATCGCCGAGCCGATCAGCGCCTTCGGCCTGATCTCCGATCCGCAGGATCGCGCCGCGCGGGTTGGCGAACTCCTGTCGCTGGTCGGCCTCGACCCGCGCGACGGGCAGAAATTCCCGCATGAATTTTCCGGCGGCCAGAGACAACGCATCGCCATTGCCAGGGCGCTGGCCTCGGAGCCGAAATTCATCGTCTGCGACGAGCCGACCTCGGCGCTCGATGTCTCCGTCCAGGCGCAGGTGCTGAATCTGTTGCGCGACCTGCAGGAACGGCTCGGCCTGACCTATCTGTTCATCAGCCACAATCTGGCGGTGGTGCGCCATGTGGCGACCCGCGTCGGCGTGCTTTATCTGGGACGCCTTGTGGAGGAAGCGCCGGCGCGCGACCTGTTCGCCGCGCCACAGCACCCCTATACGAAGATGCTGCTCGAGGCGGTGCCCGACATCGACATGGAGGGCAAGGACCGGCAATCCATCGCCGGCGAAATTCCAAACCCGATCACACCGCCGCCGGGCTGCCATTTCCATCCGCGCTGTCCAGTCAGGCGGGTGGAATGCGATGTGAAAATTCCCCTGCCACTTCCCGTCGGCGATGCGACGGTGCGCTGCCATCTGTTCGATCCGTCGCCGTGACGGCGTTTGGCAACCGGCATACGGCGACCGGGTGAGGAACGCATGGGCTTCGCTGGCCAAAAACAAAAAAGCGGGCCTGTGCCCGCTTTCCTTCGTTTCTGGGACTGTGTCGTGGCGCCGGTACATTCATGGTCGCCAAACCGTCTTCCAGGTCAAATACAGTCGCTCTGTCGGGGAACCTCACCGCATATCCTGCAGGACCTTCCGCGCCGATCGAGCGACCGGTGACGCTGATATAGGTGGTGTTGGGCGACAACGCAAGGCCCGGCTGCCGCGATGTCCGGCTTTCCTATCGTTCACCCAGGCTCGCGCCGAGCTGCGAGACCAGCGGAGCGATGAAATAACTGATCAGCGTCCGGTCGCCGGTGATCGCATCGACCGAAGCGGTCATGCCCGGACGCAAGGCGAAGCGGCCCGACGGCGAATCGAGAAAATCCGTCTCCGGCGCCAGCCGCACGATAAAACCCCAGCGTCCGGGTTTCGTCTCGACGGCGTCGGCGGCGATGTCGGTGATGCGCGCGCTGACAGTGCCGAACCGCTCGGCGGGAAAGGCGTCGAGCTTCACCCGGACCTTTTGCGCGACGGCGAGGAAGCCGCTGTCTTCATTGGCGAAGATCGCTTCGATCTCGAGCGGCCCCTCGTCGGGCACGATGCGCATCAGGCTTTCGCCCGCCTGGGCGATGCCGCCAATCGTGAAGATCGACAATTGCTCAACCGTTCCCGCAACAGGCGCTTCCAATGTCGCTGCGGCGATGCGCCGTTCGACGGCGCGACGCTGCTGATCGAGCGCCGCCCGGCGGCTGTTGATCTCGCTCATCCGCTGCAGCGCGCTGTTCCTGCGCGCCGTGACGATCCCGGCACGCTCGGCGCGCAGAACCGTCGTTAGAACGGTCTTCTGATCGAGTTCGCGGACGAGCACGTCGCGCCCCTTCTGCAGGCCGGTGAACTCCTCCAGCACCCGCAGATAGGCGCCGCGCGACGATGCGCCGCTCTCCACCAGCTTTTCGGCGGCGGCGAGCCGCTCGGCCTGGATTTTCAGAGCGGCGTCGTTGCGGTCGATGTTGCCGCGCGTGACAAAGGCCGATTTTTCATTCGCTGCGATGCGTGCCGTCGCCTGCCGCAGGCTTGCCGCTATGTCGTCGCGCTCGGCGGCAAGCAGGCGCTGCTGCTCGGCAAGGATCGCGTTACCGGCCGTGCCCTGGTCGATTGCGGGAAAGTCGTCCGCGCTGACGGCCGGCGGAGTTCCATCTTGCAGACCGGGCGCCTCCAGTCCCGCAAGCAGGCTTTCCAGTCGGTTGCTTTCGATCCTCAGACGTGTCTCCTCCTCACTGATCAGGTCGCGTTCGACCTTGGCCGCGGTCGCGTCGAGCTCGATCAGGATCTGCCCCTTGGCGACCCGCCTCCCGTCGCGCACGTGAATTGCCGTCACGGCGCCGGAGAATTCTGCCTGAATGAGCTGGACGCGCCCGACGGGAATGACCCTGGCGGAACCGCGCGCGGTGATCTCGACGCGGAAAATGCATGCCGCGACCAGGCTGGTCAAAAACACGCCGACGGCAAACAGGGAGGTGGCGCGCAGGGTGGGAGATGCGACGCGCGGTGCGCCGGGCGTGTTCATGGCCGCCTCCAGGCGCCGAAATCGACGATGGCGTCCGCCCCGACGAAAACATCCGGCCGATGGGTGATGACGATCAAGGTGACGCGTTGCTTGAGGATCATCAACTCGTGGACCATTTTTCTCTGTGCCGCCTCGTCGAGCGCGCTGGTTGGCTCGTCCAGAACCAGGACGGAGGGGTTGAGAAGGATCGCCCTGGCGATCGCGATGCGCTGGCGCTGGCCGCCGGAAAGCGCCCCGCCGCGCTCGCCGACTTCGGCATCCAATCCCGCCGGGAGCTGCCACGCCAGGTCGTCGGCGGCGGCGCAGCGCAGCGCTGCATGCAATTCGTCGTCACCGCAATGCGGCCGATCGAGCAGCAGATTGGCGCGCAAGGTGCCGGAGAAGAGGTAAGGCTCCTGTGGCACGTAGGCGATCCGTGCCCGGACGTCGCGCGGGTCGTAGGCGGCAATGTCCTCACCGCCAAGCATGATCGTCCCGCTCGAGGGCGTCTCGATCCCCGATGCCAATCGGCCAAAGGTCGATTTGCCGATGCCCGAGGGACCGACAACCAGGGTGCAATTGCGTGGCTCGGCCGTCAGATTGAAACGTTCCAGAACGGGCACGCCCGGCACGTATGAAAAACTCACCTCGCGAAAGGTCAGCTTCGGCTCGACGATTTCGGGCAGGCCGGGGAGCATGCCAAAGGGTTCGACCGGAACATTGACGATGTCGCCGAGACGCTGGCGCGAGACCTTCAGTCCCTGCCAGTCCTGCCAAAGCCTGGAGAACCCGGCGACCGGACCGGCGACCTTTTCGGCGACGAGCTGGAAGGCGATCAACTGCCCCAATGTGAGATTGCCGGCGAACACCTCCTGAGCGCCGAGAAAGACGATGCCGATGGTTACGGCGCGATCGCAGGCGAGCGCCAGTTCGCCGCTGGCGATGTTCAGCATCGTGACGCGTCTGGCCGTTTCCAGAACCCGCGCCAGGGTTTGGCTCAGCCGCGCCAGCATCAGGTTTTCCGCTCCCAGCGCCTTTACGGCTGTCGCGCCGAGAATATTTTCGACCATCTGCGCCTGATGCCGCGAGCCGGCATCGAACTGGGCACGCAGCCGATGCCGGAGAATGGGGCTGAAGCCGATATAGATCAGGGCCTGCAACGGCAGTGCGACGAGCACCACAAGCGTCAGTTTGCTCGACAGGGCAAACAGGATCGCCAGATAGAGGGCAACGAACAGGAGGTCGAGAAAAACGCCGGTGGCGGCGCCGAGCAGGAAGGCGCGGATCGTGTCGGTTTCGCCGATGCGCGTGATGGTCTCGCCGACCGGCCAGCGGCGAAAATGACTGAGCGGCAGTTTGAACAGATGGTCGAACAGGCGCGCGCCCAGCTCCCGCGTAATGCCGTTGGCCGTCTGCACGCCAAGCACGCCCGACAGGACGGTGAAGCCGCTTTGAAAAAGGCTGGCGCCGATCATCACCGCAACGACGACAAGCAACGATGCTTCGCGCTGGAACGGGAGAATCCGATCGATGATGACCTGGAAGATGAAAGGCTGGACCAGGCCGATCAGCCTCAGGCACACGGCAAGGAAGGTCAGTTCGATGCAAAGCGGAGTGAATTTCCACAATGTTCGGCCGAACCAGGATAACGGAACCATCTGTTCCGCAGCGGATTGTTTGGCGATCAAGGCAAGAACCGTCGTCAAGGGGAGGAAGGAAAGATGGAACGCACGCCGTCGGCGTGACGAGACGTGCGTTTCCAGGCAGGTGGGATCGGGGCGGCCGGGCTTTGCATCGACCGCCCCTCTCCCAGCGTCGATCAGTGATCAGCGCTGCCAGCCTGTCAGCTGGTGCTGATTGCCGACTCGATGGCGCTGCCGATCAGGCCGCCGAGGCTGCCGCCCAGACTGTCGCCGATCGCAGCGCCTGGAGTGCTGCCGAAGAATCCGCCTAGCAGTCCTCCCGCGGTCGAGCCGATTGTCTGGCCGATCGATTGACTGGACGTCGTTGCCGCCGTGCCGCCCCCGAAGCTGACCGGAGAGACGAGATCGTCCGGGCAATGTGCCGGAGCCACGAAGTTTGCTGCGTTGATCATGTTGATGACCTCTGTGGTTTTGGGGAGCAATTGTGTATTGTCCCCAAGCTTGGGTTTGTCGGAACATGTTCCGACGGCTCATAAAGGCGCGGAATCATGCAGGATTCCGCGCCCTTCATACGCCGCGCGAGAATCCTGTTCGGCACGGCGTATCGGGAACCGGAGGCTCGGCAGGACCCGCTTTGCGCGCGCGTGCTGACCTCCAGAAAGATCAAAGGCGACGAATATTCGCTGGCCTGCCGGGATTGCGCCATGCGCGGAGTTGGTGCGGCCAGCTTCCCGCCGGAGGTCCAATCCGCCGGCGAACGACGATCTATAAGCGCTTCAGCCGATTGTTTCCGACCTGGCGCTTTATGCGGCGCACTGTCCCGTCGGAATGGCGCCGAATGCCGCTTGCGCTTTCGCCGGGAAAAACGTGCTTCTCCAGGTCACGAGCAATGTGCCGGGCCGTTCCGTAGGGCGCGACGAAGTCGTTGATGAACAAGCGCTTGCCGCAGTTCCATTCATGCGCCCGCAGGGCACGTCCCGTGTCGAGGATTTCCGCCTCGACCGCGTCGTCCAGTCGCGCCCAGGTGACCATTGCGACGGGCGTGCCCTCGCCCGTCAGGTAGAAGCGGACCTGCCGCCGGCTGAGGGGGGGGAGAATTTCGACGGCCAGATAGGCGTGCGTGGCGCATTTCCGGTGAAGCTCGGATCGCGCCAGCAATTCGAGCGCGTATCCGACGGCGGCATAGGGTTCGATGTCAGTCATCGGCGCGCCCCTTCGCAATGTCGCGCGCTGCGATCCGGACATGGCCGGCGATCTGCGGAACGGCCGATTGCAGGGCGCGCATCAGGGTCTCTTCTTCACCTGGAGATGCGCAGCAATCGACAGCAAAGGCCGAAGCATCGCCGGGCCGGGATCGCCACAGTGCGTAGCCGACCGGATTGCCGCTGCCGCCCAGCGCGATGAACGCGGTTTGCTTTCGCATGCAGTCCAGCAGCCGGTCATAGCGCTCGCCGATCGAGGTTTGATCGCTTTCGTGGCCGGTTTGAAGATCGAGCAACGTTATTGCCCCGACCTGTCGATACGCATCGACCGGCGATGCGGTGGGCGGCGATAATGGCGGCAGGCTGCCGGGCGCCGCACCGACGAGAAACCGAGCAAGGTTTGCGGGCGCTTTCGACCCGCTGCCGAGCAAGGCTACCACATCGTCCGCGTTGCCTTCGCGCAGGAGGGCGGACGCCGCGAGGCGGGCGAGCGGGTAGTTCCAGCGATAATCGTAAGGTGCGGATGCGCCATGCAGCGCCCGTGACAATGCGTCGGCATCGGGGCCGAGATAGACTGCGCCGGCGTCCTGCCAGGCCCGGTCGAGATGCTCGGCGAGTGTGAGCCGATGGCGTCTGGCCCAGTCGATCAAAATCGCCTCGCCCAGAAAAGCGCAGGTCTCGCGGGCCACCGGCGGCATCGGATCGCCATGCGAGACGACGATCTGCAGCGCGTGGGTGAATTCATGGACGACATCGAGAATATCGGCCGCGCTTCCCCGATAGTCACAGCTGACGAACGGCAGATGCCCAGGACCGTTGTCGTAGGTGAACGGCCTTGCGCGCGCGCCTTGTTCTCCAGTTCCTTCCCGGGCGGTCAAGCAACGTGGTATCGCGTTGCTTGTGTGAAGGATCATCCCGGCGATTTTCGGCAGGAAGTCCAGCAGGGCGGATGTCGCCAGAGACCATGCCTGCTCGGCATCGACCTGCGGGCCCACCGCTGGAGCAAGATCCACGGATTGCGCTATGATTGGCACGCGTAAACTGGATTCCATTGCTCTCAGCGTGGCGTCTTTTTGCAGATTATTTATTGCCAACCAATTATCGATATCATTCTTATGCATGTTTAAATGATTCCACAAATATTATTATTTATATTTGTAAGTATATAATTGGAAGTAATTCTTGTTTATCAATACATAAATCCTATTCTCATTATTGAATTTGTCAATATTCAAAATGGCCCGTCGATTCAATTTATTCTCTAAATATTCCGCTCGGTTCTTCATTCAACCGCGAAGGCCTTGCTTCAGTCGGGAATATGGCTGAATCGGCGCCCTTCGGTTGATTGCGCTTGCGGGGCGTGGCCGGTTGCCTATATACGGGCGGCGCCTGAATGGTCAGGCCACATCTGCTGGTTGGAGAGGACGCCATGTCGCAAGACGCCCTTTTCCAATTGGGGATGGATTCAGTTGTACTGAACACCGCCCAAAAGGAAGAAACCGTCGCATCGCAACCCGTCACAACGGTTTGCGATAACAAAGATCACTTCATCGAGAAGGACGGCGTGCTGTGCGCCGGCTCGCATCTCATCGTCGATCTGTTCGAGGCGCAGCGCCTCGATGATCTGCCCTACATCCAGGAAACGCTGGTGAATTGTGTCGATGCGGCGGGCGCCACATTGCTGCACATCCATCTGCATCCGTTCGAGCCGAATGGCGGGGTGAGCGGCGTCGCCGTACTCGCCGAAAGCCACATCTCGATCCATTCCTGGCCGGAACGCGGCTATGCCGCCCTGGACATCTTCATGTGCGGCGACGCGGCGCCCGAGCGCTGCATCGACGTGCTGCGCGACGCCTTCGCGCCTGGGCGCATGGAGGTCAAGGAACTGTTGCGGGGACGGAGCGCGTGACGGACAGGAAGACGGTCTCGGAGACCCTGCACAAGGGCATCAGCGTCGATTTCGAGGCCGATGAGGTGCTGTACGAGGAGGCGACCGGCCATCATCATCTGGCGTTGATCCGCAATCGCCTGTTCGGCAAGGTGTTGCTGCTCGACGGCGCGGTGCAGGTCACCAGCGCCGACGAGTTCATGTATCACGAGATGATGGCGCATGTGCCGCTGATGGCGCATGCCGACCCGCGCGACGTCTTGATCATCGGCGGTGGCGATTGCGGCCTGGCCGAGGAGGTGTTGAAGCACGCGCGGGTCAAGACGTTGACGCAGGTGGAGATCGACGCCTCCGTGGTCGATTTCTCGCGCCGGCATTTCGCCGATTTCAACGCCCCCGTGTTCGACGATCCCCGCTTTGTCGTTGAGATCGCCGACGGGGCGCTGTTCGCCGCGCAGACGGACAAGCGCTTCGATGTGGTGCTGGTCGATTCGACCGACCCGACGGGGCCCGGCGCCGTGCTGTTCACGCCGGCGTTTTACCGCGACCTGAAACGCATCCTGCGGCCCGGCGGCATCGTCGTGACGCAGAACGGCGTGCCGTTCCTGCAGCCAACCGAGTTTCAGACGGCGATGGGTGCGCTTGCCTCCATGTTTGCCACGACCGGCTGCTACCTCGTTGCGGTGCCGACCTATTTCGGCGGCCATATGACGCTTGGCTGGTCGTCCGATGACGATGCGGGACTGAACGTCGGAGAGGAGACGCTGGCGGGGCGAGCGACGGGCATCGAGACCCGCTATTACACGCCAGCGCATCACAAGGCGGCGTTTGTCCTGCCGCGCTTCATCAAGACCCTGTTCGACAACGCGGTAGAATAGCGCCGGCCGGGCGCCCTGCCCGACCGGCGCACTCGTTTCCTACGACGAGGCTTCGGCGCCGGCGAAGAACGGCACTGTGGCGGCGAGCGCCATATCCTTCTCGGCGGCCCGCCTATGGGCCGGGCGCTCCTCGACGCGTGCCAGATACTCCTTGAAGACCGGCCTTTCCGGCAGGGCATTCATGAAGTTCATCGTGTAGCCGATGCTGCTGGCGAGTTGCGTGTCGGCGGCGGTGAAATGCGCGCCGGCGGCAAAAGGCTGCGCCGTCAGCCGCCGCTCGACATTCGCCACCATGTCGTCGAACGTGCCGAACGGAAACTGATTGCTGGTGTACTCGAACTTCTGCACGTCGGCGCAGATGACCGGATCGAAGACGGAATCGCAATAGACCAGCGACGTCAGATAGGCGGCCCGGTCCGGATGGTCGACGGCCGGGGCGAGTTTCGCCTCGGCAAACCGGTCGGCAAGATAAATCGTGATCGCCGCCCGTTCCGTCACCACCAGCCCGTCATGAACGATCGCCGGCACTTTCTTGTTCGGCTGGATCTTCCGGTAGTCTTCCGAGACGCCATCCTTGGCACGAATATCCACGAGCTCGATCTCGTAGGGAACCGCCAGTTCCTCCAGGAGCCAGAGGACGCTGGACGAGCGCGACCAGGGGGCGTGATAAAATTTCAGCATGATGTCTGTCCCTCGTTGATGATGTGGAACGCAACATAACAGGGTGCTCCTGACAGCGGACTGTCAGGAGACAGGCGGCGTATCGCTGTCAGGAGAAAACAGCGGTTTGATGGTCTGTGAAGCAAAAAGGGCGGCTTGAAGCCGCCCTTTTCCATTCGCTCGTCGTCTGGTTGTCAGTTGGGCAGCTTGTCGTCGATGCCCTTGACGTAGAAGTTCATGCTGAGGACCTCGCCGTCGGGCGCAACCTGCCCTTCGGCCAGCCACTCCGAGCCATCCTGCTTGGCGACCGGGCCGGTGAAGGGGTTGTAGCCCTCGTCCTTGATCTTCGCTGCGATCGCCTCGGCGGCGGCCTTCACGTCGTCCGGCATGTTCGTATAGGGCGCCATCACCACATGGCCGTCCTTCATGCCGCCCCACACGTCGTTCTGTTTCCAGGAGCCGTCGATCAGCGCCTGGACCCGCTCGATGTAGTACGGGCCCCAATCGTCGACGATCGAGGTAAGCTGGGTTTCCGGCGCGAAAGTGATCATGTCGGAGGCCTGGCCGAACCCCTTGATGCCGCGTTCGGCGGCAACCTGCAGCGGGGCGGTCGAATCGGTGTGCTGGGTGATGATGTCGACGCCCTGGTCGATCAGCGCCTTGGCGGCGTCGGCTTCCTTGCCGGCGTCGAACCAGGTGTTGGCCCAGACGATCTTGACCTGGAAATCCGGATTGACCGACTGCGCGCCGAGCAGGAATGCGTTGATTCCCATCACCACTTCGGGAATCGGGAAGGAGGCGATGTAGCCGGCGACGCCTTTCTGCGACATTTTCGCGGCGATCACGCCCTGCACGTAACGGCCTTCATGGAAGCGCGAATTGTAGGTGGAAACGTTCGGATGGTCGCGCTTGAAGCCGGTCGCATGCTCGAACTTGATGTCGGGGAATTTCGCGGCGACCTTCTGGACCGGATCCATGAAGCCGAAGGAGGTGGCGAAGATGATGTCGCAGCCGGACCGTGCGAAACGCTCCAGGGCGCGCTCGGTATCGGCGCCTTCGGGCACGCTTTCCAGATAGGCAGTCTCGACCTTGTCGCCAAAATGCTTCTCGACGTCGAGCAGGCCCTGGTGGTGCTGGTAGGAATAGCCGAAATCACCGATGGGCCCAACATAGATCCAGCAGGCTTTGGTCTTGTCCTGGGCGGCAGCGGGTGCGGCTGCGAAGGCAAGCGCGGCGGTGCTCGCCGCCAGGGCTAGGATAAGTTTCTTCATGTTGACGTCCTCTCTTCTTGTTGTCTGAGTTCCCGCGCCCCTGTGGACGCTCATCGTGCCGGAACAAACGGCCGCCCCAGGCAGGCCGGCGTGTTGACCATGGTCAGCCTCCTGTTGCGGGAGATTAGAACAAGTACGATGATCGTTGCCAGATAGGGCAGCGCGGAAAGAAATTGCGAGGGGATCGAGACGCCGATCACCTGCGCATGCAGTTGGCCGATGGAGACCGCGCCGAACAGATAGGCGCCGGCCAGCACCCGCCAGGGCCGCCATGACGCGAACACCACCAGAGCCAGCGCGATCCAGCCGCGCCCGGCGGTCATGTTCTCGATCCATTGCGGCGTGTAGACCAGCGACAGATAGGCGCCGGCAAGCCCGGCGCAGGCGCCGCCGAAGGCGACCGCCGCATAGCGCACGGCAATCACCTTGATGCCCAGCGCATGGGCCGAATCGTGATTGTCGCCGACCGAGCGCAGCGTCAGGCCGGCCCGCGTGTAGAACAGGAAATAGGCAACGCCCGCGACCAGAAGCAGCGAGACGTAGAACAACGGATCCTGGGCAAACAGGAACCGGCCAACATAAGGCAGGTCCGACAGGAACGGAATGGCGATGATGCCGAGTTTTTGGCCGGGCATGCCGATGAACGCCTCGCCGATCATGCCCGAAACGCCGAGGCCGAGCAGGGTCAGCGCCAGGCCGGTCGCCACCTGGTTGGTGACCAGCGTCAGGGTCAGGAAGCCGAACAGCAGCGAGAAGGCCGCGCCGACAAGGATGGCGGCGAAGACACCGAGCCAGGGCGAGCCGGTGGTGACGGCAACGCCGAATCCGGTGACCGCGCCCATGACCATCATGCCTTCGACGCCGAGATTGAGAACGCCGGAGCGTTCGACCACCAATTCGCCGATTGCCGCGATCAAAAGCGGCGTGGCGGCGGTGGCGATGGTGATGAGGACCGATTCAAACATTCTGTGCCGCCTCCCCGCGCGCCGTCGGAGCGCGCCCGGCAAGCCGGATGCGGTAGTGGATCAGCGTGTCGCAGCCAAGGACGAAGAACAGCAGCATGCCCTGGAAGGCGCGCGCCGCCTTGTCTGACAGGCCGATCGATATCTGCGCCGCCTCGCCACCCAGATAGGACAGCGCCAGCACGAAACCGGCGGCGACGATGCCGAGCGGGTTGAGGCGGCCGAGGAAGGCGACGATGATGGCGGTGAAGCCATAGCCGGGCGAGATCGACGGCTGCAACTGGCCGATGGCGCCGGCGACTTCGGAAATGCCGGCCAGACCCGCCAGGCCGCCTGAGATCAGGAAGGCGATCATCACCATGCGCGGCGCGCTGAAGCCGGCAAAGCGCCCTGCCCGTGGGCTCTGGCCGAGCACGCGGATCTCAAAACCCGTCAGCGTCTTTCTGAGCACGAACCACAGGACCAGCGCCGCGACGATGGCGAAGACGATGCCCCAATGGGCGCGGCCGGCCGACGGCATCAGCTCGGGCAGGATGGCGAAGGCATGGAAATCGCGCGTTTCGGGGAAATTCATGCCGCCGGGGTCGCGCCATGGCCCGCGCACCAGCCAATCGAGAAACAGTTGCGCCACATAGACCAGCATCAGGCTGGTGAGGATCTCATTGGTGTTGAAGCGCGCCTTGAGAAAGGCGGGCACCGCCGCATAGGCGGCGCCGCCGGCAAAGCCCATCAGCAGCATCAACGGCAGGACCAGCCCGTTCTGGAAATCGGGAAAGACGACCGGCAGGATGCCACCGGCGATGGCCCCGGCGATGAATTGCCCTTCCGCGCCGATGTTCCAATTGTTCGACAGGAAGCAGACGGACAGGCCGACGGCGATCAGGATCAGCGGCGCCGCCTTGACGGCCAGTTCGTGCAGCGACCAGGTCTCGCGCAGCGGGTCGATG
The DNA here is from genome assembly GCF_001050155.1 of Nitratireductor soli. Lineage (GTDB taxonomy): Bacteria > Pseudomonadota > Alphaproteobacteria > Rhizobiales > Rhizobiaceae > Nitratireductor > Nitratireductor soli. The sequence goes on from NZ_LFVY01000005.1 coordinate 105,682, forward strand.
AAATAGTAGTACAGCGCGTCGAGCGGGTTCTTGCCCAGCACCGAGAACATGATGGCGCCGGCCGCCATGGTCAGCACCAGGGCGATCAGCGGGGAGATGGTGCTGAACAGGGCGGAGCGCTGCGGGCGCTTGACGAGTTCGAGGCGCATCAAGCGGTCTCCACGGCTTCGCCGACATGATGTTCGGGTGCTGCGCCGCCCATCAGGAGGCCGATTCTCTCGAAAGTCGCCTCGGCGATCGGCAACGGGGATGACAGGCGGCCGTCATGCATGACGGCGATGGCGTCGGAGATTTCGAACAGCTCGTCGAGATCCTGGCTGATGACGAGGACGGCGGAGCCTGAGCGCGCCAGGTCGATCAGCGCCTGGCGGATGCGCGCCGCCGCACCTGCATCGACGCCCCAGGTCGGCTGGTTGACGATCAGCACGGCAGGCTGGCGGTCGAGTTCGCGGCCGATGATGAATTTCTGCAGATTGCCGCCGGAAAGCGCGGCGGCTTCCGGATTGGCGCCGCTCATGCGCACGTCCATTGCCGTGACGATGCGCTCGGCGGCAGCGGTCAGCGCGCCGTTGCGCACGGTGCCGAGCGGCCCGAGCAGGGTTTTGCCATCGGTGGCGTGTCGCGACAGAAGCAGGTTTTCCGACAGGCGCATATAGGGAGCGGCGCCATGGCCGAGGCGTTCCTCGGGCACGAAGGCGGCCCCCAGCAGCCGGCGGCCGGAGATGGACAGGCGGCCGGCGGCCTTGCCACGGATGCGCACGGCGGCTGCGACGTCCTGCAACGCCTCGCCCGACAGTGCTTCGAACAGCTCGCCCTGGCCATTGCCGGCGACGCCGGCAATGCCAAGCACGGCGCCGGCGCGCAGCGACAGATTGATGTCGCGCAACGGCACGGCGAAGGGATTGGCTGCGGGGCGGTTGAGCCCGGTCACTTCGAGCAGCGTCTCATGCGCGCCCGCGCTATCGGCCGGACGCTTGACCGCCTCGACGTCGTTGCCGACCATCATGCGGGCGAGCGACGCCGCCGTCTCCTGGCGCGGGTCGCAATGGCCGACCACCTTGCCGTGCCGCAGCACCGTCGCCCGGTCGCACAGGCGCTTCACCTCTTCCAGCCGATGCGAGATGTAGAGGATCGATTTGCCCTCGTCGCGCAGCGTCTCCAGCGTCTCGAACAGCTTGTCGGCTTCCTGCGGCGTCAGCACGGAGGTCGGCTCGTCGAGGATGATCAGGTCCGGTTTCTGCAGCAGGCAGCGGATGATTTCGATGCGCTGGCGCTCGCCGACCGAAAGATCGCCGACATGGGCGAAGGGATCGAGCGGCAGGCCATAGGCTTTCGACAGTTCGCGGGCCCGCTCAGCGATCTGCATGATCGGCGCCTTCTCGTCCAGCGACAGCATGATGTTTTCGGCCGCCGTCAGCGCCTCGAACAGCGAGAAATGCTGAAACACCATGCCGATGCCGAGCCGTCTCGCAGCACCCGGCGTGGGGATCGAAACGCGCTCGCCTTTCCACTCGATGGTGCCGGCCGCCGGTTCCAGCGCGCCGAACAGCATCTTGACGAATGTCGATTTGCCGGCGCCGTTTTCGCCGAGCAGCGCGTGAATCTCACCGCGGCCGATCGACAGGTCGATCCTGTCGCAGGCGGTCAGCGCGCCGAAAATCTTGGTCAGGCCACGCACTTCAAGCAGGCCGCCAGCCTCGCCGTCCCGTTTTGCCTCCACCCCGGCTCCCGTTCTTGTCGTTGTTGTGTTTGTTCCCGCGCTGATCATAGGCGGACAATTTTCCCTGTCATTAGACGTGCTTTGCTTGAAAGAGCTTCACCAACAGCAAAAACGTCGATCCAGGCCCGCCTTTCCCCTGGGCACCGATTGGAAAGACCGCTACGCGTCTTTCGTCCCTCCGCCGAGATCCGGCAGGAACTGCATCACGGCGCCGATGACGAAAAGATAGATGCCGGTCACGCCGATGCCGATGCGCACGATCTGCCCGGCCTCCATGTCCTGCCAGAGCGCGGCGATGCCGAAGGCGCACCAGGCGAGGAAAATCGTCAGATTGACCGGGCGCAGGCGCCGCACGCGCACGGGGTGCAGGAAATATACCGGCATGAAGGTCAGCAGAGCCGAGATGATGACCGCGGCGAAGGAGATGTATTCGCCCGGCTGGGTGACGAACAGGGTGAAGACCACCATGTTCCAGACCACCGGAAAGCCCTTGAAGAAGTTTTCGCGCGTCTTCATGCCGGTGTCGGCATAATAGATGGCGCTGGTGACGACGATGATCGCCGCCGACAGGAAGGACAGGCCGGCGCCCATGAAGCCGCTCTGGTAGAGCGCGAAAGCCGGGATCAGCACATAGGTCACATAGTCGATGATGTTGTCGAGCATGTCGCCCGACCAGGTCGGCAGGACGTGTTTCACATCGAGCTTGCGGGCGATGGGCCCGTCGATGCCGTCGACGAACAAGGCCAGCCCCAGCCACCAGAACATGGCCGTCCAGCGCTCCTCGCTGGCGGCGACCAGCGACAGGAAGGCCAGAAACGAGCCGGACGCCGTCAACAGGTGGACGGAGAACGCCCGGGCTTGCGGCGCGGTGACCTTTTTCTTGATCACGGGTTTCCTGATGACGGGCCTTTTCATGACGGGTGCCTACGGTCCGCGCCAGTCGAGCGGGCAGATTTCCGCCGAGCGGCCGGCGAAGTTCCAGTTGCGGCCAAAGGCGCGCATGCGGCTTTTCTCCGAGCGGGCGACGGTGATTTCCGGCGCGATCCAGTATTGCGAGTTGGAGATCACCGTGTCGCCGTCGCCATCCTTGCCGGCGATCGGCGTGATGGCGCCGTCGATGATCTTCGGAATCTGGAAGATGCGCGTCTTGCCGTCGGTCTCGTAGCTGACCGGCGCGCGCTCAATGCCGAGAAACTGGCCGACCAGGATCGACAGAAGCGCCGTCGTGCCGCCGGCCTTGCCGGAAAAGATCTTGCCGATGGCCTTTTCCGCGTAGATCGAGGCGCGTTCGTCGAGAAACAGGCCGGCGGTCCAGTTGCCGCGGCTCATATAGCCGGGGATCTCCATGATCAGGCCGAGATTGAGCCCGGACAGGTCGGTCTCGCCATAATGGCCTTTGTCGATGCGGAAACCGGCCCAGGTCTGGCAATAGCCTTCCGTTGGCGGATGATTGCCGAGCGACAGCACGCATGGACAGAATACCGTGCAATTGCACGACAGCACCAGCTCGCCCTTCAGCGCCCAGTCCTTTTTTGCCATTCGAGACCCCTCTCCTTCACAGCGAGATTACAAGAAGCGCGAGCGCCCACACAAGCAGCAGGCCTCCGGAAAGCCGTGTGATAATCCGGTTACGACCATGTTTCTCGATGATGACGAAAACGCCGAGAAGCGCCATCCAGAAAATATTCATCGTGCCAACGGCGAGCATGACAAGCATCAGCGCCCAGCAGCACCCCAGACACCATAGGCCCTGTTCCACGCCGAGGCGAAAGATCGCCGACGGACGCGTGCTCCAGCGGCCGAACAATGTGGCGAAGGGATTGCGGCATTTGACCAGGCAGGCCTCCTTCAGGCCGCTGAACTGGTAGGCGCCGGCAATTGCCAGGACGGCAGCCCCGGCAATGCCGCCGAGCGGCGTCAGGAGCAGCGCACCCGGCCGCCACAAGCCGATGGCGGTGATCAGCGCGGCAAAGCCCAGCGCGGCGCCCAGCCAGACCGCTCCATAGCCGGCGACCAGAACAAGCGGATGGACCGCTTTCTCGCCCTTGGTCGCCGCGGTGTCGGCGATCTCGCAATAGGTGCGGATCATCGGCGCTGCCGAGGGCAGCATCATGGCGAGCGCCATCAGGAACCACATCGTCGCCAGGACGGCGAAGCGGACGGGCCCCGCCGCCTCGCCGGCCGGCGCGAGGCACAGAGCCAGCAGTGTTTCGACCAGCCGGGGCAATGGCAGGTCGGGCAGTGCGGCCAGCAAGCCGCCGCCCGGCCCTGCCGCCTGGAGATCGACGGCGGCAAGACGCAGCGCCATCGCCACAAGGGCCGCCCACGCCAGCAGGAAGGCGAGGAAGAGCGCGATCAGCGACAGCGGGTAGGCTTTCAGCGCGACGCCATGGGTAATGCGCGCGCCGGCGTCCAGATTGGGCAGGTCGTTGTTGCGCATGCTCATTCCGGCGCCCTTTTCTTCATCGATGGCGAGCCTTTGGACGATCATCGGGCGGCTGGGTGATTTCGCCGCGTTGATCCTCGTGCTACCTCAGCCCATCATGGCGAACGAGCCGAATGGACATTTCGATTTGACCGCCACCATAAAGGCACGAACTGTCCTGAGCGATAGCGATAGCGATAGCGATTGGCGAAATGATGCGTGAAGCAAACGGGAAGATCATGAGCGATAGCGATGCGAAGATCCTGGTTGCCGGGACCGGTCCCGCCGGCCTGATCGCCGCGCTGGCGCTGGCGCATCGCGGGCACAAGGTCGTGCTGGCGGGGCCGGTTCCGGCGGGACGCGACCGGCGCACCGTGGCGCTGATGCGTCCGGCGCTCGATTTCCTGGCGCCGCTCGGCTTTCTCGACAAACTCACCGGCGAAAGCGCACCGCTGCGCGCCATGCGGCTGGTGGATGCGACGGACCGGCTGATCCGCAGCCCGACGGTCACCTTCCATGCCGGCGAGATCGGCCAGGAGTATTTTGGCCTCAACATTCCCAACACGCGCCTGACCGAGGAGCTTGCCGGCGCCGTGCGTGGTACGGCGGAGATCGACTGGCGCGAAAGCCTGGTCCAGTCATGGACCTGCGCGCCGGACAGGATTTTGGCGCAGCTTGCCAACGGCGAGACCATCGAGGCGTTGCTGGCGGTGGCCGCCGACGGCCGCCAATCGCCGGCGCGCGAGGCGGCCGGCATCGCCGCGCGCACACGCGCCCTGCCGCAGGCGGCGCTGGTGCTGAATTTCAGCCACACGCGCGAGCACGGCTTCGTCTCGACCGAGTTCCACACCGAGACCGGCCCCTGCACCCAGGTCCCCCTGCCCGGCCTGCGCTCCAGCCTGGTCTGGGTCGTGCGCCCCGACGAGGCCGATCTGCTGGCGGCACTCGACGATGCCGCCTTGTCGGTGCGTGTCGAGGAGCGGCTTTCCTCCTTGCTCGGCCGCGTCACGGTGGAGCCCGGCCGGCAGGTGTTCCCGCTCAGCGCGCTGATGCCGGCGCGCTTCGGCCGGAACCGCGTCGCGCTGATCGGCGAGGCAGCGCATGTGTTTCCGCCGATTTCGGCCCAGGGCCTCAATCTCGGTGTGCGCGACGTGGAAGACCTGGTCGCGATTGCCGACGCGCATTCCGAGGATCCCGGCAGCGCCGCGGCCCTTGCCCGTTACGACGCCAAGCGCCGCCCCGACATTCTGGCACGCAGCGGCTCGGTCAATCTGTTGAATGCGTCGCTCCTGTCGGGTCTGTTGCCGGCGCAGATCGCGCGCAGCGCCGGGCTCGGCATCATCGGCGGCTTCGCGCCGCTGCGCGCCTTCTTCATGCGTGAGGGCATGCGTCCGGGCAGCGGCTTTTCGGCGCTGTTTTCGCTCAGGGGAAAAGATCGGGCGGCAAAATCCCATTGGTGATCGCATAAAGCAGCGCGGTGACTGTCGCCACCGAAAGCACGGTGGTGATCAGAACGCTGGCCGAGGCCCGTTCCATCCACACGCCATATTGCTGGCTGATGACGAAGACATTCGTGGCCGTCGGCAGCGACGCCAGAAGCACGGCGGAAAACACCCAGCTTTCCGAGAAATTGCCGACCCAGCTCAAGATGACATAGCAAAGCGCCGGGTGGACGATGAGTTTCAGCACGGCGATGGCGCCCAGCTCATGGGGTACGCGCTTGAGCGGCCGCAGCGCCAGGCTGACGCCCATGGCGAACAGCGCGCAAGGGGCTGCTGCCGACGACAGATAGGCGAGCAGCCGCTCGATCGGCACGGGCGGCGTGACATGCAGCGCTGCTGCCGCGACCCCGGCCGCCGTCGCCAGGATGAAGGGATGCAGGGCGATCTTGCGCGTCACGTCGAGCGCCAGTTGCCCCGGCCCTTGCCGGTTGCCGCCCGACAGCGCCATCATCATCGGCGTGACGGCGAAATGCACGATATTCTCGAAGCAGAAGATCAGCGCGACCGGCACCGCCGCTTCCTCGCCGAAGGCGAGCAGCGCCAGGCCGGGGCCCATATAGCCGATATTGCCATAGGACGCCGACAGCCCTTTGATCGTGCTCTCGGCGATGCCGCTGCGGCTGATCAGGAGCGAGGCGACGAACATGATGGTGAAGACGATATAGGTCGCGGCGACCGCGCCGAAAATATAGCTCCATTCCGTCAGCCGCTCGATCGGCGTCTTGGCCAGGAGCTGGAAGAACAGCGCCGGCAGCGCGACATAGATGACGAAGGTGTTCATCCAGCCGAGCGCCTCGACCGGCTGCGGCTTCAGGCGGGCGAGCGCATAGCCGATGAAGATCAGGCCGAAAAACGGCAGAACAAGCCCCGTGACACCCGTCATCCACCACCCTCGCCCCTGAGCATTCGTCCGTCCGCACCGGCGTGCGGCCTGTTTCCGCATTTCAAGTTCCGGCCCCCGCGCTAGCCCGTGCGGGCCTTGCGCGTCAAGCTTGCGGGATTGAATTGTCCGGCTAGCTGCGCCACATAGGGGGCAGAGGTAGACAAAATATGCAAACCATAGGAACCGCCAAATTCCGTATCGGCCAGGTCGTTCGTCACCGGCTGTTCGATTTTCGCGGCGTGATCTTCGACGTCGATCCGGAATTCAACAACACCGAGGCCTGGTATCAGGCGATCCCGGCCGAGATGCGGCCGCGCAAGGATCAGCCTTTCTATCACCTGCTGGCTGAAAACGAGGAGACGGAGTACGTCGCCTACGTCTCGGAGCAAAATCTTTTGGTGGACGACACCGGCGTGCCGGTGCGTCATCCGCAACTATCGGAATTCTTCGTCGAGACCGCTGACGGCCACTACGCGCCGCGTGAGCGAATTCATCACTGATCATAGCGATTTCATAAACGAAAACAGGGCCTTGCGGCCCTGTTTTTAATTCCAGCCTGAGCGAAGAGCCTATTCGCCCTTCTTGGCTTTTTCCTGGGCTTCACGGAGCTTGTCCGTGAACTCCTGATTGTTCTTGTTGACGAAATCCTGCAGCTTCTTCTGACGGTCCTCGATATCGGACTGCGGCAGCGGATCGCCGTCATAGGCGGAGGTGAAGCCCGACAAGGGCATCTTGATCGGGTTCGGCTGGTTCTGGAAATTGACCGAGGTCAGCGTCAGCTCCGAGCCCTTCTTGAAGGAGGCGACGAGTTGGTCCGACAGCGGCGCCTCGGCGATGCAGCGGTCCGGCAGGCAGATCGCGTAGTCGATCTTCTGCGTCTGGCCGCCGTCGATCTGCATGCCAATACCGGGAGGCACCATACGGCCGGTCGGCACGGTGATCTGGAAGACCTTGCGGTTGACCTTGCCCTTGACCTCGATGAGGCTCACGCCGGTGATCATCTGGCCGCTTTCGGCGATCAGCACGTTCTGCACGTTGCAGATGTCGACATCTTCCTGCTTGGTACAGGCCTTGAACCAGCCCTGGGGCTGCTGCTGCTGGGCGACGGCGGTGCCGACTCCGCTTGCCGCCACGCACGTGGCGCCGGCAAGGGCGAACAGAGTGCGGATTGCTTTCGCGTTCAGGCTTTTCATATGGCTCAGTTCCTCTAAATGCACAGCGCCAGAAGATATTCCGGTAGCGTCAACTGTTGGCCAAATGCGGCGACAGAATGACCTTTGTCGGCGTGTTACACTGCCCGTGCGGCCAAATCCAGCCCGCCCGGGCATTTCAGTGGACTTTATGACGGGGTGCGGCAAACTTCACACGGTGGTGACCAATTGCCACAATTGGCTGTGCTAGGCTCGCCGCGAATCAGAGATTTTTCATTATTCGATACAGGTGCAACCATGATTTCTCAGCATTTTTTTCCCCGCATCGCCTTTTCGACAATAATGCTAACAGCTGGGCTGCTAGCGGCGGGCGGCGCCATGGCCGCCGATGAAAAGCCGATGCACGGCATCACCATGCACGGCGCGCCGGCCTTGCCGGCGGACTTTACGCATTTCCCCTATGTCAATCCGGACGCACCGAAGGGCGGCGAGATCACCTATTGCGTGGTCGGGTCGTTCGACAATCTGAACCCGTTCATCCTGAAAAGCATGCGCACCACGGCGCGCGGCGTGATCGACACGATTTTTGGCAATCTGGTGTTCGAACCGCTGATGATGCGCAGCGCCGACGAGCCGTTCTCGCTGTACGGATTGCTCGCCGAAAGCGTCGTCATGGACGATGAGCGCAGCTTTGCCGAGTTCAATCTCGATCCTGACGCCAGATGGTCGGACGGCGAGCCGGTGACGCCGGAAGACGTCATCTTTACCTATGAAGCCTATACGGAAAAGGGCCGCCCGCCCTATTCGAGCCGCATGGCGAAAATCGAGAAGATCGAGAAGACCGGCGATCACAGCGTGCGCTTCACTTTCAACGACCAGGCCGATCGCGAATTTCCGCTGATCATCGCCTTGACGCCGATCGTGCCGAAACACGCCTTCAGCCTCGACACGTTCGACCAGAGCACGCTCAAGCCGGTGATCGGCAGCGGTGCCTACCGCATCGACAAGGTCGAGCCGGGCACGCGCATCACCTTCGCGCGCAATGCCGATTATTGGGGCGAGAAGGTCTCCTCCAAGCGCGGCTATGATAATTTCGACAAGGTCACCATCGAGTACTTCCTCAACGTCAACTCGCTGGTGGAGGCCTTCAAGAAAGGCATCTGCTCGGTCTATTCCGAATCCGACCCGGTGCGTCGCCAGCGCGGCATCGACTTTCCCGCCGCGCGCAATGGCGACGTGGTCAGCGACACGTTCAAGAACGGCGTCCCGCCGGCGGTGTCCGGTTTCTTCTTCAACACGCGCCGCGAAAAATTCGCCGACCCGCGCGTGCGGCGCGCCCTGTCGAAGCTCTATGACTTCGGCTGGGTCAACACGAACATCCTGAAGGGCGAGTACGAGCGGACGCTCAGCTACTGGCAGGGATCGTTCCTTTCGGCGCTCGGCAGGCCTGCCAACGACAGGGAACGCGCCCTGCTCGCGCCTTTCGCCGAGAAGGTGACGCCGGAGATCATGGAGGGAACCTACGGCAAGGATGAAATGTCCGACGCCGAGATCGGCCGGGCACAATTGCGCGCGGCGCTGGATCTGCTGAAAGAGGCGGGATACCGGCTCGAGGGCAACGCGCTGGTCAATCCGGCCGGCGAGGCTCTCACTTTCGAGATCGTCGTCACGTCGCAGGAAGGCGAACGGCTGGCCACCGTCTATCAGCGCGCGCTGCGCAAGATCGGCGTCGATGTGGCGATCCGGCTGCTCGACGATTCACAGGCGCAGCAACGCAAGCAGCGCTACGATTTCGACGTCATCATCGCTTCCGTCGGTTTTTCCGGAACGCTTTCGCCCGGCATCGAACAGTTGACCCGCTGGGGCTCGGATGCCGCCAGGGCCGAAGGCACGTTCAATTTGTCGGGCGCGGCCGATCCGGCCATCGACGCGATGATCGACGCCATGCTCAACGCGCGCGAGGAGGACGACTATGTCGCCGCCGTGCGGGCGCTCGACCGGGTGCTGATGTCCGGCGCCTATGTGGTGCCGATGCAGCACGACAATAACGAATGGGTGGCCTATTGGAGCTATCTCGACCATCCCGAGAAGACGCCGCTCTACGGCTACAAGCTGCAGACCTGGTGGCGCAAGGCCGAGGCCAATTGAGAACGGACACGATCATGTTGCAGCCGCTCCCCGTGACCATCGACGTCGTTTCCGACGTCGTTTGCCCCTGGTGCTATATCGGTCGCGCGCGGCTCGGCCAGGCGATAAAGGCGCTGCCGGACATTCCCGTCGAACTGCGCTGGCGTCCGTTCCAGCTCGACCCGACCCTGCCGCCGAAAGGCAAGGATCGCCATGCCTACATGATGGACAAGTTCGGCAGCGCCGAGCGCATCGGCCAGATGCATCAACAGATTACGGAACTTGGACAAGATGTTGGAATCACGTTTGATTTCGACGCCATCAAAATCTCGCCCAACACGCTCGACGCGCATCGGGTGATCCGTTGGTCGGCGACCGCCGGCGCCGATGTGCAGGACCGGCTGGTCGGGCGGCTGTTCGCGCTCTACTTCGAGGAAGGCGCCGACATCGGCGATCCGGCGGTGCTGATCGAAGGCGCGCGCCAGGCGGGCATGGACGCGGCGCTGGTGGAAACCCTGCTGGCCACCGAGGCGGATCGTCCCGAAGTGCAGCAGGAGATCGCCACGGCGCAGCAGATGGGCGTCACCGGCGTGCCCTGCTTCCTGCTCGAAGGCCGGTTCGCGGTGATGGGCGCGCAGGATCCGGCCACGCTGGCCGATGCGATCAGCAAGGTCGCCGAAGCCAAGGCGAACGGCACGCTCGACGCGCCCGGAGGGTGACGGCGCACAAGCATCAGCCGTTCCGGCATGGACCCTCGGGTCGGGGCCCGAGGGTGACGAATGGCGGGAGTGATACCGTCAGTCGCGGATGCCGGCGATTTGCATCACCCATCCCCGCAGTTCGTCATGCCCGGCCCCCGCCCCGCTTCACGCCGCCTTCTTCTCGATCAGCCGCACCAGCTGCGTCATGATGACGGCGGCGCCGGCAAGACGCTTCTCCGGCGTCGGCCAGTCGCGGATGAAGACGATGCTGTGGTCGGGGCGGATCTTGGCCAGCGACCCCTGCTCGCCGACGAAGCGCACCAGGCCGGCGGGCTCGGCGAACTCCCGGTTGCGGAAATGCACCACCGTGCCCTTCGGGCCGGCATCGAGCTTTTCCACATTGGCGCGGCGGCACAGCGCCTTGATGAAGACGATCTTCAACAGATGCTCGACCTCCTGCGGCAGCGCGCCGAAGCGGTCGATCAACTCGGCACCGAAGGCGTCGATGTCCTCGGTCGTCGTCAGATCGGCCAGGCGGCGGTACAGCGCGAGGCGCAATTGCAGGTCGGGGACGAAGCTTTCGGGGATCATCACGGCGGTGCCGACGGTGATCTGCGGCGACCAGCCGGTGTCGGCAACCTCGTCCGATCCCTTCAACTCGGCCACGGCCTCCTCCAGCATCTGCTGGTAGAGTTCGTAGCCGACTTCCTTGATGTGGCCCGACTGCTCCTCGCCGAGCAGATTGCCGGCGCCGCGAATGTCGAGATCGTGGCTGGCGAGCTGAAAGCCGGCGCCCAGCGTGTCGAGCGACTGCAACACTTTCAGCCGGCGTTCGGCCGTCGTCGTCAAGGTCTTGTTCGGCGGCAGGGTGAACAGCGCATAGGCACGCACCTTGGAGCGCCCGACCCGGCCGCGCAGCTGGTAGAGCTGGGCCAGGCCGAACATGTCCGAGCGGTGGACGATCAGCGTGTTGGCGGTCGGGATGTCGAGGCCGGATTCGACGATGGTCGTCGACAGGAGCACGTCGTACTGGCCATCATAGAAGGCGTTCATGATGTCGTCGAGCTCGCCGGGGGCGATCTGGCCGTGGGCGGTGGCGACCTTCAGCTCCGGCACCTGCTCGGCGAGGAATTCGCGCATCTGCGCCAGGTCGGAAACGCGCGGCACGACATAGAAGCTCTGGCCGCCGCGATAGCGCTCGCGCAGCAGCGTCTCGCGGATGACCAGCGGATCGAGCGGCGAGATGAAGCTGCGCACGGCCATGCGGTCGACGGGTGCGGTGGTGATCAGCGACAATTCGCGCACGCCGGTCAGCGCCAGTTGCAGGGTGCGCGGGATCGGTGTTGCCGACAGGGTGAGCACATGGACGTCCGATTTCAGATCCTTCAGCCGTTCCTTGTGCTTGACGCCGAAATGCTGCTCTTCGTCGATGATCAACAGGCCGAGATTCTTGAAATCGACCGAGCTGCCGAGCAGCGCATGGGTGCCGACGACGATGTCGATCGTGCCGTCGGTGAGCCCCTTCTTGGTCTCGGCGAGCTCCTTCGGGCCGACCAGGCGTGAGGCTTGCCGCACGGTGAGCGGCAGGCCGGCGAAGCGATCGCGGAACGTCTTGAAATGCTGGCGGGCAAGCAGTGTCGTCGGCACGACGACGGCGACCTGCAACCCTTCCATGGCGGCGACGAAGGCGGCGCGCAGCGCCACCTCGGTCTTGCCGAAACCGACATCGCCACAGATCAGCCGGTCCATCGGCCGGCCCGACGCCAGGTCCTCCAGCACCGCGTCAATGGCCGTCTGCTGGTCGTCTGTCTCCTCATAGGGGAAGCGGGCGGCGAACTCCCCGTAGAGCCCGTCGGGTGGGGCGAGCTTGACGCCGGGACGCATCTGCCGCTCGGCGGCGATGCGGATCAGGTGCCCGGCCATCTCGAGCAGCTTCTTCTTGAGCTTGGCCTTGCGCGACTGCCATGCGACGCCGCCCAGCTTGTCGAGCATGGTGTCGGGGCCATCCGAGCCGTAGCGCGACAGGAGCTCGATGTTTTCGACCGGCAGGAACAGGCGGTCCTCGCCGGCATAACGCAGTTCCAGGCAATCATGCGGCGCACCGGCTGCCTCGATGGTGCGCAGGCCGATGAAGCGGCCAATGCCGTGATCGGCGTGGACGACGATGTCGCCGGCGGCAAGCGCCGCCACCTCGGAAATGAAATCCGACGCCTTCTTGCGCTTCTTGGCGCGGCGCACCAGGCGGTCGCCCAGAATGTCCTGTTCGCAGATGACGGCGAGCCCGGCCGTCTCGAACCCGGTCTCGAGCGGCAATATGCCGATGCCGGCCTGCTGGGACGGCAGTTTTTCCAACTCGGACAGGGTTTCGACCCGGGCGACATTGCCCAGATTGTGTTCGGCAAGGATCTGCGACAGCCGCTCGGCCGATCCCTCGCTCCAACCGGCGATCAGCACGCGCTTGCCCTTGGCGCGCAGCGCGCCGATGTGCTTGACCACATGGTCGAACACATTGGCCTTCGGATCGGCGCGTTCCTCGGCGAAATCATGCCCGGCCTCGGCGCCGGCATGGTGGATGCGAGCCGCGCTCGTCTCCGGCGTGGCGAAGGGCGTGAAGCGGACGACGCGCCGGCCGGCAACGGCCTGGCTGATCTCGCCGGGGTCGAGATAGAGGGTTTCGGGCGCGACCGGCTTGTAGGGAACGGCCCCACCCAGATCGCTGCCGGCCATCTGCTGGCGGCGCGCCTCGTAATGATCGACGATCAGCGCGTGCCGCTCGCCGAGTGCCTCCTCGGCCAGATGGTCGAAGATCAGCGGCGCGTCGGGCATGTAGTCGAGCACGCTTTCCAGCCGCTCGTGAAACAGCGGCAGCCAGTGCTCCATGCCGGCGAAGCGGCGGCCCTCGCTGACGGCGGCGTAGAGCGCATCGTCGCGCGAGGGCGCGCCGAAGGCCTCGATGTAGTTGCGGCGAAAACGGCTGATCGTCTCGGGCGTCAGCGTGACCTCGCTCATTGCCTGCAGCGCAATTTCACCGCGCTGGCCGGTGGTGCGCTGGCTGGCGACGTCGAAGGCGCGGATCGATTCGAGCGTGTCGCCGAAGAAATCGAGCCGCAGCGCCTCGTTCCAGCCCGGTGCGAAAAGATCGAGAATGCCGCCGCGCACGGCATATTCGCCGATGTCGCGGACCGTCGAGACCCGTTCGAAGCCGCTTGTCTCCAGCCGCGCGGTCAGGGCCTGCATGTCGACCTGGTTGCCGGGCTTGGCGAAAAAGCCCTGGGCGCCGATCTGGCCAGCCGGCGGCATGCACTGCAGCAGCGCGTTGGCGCTGACCAGAACGACCGCGCGGTGCGGTTTGTTGCGCAACGCTGCCATCGCCGCCATGGCGGCCAGGCGGCGCGCCGCCGTGTCGCCGCCGGGCGAAACCCGGTCATAGGGAAGACAATCCCAGGCCGGCAGGTCGAGCACCGGCAGGCCCGGTTCGGCAAAGCGCAGCGCCTCGGCGATGATCGGCAGGCGCTGGCCGTCGCGCAGGACGAAGATGACAGGGCCGTCAGGCGCCATTTCGCGCGCGGCAACAGCCAGTGCGAAGGCTTCGAAACCATCGGCGACGCCGTCCACCGTGACAGCGCCTGCGCCGCTCGCCGGCAGTTTGATTGCGTCGATCAGGCCCATGGAATCGTCTGCCTCAATTGCCCCGCGCGGCGAGGATGCGGGCGAAGAGCGGCGTGTCGTGCGGCGGCTGCACCGCGGCCTCGCCGGTTACCCATTTGAACAATTGCGTGTCGGGAACTTCGAGCAGCGCTTCATACTGGTCGAGTTCGTCGTCGCTCAGCCGGTCGATCTCGGCGTCGGCAAAGCCGCCGAGCACCAGGTCCATTTCGCGCGTGCCACGCCGCCAGGAACGGACCAAAGCGCGCCGCCGGCGCGGGTCGAGATCGTGGCTCGAACGGGTTGTGCCTGTCATGGTCTGGCCTTCGATTTGCGGGATTTGTCGCTTGCCCGCGCGGATATAGCGTGTGTACGACCGTCTGTCAGCCTTGCGTCACGCAAATGCGGCTTTAATCATGACACAATGCGCCCTTCACTCCTCGATCCCCTGTTTGCTCCCGCAACCGCGCTTGACGGCGTCGGCGCCAAAGTCGCCGATCTGCTGTCGAACATCGTGCCGGGCGACGTGGCCGGGCGCGACCTGCGCGTCGGCGATCTGCTGTTCGTCCTGCCGCATTCGCTGGTCGACCGGCGCAATCGGCCGGGCGTCGCGCTGGCGCCCGAGGGCGCGGTGGTCACGCTGGAACTGAGGGTCGGCCGGCATCACCCCTCGCCGCCCGGCCGCAAGAACGCGCCCTACCGGGTCTATGCCTTCGACGAGACCGGCGAAATCGCCTTGACCTTCTTTCATGCGCGCGCGCCGTGGCTGGAAAAGATGCTGCCGGAAGGTGAGCAGGTGCTGGTCAGTGGCCGGATGGAATGGTTCAACGGCCGACCGTCCATGGTTCACCCGGATTTCATCGTGCCGCTGGCCGAAGCCGCCACGCTGCCGCTGCTGGAGCCGGTCTATCCGCTGACGGCGGGGCTTTCGTCAAAAGTCCTGCGACGGGCCATCGGCCAGGCGCTCGACCGGCTGCCGGCGCTGCCGGAATGGCAGGATGAGAGTTTTCTCAAGCGCAACGCCTGGTCCTCCTTCACCGATGCGCTGCGAAGGTTGCATGCGCCTGAGCAAGCGGAGGACACGGACCCGGAAAACCCGTTCTGGCGGCGGCTCGCCTATGATGAATTGCTGGCCGGTCAATTGTCGCTGGCGCTGGTGCGGGCCCGGGTGAAACGGCTTTCGGGCCGGCCTCTGGTCGGCAACGGGCGCATCGAGGCCAAAATCCGCGCCGCCCTGCCCTACAGGCTGACGCAAAGCCAGGAACAGGCCGTGCGCGAGATCCACGAGGATCTGGCAACGCCTGAGCGCATGGTGCGCCTTCTGCAGGGCGATGTCGGCGCCGGCAAGACCGTGGTGGCGCTGCTGGCCATGGCGCGGGCGGCGGAAGCCGGCGGACAATCGGCCCTGATGGCGCCGACCGAAATCCTCGCCCGGCAGCATTTTGCGACGATCGAACCCCTGGCGCGGGCGGCCGGGCTGGCCGCGGCCGTGTTGACAGGCCGCGAAAAGGGCAAGGAGCGTGAGCGCGTCCTGGCCGAGATCGCCTCCGGCGCCGTCGATTTCGTCATCGGCACCCATGCGCTGTTCCAGGAAACGGTGCAGTTCCACGACCTGGCGCTGGCCGTCGTCGACGAGCAGCACCGGTTCGGCGTGCATCAGCGGCTGGCCATCACCGCCAAGGGCAATGCGCCCGACATGCTGGTGATGACCGCAACGCCGATCCCGCGCACGCTGGTGCTGTCGGCCTTCGGCGACATGGATGTCTCGCGCCTGACGGAAAAGCCCGCCGGCCGGCAGCCGATCCGCACCGTCACCCTGCCGATGGAACGACTGGCCGAACTGGTCGAGCGCATCCGCAAGGCGCTGGCCGAAGGCCAGAAGGCCTATTGGATCTGCCCGCTGGTGGAGGAATCCGAGGAGGTGCCGCTGACCTCGGCGGAAGACCGATACGCCGCGCTGCAAAAGGTCTTCGGCGCAGCCGTCGGGCTCGTGCACGGGCGGATGAAGGCGCAGCAGAAGGACGAGGCGATGCGCGCCTTCAAGGCCGGTGAGACGCGCATTCTTGTCGGCACGACCGTGGTCGAAGTGGGTGTCGACGTGTCGGATGCGACGATCATCGTCATCGAGCATGCCGAGCGGTTCGGCCTGGCGCAATTGCACCAGTTGCGCGGCCGGGTCGGGCGCGGCGCGCAGGCGTCGTCCTGCGTGCTGCTCTACAAGGGGCCGCTTGGCCAGACAGCAACGCGGCGGCTCGAAGTGCTGCGCGAAACGGAGGATGGCTTCGTCATCGCCGAGGAGGATTTGAAATTGCGCGGCGAAGGCGATCTGCTCGGCACCAAGCAATCGGGCACGCCGGGCTTTCGCGTGGCGCGCATCGAGACCCATGCCGATCTGCTGCAAGCGGCGCGCGACGATGCGCGGCTGATCCTCGCCCGTGACCCGGAACTGGAAACGCCGCGCGGCGAAGCGCTGCGGTTGCTGCTCTATCTGTTCGGGCGCGACGAGGCGGTGCGCTTGCTGCGCGCCGGCTGAGCGGTTTCGGCCAGCGCCTTGGTCTTCGCCTGGTATTCGGGCGCGACGAGGCCGGCGGAAATCACCAGCTTGGCCCCCTCCTCGACCGTCATCTTCAGTTCGATGACGTCAGCTTTGGGCACGAAGAGGAGATAGCCCGAAGTGGGGTTCGGCGTCGTCGGCAGGAACACGGCGATGGTCTGGCCGGCGTCCTCCTCGATCTGCGCCTGCACCTCGCCGCGCGTTTCCGTGGCGATGAAGACCAGCGCCCATAGGCCCTTGCGCGGATATTCGATGAGGCCGACCTTCTTGAACGTGTCGGAGCGCTCCGACAGCACGGTCTCGAGGATCTGCTTCAGGCCGCGATAGACGCTGCGCACCAGGGGCATGCGTCCGAGAATGTTCTCGCCAATCGAAATGACCGTGCGGCCGATGAAATTGGCCGTCAGGAAGCCGACGAGGGTGATGACGATCAGCGCGACGATCAGGCCAAAACCCGGCACGGGAAACGGCAGGTAATAGTCGGGACTATAGCGCAGCGGGATGTAGGGTTTGACCCAGGAATCGACCCAGCCGATCATCGACCACGCCAGATAGGCGGTGATGGCGAGCGGTGCGGTGACGATCAGGCCCGTGAAGAAATAGTTGCGCAGGCGGGTCATGGTGCGAAAACGGGCCTCGATATGGCGGAGCAACGGAAAGTGCCCGGCGGACACTAATCCACCGGGCTCGATAATAGAATAGTTTTTCCTGCCGCTCTGTGGCGGATTTGCGGCTTATTCGACCGTGACCGACTTTGCCAGGTTGCGCGGCTGGTCGACATCCGTGCCCATGATGACGGCGGTATGATAGGCGAGCAATTGCACGGGCAATGCGTAGACGATCGGCGCGACGAATTCGGGCACGTCCGGCATGATGATCGTCTCGAGCGTTTTAAGCGTCGCTCTTGCCGCACCCTTCTCGTCGGTGATCAGGATGATCCTGCCGCCGCGCGCGGCGACTTCCTGCATGTTGGAGACGGTTTTTTCAAAGATGCGGTCATAGGGCGCGATGACGATGACCGGCATCTGCTCGTCGATCAGGGCGATCGGCCCGTGCTTCAACTCGCCGGCCGCATAGCCCTCGGCATGAATATAGGAGATTTCCTTCAGCTTCAGCGCGCCCTCCATGGCGAGCGGATAGCTGGTGTCGCGGCCAAGATAGAGCACATGGCGCACATGGGAAAGTTCGCGCGCCACCGTCTCGATGCGGTCGCTGAGCTTCAGCGCCTGGGCGGCGTAGCGCGGCGCTTCGGAGAGCTGGCGGACGAAATCGCGCTCCTGGTCGGCGCTGATGGTGCCGCGCGCCTTGGCCGCCTTCAATGCCAGCGAGGCCAGAACCGAAAGCTGGCAGGTGAAGGCCTTGGTCGAGGCGACGCCGATCTCGGGACCGGCCAATGTCGGGAAGATGCCGTCGCTCTCGCGGGCGATGGTCGATTCGCGCACGTTGACGATGGCCGAAATCGGCACGCCCTCGCTTCGGCAATAGCGCAGCGAGGCGAGCGTGTCGGCGGTTTCGCCCGATTGCGAGATGAACAACGCGGCGCTGTCCTTCGACAGCGGCATCTCGCGGTAGCGGAACTCCGAGGCGATGTCGATATCGACCGGCAGCCGCGCATAGCGCTCGAACCAGTATTTGCCGATCAATCCAGCCAGGTAGGCCGTGCCGCAGGCGGAGATTGCGATGCGGTCGATCTTGGCGAAGTCGAACGGCAGATCGAAATTTCCCACCGTACCGGCGCTGAAATCCAGATAATGCGCCAGCGTGTGCGAAATCACCTCCGGCTGCTCATGGATTTCCTTTTCCATGAAATGGCGGTGGTTGCCCTTGTCGACCATCAGGCTGGTGCCGATGGATTGCTGCCGCTGGCGCGCGACGGGCTTGCCGTCCATGTCGAAGATCTCGATGCCGGAGCGCCGCACCACCACCCAATCGCCGTCTTCCAGATAGGTGATGGCGTTGGTGAAGGGGGCCAGCGCGATGGCGTCCGAGCCCAGATACATCTCGCCGTCGCCATGACCGACGGCCAGCGGCGGGCCGTTGCGCGCGCCGACGATGAGGTCGTCGTCGCCGCGGAACATGATGGCCAGAGCGAAGGCGCCGCGCAGCTGTTTCAGCGCGGCGAACGCGGCGTCCCTGGGGGCGGCACCGGAGCGCAGCTCGCGGGCGATCAGATGCGCCACGACCTCGGTGTCGGTCTGCGAGGAGAAGACGAAGCCCTGCCCGGTCAACTCGTCGCGCAGCTCGGAAAAATTCTCGATGATGCCGTTGTGGACGATGGCCACGTCGTCGGCGAAATGCGGATGGGCGTTGGTCTCGTTGGGCACGCCATGGGTCGCCCAGCGCGTGTGTCCGATGCCGATCAGGCCGCCCAGCGGCTCCGCGCCCAGACGCCGTTCCAGATTGACCAGCTTGCCCTCGGCGCGGCGGCGCGCCAGATGGCCGTGTTCGATGGTGGCGACGCCCGCCGAATCATAACCGCGATATTCGAGGCGCTTTAGCGCATCGACGATCAGAGGGGCGACCGGCGTATGCCCGACAATGCCAACGATTCCACACATGTGACGGCCCTAGCCTCCCACCGAATTTGCCCAAGACCCAATCCTGCCGTTCTTCTAGAGCGCCGGCGAAGCGGGTAAAAATCAACAAGTCTTTCAGTCCATTTCAGCTTCAGCGGGTAACGGACGCTATGGATATCCGTACCGCAACCGTCTTGAAACTCCGTTACGCAAATCCGCTCAAGGCGCTTTATTTCTTCGCCTTCAGCGCGGCCAGCCGCTCGCGCAACCGCTTGCCAAAACCTTCGCGTGTCGACTGGCGCGCACGGCCGAAAGCCAGGGCGTCGGCGGGCACCGATTCGGTGATGACGCTGCCCGAGGCGATATAGGCGCCGGCGCCGATGGTGACCGGGGCGACGAGCGAGGAATTGGTGCCGACAAAGGCGCCGGGCTCGACATCGGTGAAATGTTTCGAGAACCCGTCATAGTTGCAGGTGATGGTGCCGGCGCCGATATTGGCCTTCGCGCCGATCCGCGCGTCGCCGATATAGGACAGATGCGGAACCTTGGCGCCCGGCTCTATGCGCGCCTTCTTGATCTCGACGAAATTGCCGATCTTGGCGCCCGTCATGATTTCCGCGCCGGGCCGCAACCGGGCGAAAGGACCAATCGCGGCGCCGTCTTCCACGCGCGCCTCCTCAATGTGACAGCAGGCGTGGATGACGACATTGGCGCCGATGACGGCGCCCGGACCGAAGAAGACGTTCGGCTCCAGAACCGTATCCGCGCCGATCACCGTGTCATGGGCGAAGAATACGGTTTCGGGGGCGATCATCGTCACGCCATCGAGCATCGCCTGCCGGCGGCGGCGGCGCTGCCAGATGGCTTCGGCCTCCGCCAGCTCGGCGCGGTTGTTGATGCCCAGCGCGCTTTCGAAATCTGCCTCGATGGCGCGCACCGTCATGCCCTGCCCGGCGGCGATCTCGACAATGTCCGTCAGATAATACTCGCCCTTGGCGTTGTCGTTGCCGACGGCGTCGAGCAGCGACAGGGCTTTTGCACCGGCAATGGCCATCGCTCCGCCGTTGCAAAAGGTGATGCGCCGCTCCTCGTCCGTGCAGTCCTTTTCCTCGCGAATGGCGGTCAGGGCGTCGCCCTTTTCGATCAGCCTTCCATAGCCGGTCGGCCGTTCGGTGCGAAAGCCCATGACGACCACGTCGGCGCCCACTGCCAGGGCCGCGCGCATCTGGCGAAGGGCATCGCGGGCGATCAACGGCGTGTCGCCGAAGGTCACCAGAATGTCATCGTAACCACGGGCGATTGCCGCGCGGGCGGCCAGCACCGCGTGTCCGGTTCCCAGCCTCTCGGCCTGAACGAAACTTTCCACACGGGGCGCAAAAGAACCGGCGGCGGCCGTCACCGCATCGGCGCCATGGCCGACCACCAGCGCGGTGTCGCCGCCGCCGGCCTCTTGCACGGCGCGCGCCACATGGGCCAGCATTTCCAGCCCGGCGATCTTGTGCAGGACCTTCGGCGTGGCGCTTTTCATGCGTGTGCCCTCGCCTGCGGCGAGAATGACGGAAAGGCAACTGCGTTCATTCAGCGATGGCAGCGATGGCAAGGATGGCATGGAGACGACCCGTCGCGGTTCAGAATCGGCCCTGTTTAGCATCACAGCGGCCTAGTGCAACGCTTCAGTAGAAATGAAGGCTTCGCATTCATTTCTACTGAAGCAAAGTTGCCCTAGAATCAATATTTTAGCGGCACCAATGCCACGGCGTCAGCCGAGCCTGCCAAGGGCTGGAAAGGTTTCCAGAAGCCAGAATGCCATGGATTGCATGCCGCCGGTGAGAAACAGCACGCCGGCCAGCACCAGCAGGCCGCCCATCACCTTCTCGACGCGGCCGAGATGCATGCGGAAACGCGACAGGAAGCGCATGAAGCTGCTCGAGAACAGGGCGGCGATGAGGAACGGGATGCCGAGGCCCAGCGAATAGACCGCCAGCAGCGCCGCGCCGGCGCCGACCGTTTCGCGCCCGCCGGCCAGCGTCAGGATCGGCCCCAGCACCGGGCCGATGCAGGGCGTCCAGCCGAAAGCGAAGGCCAGGCCCATGACATAGGCGCCAAGCCCGGTCGCCGGCTTGCCGCCCGCTTGAAAACGCGCTTCGCGCGACAAGAACGGTATGCGCAGGATGCCGAGGAAATTCAGCCCCATCAGGATGATGACGATGCCGGCAGCGATGGCCAGTTCCTGCTGCCAGGCGCGCAGCACCGCGCCGATGCTCGAGGCGCCGGCGCCGAGCAGGACAAACACGGTGGTGAACCCCAGAACGAAGGCGAGCGAGGCGGAAAACAGCGCCATGCGCGTTTGGCTCGGCGCGGCGCGCGCGCCATCCGCCGGCGCCCGGCCCTGAAACTCCTCGACCGAAACACCCGCCATGTAGCAGAGGTAGGGCGGCACGAGCGGCAGCACGCAGGGCGAAAGAAACGACAGGGCGCCGGCCCCCAATGCGCTCAGATAACCGACATCAACCGCCATGCTTCATTTCCCGTGCGTTCCGTTTCGTCCGTTCGCTCACCCGCCCCGGCATCCGGCGAGCCGAGCGTGATCCCTATACGCACACGGATTTGCCGGCGCCAATCACCTTTGCGTGGCATGTGGTCGCGACGCGGGGAGAGGAAGCCCGGCCGACAGGCGAAAAAATGCGGCGGCACATCGGCGGTTTTGCGGTTGACCGGCGATAAGCGCCTCTCTATGTTCCGCGCACTTTCCAGGCCCTGCTCGGGGCCCCCGGGAGCGCGTAGCTCAGTTGGTAGAGCAACTGACTTTTAATCAGTAGGTCCAGGGTTCGAGCCCCTGCGCGCTCACCAGAAATCAACAATCAGTTCGACGATTGCACCGGCCGCCGGTTGAGCAGCCAGACGAAGGCTGCGCAGGTCAGGTACGACATGACCCCGTAAAGGCCCGGTGGGATGGCCATTTGCGAATCGTTCAGCATGAACTCGCTGAGCGCGATGGTGATGACCAGCGCCGCATTGTGAATGCCGATCGACATGGCAAGCGCCACCGCCTGTGGTTGGGCGACGCCGAGCATTTTTGGCACCACATATCCGATCGCCAGGCTCAGCACGTTGAAGATCAAAACGGTCGTACCAATCGCCGGGCCCCACTTCAGCAGCAAATCCCAATGGCTGACCAGGGCGAAGACGATCACCAGTGCCAGGAACAGCGAGGCCAGCAGCTTGACCGGCCGGTCAAGGCGGCGCGCGAGTTCGGCGCGGCGGCTGCGAATGACGGCGCCGACGATCGCCGGCACCAGGGCGATGGCAAAAATCTGCAGCACCTGCATCGCTTGAAGCCCGACCGCGCGTTGCTCGCCGAGGAAGTGCGCCACGGACAGGTTGGCGATGATCGGCAGGCTGAACATGGCGAGGACGGAGGTCACCGCTGCGAATGCGAGGCTGAGCGCGACATCGCCGCGGGCGAGATGCGTGTAGAGCGCCGCTGTCGTGCCGGCGGGACTGGCCGCCAGAAGCATCATGCCGACGGAGATGGAAACCGGCAGGCCGGAAACGGTGAGAAGGACGAAACAGAGGAGCGGCAGGAGCACGATCTGACAGCACAGGCCGATGATCAGAGGCCGCGGCTTGGCAATCACCTGCAGGAAATCTTCGATCCGAAGCGAAAGCCCCAGTCCCAGCATGATGATGACCAAAGCGACTGGCAGGCCGACATTGATGGCAAGACCGGGTTCCATGCGTTTTCGCCCCTCGTGAATCACCCAGTTCGGACTATCCGAGCTTCCTGCGCGATGCGCAAGCAGCCGACCAAACTGATGCTGCCAGAGTTCCGGCTCATTCCTGCCAGGCGGCGCTGCCATGACGGGGAATTCGATTGCATCCGGCTTGCAGAAGCGTTTCAGTGCTGGCCATGCCTTGATTGGAGCGTGGACGGCCTGGCCATGGAAACGAAATGATGACGATCCGCTTCGGTTCTTGCCTTTTCAGTTTGAGCCTTGCGCTCGCTCTGGCCGTCAACGCGTCGCTGCCGGCCATGGCGGACGACAATCCGACAATCTCCGCCTGGTACGCGGCATTGATCGACAGTGATCGCGCGGGGTTCGGCGAATTGCTGGCCGTCGATGCGGTGATCGTGCTGCAGGATCTCGGCATCACGCAGACGAAGGCCGAGTTCATCGCCGCGCTCGACGCGTGGGAAACGGCCGCCGAAGGCGTCCGGATCAGGCATCGCGTCGATGGCGGCGAGAACGGCCTCATCGCGGTGGCGGTGTGTTACGATTTTCCCGACAATCAGCTCCTGACGCGGGAATTGTCCGCGATCGAGGCCAACCGGATCACGAAAAGCGTCCAGGCCGGCGTGTCGGACGATTGCGGCGATCTGTGAAACCTGGCGCCGCTGGCTAAGACGAAGACAGCGTGCGGCGCACCGCGTCGCGCCAGCCTTTCAGCCGCTCTTTGCGCTCTGCTTCACCCATTTGCGGCGTGAACTGCCGGTCGAGCGCCCAGGCCCTGGCGAATGTCGCCGCATCGGGCCACACACCTGCCCGCGATCCGGCCAGCCACGCGGCGCCCAGCGCCGTGGTTTCCAGCATGGTCGGCCGGTCGACGGGCGCGTCGAGCATGTCGGCCACGCATTGCATCGTCCAGTCGCTCGCCACCATGCCGCCATCGACACGCAGAACTGTACTGCCGGCGCCGCCCTTCCAATCCTTGCGCATGGCGTCGAGCAGGTCGCGCGTCTGGTAGGCAACGGATTCCAAGGTCGCGCGGGCAAACTCCGCCGGGCCGGTGTTGCGCGTCAGGCCGAAGATCGCGCCGCGCGCCTCGGCGTCCCAATAGGGCGCGCCCAGGCCGACAAAGGCCGGCACGAGATAGACATGCTGCGTCGGATCGGCCTTCGCGGCAAGCGCCCCGGAATCGGCCGCCCTGCCGATCACCTTCAGCCCGTCGCGCAGCCATTGCACGGCCGCGCCCGCGACGAAAATCGACCCTTCCAGCGCATAGGTGGTCTTGCCGCCGAGCCGATAGGCGATGGTGGTGAGCAGCCGGTTCTTCGAGCGCACCAGCGTCTCGCCGGTGTTGAGCACGGCGAAGCAGCCTGTTCCGTAAGTGGCCTTCAGCATGCCCGGTTCGAAACAGGCCTGGCCGATGACCGCCGCCTGCTGGTCGCCGGCAACGCCGAGAATGGGGATTTCGGCGCCGAACAGTTTCTTGTCGGTGACGCCGAAATCGTCTGCGCAGTCCTTCACCTGCGGCAGCATCACCCTCGGAATGTCGAGGATTTTCAGCAGCGTGTCGTCCCAGGCATTGGTCTTGATGTTGTAAAGCAGCGTGCGCGAGGCGTTGGTGGCGTCGGTGACGTGCGAGCGGCCGCCGGTCAGGCGCCAGATGAGAAAGCTGTCGATGGTGCCGGCCATCAGCTCGCCGTTTTCGGCGCGCTGGCGCGCGCCCTTCACGCGTTCGAGGATCCAGGCAAGCTTGGTGCCGGAGAAATAGGGATCGAGCAACAGGCCGGTCCTGGCGGTGAAGGTCTTTTCCAGACCCTGCTTCTTGAGCTTTTCGCACAGCGGCGCGGTGCGGCGATCCTGCCAGACGATGGCGTTGTGGATCGGGCGGCCTGTATCGCGCTCCCAGACGACCACGGTCTCGCGCTGGTTGGTGATGCCGATCGCGGCGATGTCGCCGCCCGTGAGCTTCGCCTTGCGCAGCGCGGCGCGGACGGTGGCGACGACGCTCTTCCAGATGTCTTCCGGATCATGTTCGACCCAGCCGGAATCGGGATAATGCTGCGGAAACTCCTTCTGCCCGGTGGCGATGGCCCGCATCTTGCCGTCGAAGACGATCGCCCGGCTCGATGTCGTGCCCTGGTCGATCGCCAATATGTGGCGGTTCATGCTTCCTCCCGTCCTGGGCTCTTTCGGCGTCGAGGATATGGTGATGCTCAGGCATGGATCCTCGGGTCAAGCCCGAGGATGACGAAACAATGTGTTTGCTCAGATTGCCAAGGTTGGCGATTGGTCGCAATGCCTCTGCCATCGTCATCCTCGGGCTTGACCCGAGGATCCATGCCGGAACGATCCCGCTCCGCAGGCTCGCCGGTCTTGTTCGCTCGTGGAGGCGGACCTGCGCCGCCTCCACGGATCGTGGCTCGAAAAGCCCTACTGCCAGCGCTTGACGATTTCCTCATAGACGATGGTCTCGCCCTGCGGCTTCTCGTTTTCGAGCTTGGCCTTGGCGCCGCCCTTGCCGATCCACTCGGACGGGTCCTTTTCCTCGTTGAGACGCGGGCCGCAGCCGCCATAGACATTGGCGGATTCGTCGGCCGCCTGCATGCGGGCCATGGTGATGTCCATTTCGCCTGCCAGCCGGTCCATCGCTTCCTGCGGCGTGAAGGCGCCGGAGTTCACGTCACCGATCTGCTGCCACCAGATCTGCGCCAGTTTCGGATAGTCGGGAACGTTGATGCCGGTATCCGTCCACAAAACACGGTCGGGCGAGCGATAGAACTCGACCAGGCCGCCGAGTTTCGGCGCGCGCTCGGTGAAGGATTCATGGTTGACCGTCGAATCGCGGATGATGGTCAGGCCGGTGTGGCTCTTCTTCACGTCGACGGTCTTGGAGGTGACGAACTGGGCATAGAGCCAGGCCGCCTTGCGCCGGTCGACCGGGGTCGACTTGAACAGGGTCCAGGAACCGACATCCTGATAGCCGAGCTTCATGCCTTCTTCCCAGTAGGGCCCGTGCGGCGAGGGAGCCATCTTCCACAACAGATTGCCCTCGTCGTCGACTGTGTTGTTGCCCTCGCCCTTGGCCTTGACCATGTCGGCGGTGAAGGCCGTGTACCAGAAGATCTGCTGGGCGACGTTGCCCTGGCTGAGGGCCGGCAGGGACTGGTAGAAGTCCAGATCGGCGGCGCCGGGCGGTGCATACTGGCGCAGCCACTCATCCCATTTGCGGATGGAGTAGACGGCGGCCGGGCCGTTGGTAGCGCCACCGCGGCTGACGGACGCGCCGGCGGGATTGCACGAGCCCTCCTCCATGCGGATGCCCCATTCGTCGATGGGACGGCCGTTGGGCAGGCCTTTCGAGCCGGCACCGGCCATCGACAGCCAGGCATCGGTCATGCGCCAGCCGAGATCGGGCGCGCGCTTGCCGTAGTCCATGTGGCCGTAGACGCGAACGCCGTCGATCTCCTTCACGTCGTTGGTGAAGAAGTCGGCGATGTCCTCATAGGCCGACCAGTTGACCGGAACGCCGAGCTCGTAGCCGTATTTGGCCTTGAACTGCTCCTTCAGGTCGGCGCGGTCGAACCAGTCCTTGCGGAACCAGTAGAGATTGGCGAACTGCTGGTCAGGCAATTGCCAGAGCTTGCCATCGGGGCCGGTGGCGGAGGCAAGGCCGATGAAATCTTCCAGGTCGAGGGTCGGCGAGGTGACGTCCTTGCCCTCGCCTTCCATCCATTCCGTCAGACTGACCGCGCTCTGCAGGCGCGAATGCGTGCCGACGAGGTCGGCGTCGTTGACATAGGCGTCGTAAAGATTGCGGTTGGTCTGCATCTGCGTCTGGACGGCCTGCACCACCTCGCCCTCACCGAGCAATTGGTGGTTGACCTTGATGCCGGTGATCTCCTCGAACGCCTTGGTCAGGGTCTCGGCTTCATAGCTGTGGGTGGGGATCGTCTCCGACAGGACGTTGATCTCCATGCCGGAAAAGGGCTCGGCCGCCTTGATGAACCAGTCCATCTCGGCCAGTTGCTCGTCGCGCGTCAGCGATGAGGGCTGGAACTCGGCATCGACCCATTTCTCCGCGGCTGCCATGTCCGCCATGGCCTGGCCGGGCAGCCAGAGCAAAGCGATTGCAGCAACGGATGCTTTCAAATGCGCTTTCATTTCAAACTCCTCCTCCTGTTTCCGCATGCTTTACGCGAATGCGGTTGTGGCGATTTTCCCCTGCCGTTCCTGATGCAGAGACAAGCGCCTGTTTCGCCGGAACGCCGTTTGGCATTCCCGCGTTTCACTGCCGATGGCTAAACCCAGCGGAAAACCGCAAAGGCATAAGCCAGCGACAAGACCGTGCCGCCCCAAAGCGACAAGTCCGTAAACCCAAGCCATCCGAGATGGATGAACGCGCTGCCCAGAAGCGAGATGAACAGCCGGTCGCCGCGCGTCGTGTCGAGACCGAGGATGCCGTGGCGCGGACCGCCGCCGGGGCTCGCCCATTCCCAGACCGTCATGGCGCAGAGCAGCGCCAGGATGACGGCGAAGAAGGTCGCCGTCTGCCAGGTCCAGGCCATCCAGGTGAGATCAAGCATATGGTTCCTCCCTGTCCGAACCGGGCCTACACCCGCCCGAGGGCGAAGCCCTTGGCGATGTAGTTGCGGACGAAATAGATGACGATGGCGCCTGGAATGATGGTCAGCACGCCGGCGGCGGCCAGCAGGCCAAGCTCGTATCCGGACGTGCTGGCCGTGCGCGTCATGACGGCGGCGATGGGCTTGGCGGCGACCGAGGTCAGCGTCTTGGCCAGAAGCAGCTCCACCCATGAGAACATGAAGCAGAAGAAGGCCGTGACACCGATGCCCGAGGCGATCAGCGGCATGAAGATCTTGACGAAGAAGCGCGGGAACGAATAGCCGTCGATATAGGCCGTCTCGTCGATCTCCTTCGGCACGCCCGACATGAAGCCTTCGAGGATCCAGACGGCCAGCGGAATGTTGAACAGGCAATGGGCCAGCGCCACGGCCCAGGGCGTGTCGAACAGGCCGATCGCCGAATAGAGTTGGTAGAAGGGCAAGGCAAAAACCGCCGGCGGCGCCATGCGGTTGGTCAGGAGCCAGAAGAACAGATGCTTGTCGCCAAGGAAGCGGTAGCGCGAGAAGGCATAGGCCGCCGGCAGAGCGAATGAAACGGAAATCACCGTGTTTATAAGCACATAGCTGATCGAGCTGATGTATCCATTATACCAGACCGGATTGGTCAGGATCTCCACATAACTGGCCGTGGTGAAATTCTTCGGCCACGGGCTGAAGCCGCCGAGGATCTCGTTGGTGGTCTTGAACGACATGTTGACCAGCCAGTAGATCGGCAGGAGCAGGAAGGTGATGTAGAGCGTCGGCACGAGCCACTTCGTCAGTCTCATTGCTCGTCTCCCCGCATCATCAGCGTGTAGAAGATCCAGCTCACCAGCAGCGTTATCAGGAAGTAGATGATGCTCATGGCGGCGGCGATGCCGAGGTTGAACTCGCCGAGCGCGGCCTTGACCAGATCGATCGACAGGAAGGTGGTGGCGTTGCCCGGGCCGCCGCCGGTGAGCACGAACGGCTCGGTGTAGATCATGAAGGAATCCATGAAGCGCAGGAGCACGGCGATGGTCAGCACGCGGTTCATCTTCGGCAGCTGGATGAAGCGGAAGACGGACCAACGCGAGGCGCCGTCGATCTTGGCCGCCTGATAATAGGCTTCGGGGATCGAGCGCAGGCCGGCATAGGCGAGCAGCACCACCAGCGAGGTCCAGTGCCAGACATCCATCAGGACGACGGTGAACCAGGCTGCGAAGGGCTGGCGGGTGAAATTATACGGAATGCCGAGCTTGTTCAGGCCGTAGCCGAGCAGGCCGATATCGGGCAGCGCCATGATGTTCCACATAGCGCCGACGACGTTCCACGGGATCAGCAGCGGCAGCGCCATCAGCACCAGGCAGACGGACACCCAGGGGCCGGAGCGCGGCATGGTCAGGGCGATCGCGACGCCGAGCGGCACCTCGATCGCCAGGATGATGAAGGTGAACATGAACTGGCGCAGCAAAGACGCATGGAAGCGCGGCGAGGCCAGCACGTCCTGGTACCATTTCGTGCCCTCGAAGAAGAACAGATTGTTGCCGAAGGTTTCCTGCACCGAGTAGTTGACCACCGTCATCAGCGGAATGATGGCGTTGAAGGCCACCAGCAGCAGCACCGGCAGGACGAGGAACCAGGCGCGGTTGTTCCAGGTCTTGGTCATGCGCCCGCCCCCCTGCCCGGCTGAGCCAGATCGACCCGCCAGGAATTGGCGTAAAGGTTGATGCCGGCAGGATCGAACGTCACATGCGGCTCTGCCGGCACGGTCATGTCCTCGGGCATGACGGCGGCGATTATCCGTCCGTCGAGCGCCGCGCGGACGATCTTGCGCCGGCCCGTATCCTCGACGCGGTCGATGCGGACCGGAATGCCCTCGGCGCCGATGCGGACATATTCGGGCCGCACGCCGAGTTCGGTGCGGGCCGCGCCGTCGAGCGCGGCAATGCCCGGCAGTGCGACGCGATGCGCGCCGATGTGAGCGGCGGCGCCCTCGACCCGAACCGGAATGACATTCATGCCGGGCGAGCCGATGAAATAGCCGACGAAAGTGTGGTTCGGCCGCTCGAACAATTCCTCGGGCGTGCCGATCTGGACGATCTCGCCCTCGTTCATCACCACCACCTGGTCGGCGAAGGTCAGGGCCTCGGTCTGGTCGTGCGTCACATAGACCATGGTGAAGGCGAAGCGGCGGTGTAGTTCCTTCAATTGCGAGCGCAGCACCCATTTCATATGCGGGTCGATCACCGTCAGCGGCTCGTCGAACAGGATGGCGCTGACATCGGAGCGCACCAGGCCGCGGCCAAGGGCGATCTTCTGCTTGTCGTCGGCGGTCAGGCCCCTGGCCTTCTGCCCGGCGCGGTCGGCCAGGCCGATCATCTCCAGGATCTCGTTCACCCGGCGCTCGATCTCGCCGGCGGCAACGCCGCGATTGCGCAGGGGAAAGGCCAGATTGTCGCGGACGCTCATCGTGTCGTAGACCACCGGAAACTGGAACACCTGGGCGATGTTGCGCTCTTCCGTCGACAGGCCCGTGACATCGCGCCCGTCGAACAGGATTTCGCCTTCGGTCGGCCGCAACAGACCCGACATGATGTTGAGCAGCGTGGTCTTGCCGCAGCCCGACGGCCCGAGCAGCGCATAGGCGCCGCCATCGTCGAATGTGTGATGAACCCGCTTCAGGGCGAAATCATCGTCGCCCTTGGGCGCTGCCATGTAGGCGTGGCGGATGTTGTTGAGGTCGATGCGCGCCATCCGCTCCCCCTATGCCGCCAAAGCCGCGGCGGTGGAAATGCGCCGGCCGCTTGTGTCGAAGACGAGCATGTGGCGCGTGTCGATGAAGGCGCGCACGCTTTCCCCGACATCGAGCCGGTGGATGCCCTCCTCGAGCATGACCCAGCGCCGGCCGGCGAAATCCAGATGGACAAAACTCTCGGAGCCGGTGATCTCGGTCACCGAGACGCGCGCCTCGACGGCAACGGCGTCTGAGGCGCGCGGCTGAAAAGAAAGATGGTGTGGCTGAAAGCCGAGCGTGTACGCGCCGTCGGCTATGCCGCTCAAGCGAGCCGGCACCTGGAGGTTCAGCCCACCATCAAGCTGGAAATTCGATCCCCTCTTGTCGACCGCAACAATGTTCAGGGGCGGATCGGCGAAGGTTTGCGCCGTGATGAGGTCGGCGGGTTCGCGGAACAATTCGATGGTCGGACCGAACTGCGTCACACGACCCTCGCTGAGCGCTGCCGTATGACCGCCCAGAAGCAGGGCCTCGCTGGGCTCGGTCGTCGCATAGACGAAGATGGCACCGGAGGCGGCGAAGATTCTCGGCAGTTCGGCGCGCAGTTCCTCGCGCAGCTTGTAGTCGAGATTGGCGAGCGGCTCGTCAAGCAGGACAAGGCGGGCCTCCTTGACCATGGCGCGTGCCAGGGCCGTGCGCTGCTGCTGGCCGCCCGACAGTTCCAGCGGCGTGCGGCGCAGATGCGGCGTCAGATGCAGCAGATCGGCGGCATGCGTTACCCGCTCCTCGATCACCGCCTTGGCGACGCCAGCCACGCGCAGCGGCGAGGCGATGTTTTCATACACGGTCATGGCCGGGTAGTTGATGAATTGCTGGTAGACCATGGCGACGCTGCGCTTCTGCACCGGCACGCCGGTGACATCCTGGCCCTCCATCCAGATGCTGCCTTCCGTCGGCCGGTCGAGCCCGGCCATCAGCCGCATCAGGCTGGTCTTGCCGGCCAGCGTCGGGCCGAGCAGCACGTTCAAAGAGCCTGGCGCGAAGGTCAGCGACACATGGCTGATATGCGGCTGGCCGGATGTGGTCTTCGACACATCACGCAGTTCCAGCATGGCGTCCCCCTCCCTCGTGGCCGATCCGTGCCGCATCCCGGCTCGCGCTGACCAGGCCGCGCATGAAGGCGTCGACCACGGCCGCTTCCTCCACCGTCATGTGCAGGCCGCGCTTGGTGCGCCGCCACAGGACGTCCTCGCCGGTCACCGCCCATTCCTCGCGGGCGAGATAATGCAGTTCCGCCTCGTAGAGATCGGAGCCGAAATGGCGGCCAAGATCGGCCCGGCTCTTCGCCCCGCCGAGCAGCCGGCGCGCCTTGGTGCCGTAAAGCCGCACCAGGCGCCGGGCGTGGGCCGCTTCGAGGAACGGATGGTCGCGCTGCAACGCATCGACTTGGGCTGCGTATCCATCGGCCGGGAAGTCGCCGCCCGGCAGCGTCGCCGCGCCGGTCCATGGCGCGCCGCCGGCGCCCAGCGTATCGCCGATCTTGTCGAGCGCGGCCTCGGCCAGCTTGCGGTAGGTGGTGATCTTGCCGCCGAAGACATGCAGCATCGGCGCGCCGTCGCCGGTCGTCTCCGTCTTCAGGACATAGTCGCGGGTTGCTTCCTGCGCCTTGGACGCACCGTCGTCGAACAGTGGGCGGACGCCGGAATAGGTCCAGACGATGTCGTCGCTTGTGACCGGCCGGGTAAAATATTCGCTGGCGGCGGCACAGAGATAATCGATCTCCTCGCCGCTGATGGCCACGTCCTTCGGGTCGCCGTCATAATCCTGGTCGGTGGTGCCGATCAGGGTGAAATCCTCCTCATAGGGGATGGCGAAGATGATGCGGCCATCGGCATTCTGGAAGAAATAGGCGCGCGGATCGTCGGATATGCGCCGGGTGACGATGTGGCTGCCCTTGACCAGGCGCACATTGTCGACGTCGTTCTGGCCGAGCACACCGGCGATCACATGATCGACCCAGGGGCCGGCCGCATTGACCAGGTAGCGGGCCTGCACCGTCTCGACGGCGCCCGACGTCAGGTCCTGCATGCGGATGGTCCAGATGCCGTCCGCGCTCGATGCCGACACGACTTTCGTGCGCGTGCGCAGATCGGCGCCCCGGTCGGCGGCGTCACGGGCGTTGAGGATGACGAAGCGCGCGTCGTTGACCCAGCAGTCGGAATATTCGAAGGCGCGCCGATAGGCATTCTTCAGCGGTTTGCCGGCGGGGTCGCTGCGCATGTCGAGCGTGCGTGTCTTGGGCAGCAGCCGGCGGCCGCCGATGTGATCGTAGAGAAACAGGCCGAGCCGGATCAGCCAGGCCGGCCGCAGCCCCTTGTGCAGGGGCAGGACGAAACGCATCGGCCAGATGATGTGCGGCGCGTTGTGCCACAGCACCTCGCGCTCCATCAGCGCTTCGCGCACCAGGCGGAACTCGTAATGCTCGAGGTAGCGCAGGCCGCCATGGATCAGTTTTGTCGAACCGGAGGAGGTGCCGCTGGCCAGATCGTTCATTTCGGCCAGGCAGACCGAATAGCCGCGCCCGACCGCGTCGCGGGCGATGCCGCACCCGTTGATGCCGCCGCCGATGACGAACACATCAAGGATTTCAGAAGCGCGAACGGCTGAAGCCGGCAATCGATCCTCCCTCGTCTCCGGCCCAGTTCTTGGCCTAGTTCTCGGCTCAGTCGGCATTGCTTGCCGTTCCCATCGCCAATGGAGACAAAGTGAATTATTTAGAAACCATAACGAATGTCAAACGAAAATATGTCGGCGATTACCCCGCCGTCTCGATCAGCCGCACGCCGGCTTCCTCGCACAGGTCGCGCACGGCCCGCACGGGACAGGCATCGGTGATGAACGTGTCGACCTGCGAGATGTGGCCGATGCGCACCGGCGCGCCGCGGTCGAACTTGGTGGAATCGGACACCAGGATCACGTGGCGCGCATTGGCGATGATCGCCTGGGCCACCTTCACTTCGCGAAAATCGAAATCGTAGAGCGCACCGTCATGATCGATGGCGGAAACGCCGATCACCGCGTAATCGACCTTGAACTGGCGAATGAAATCAACCGCCGCCTCGCCGACAATGCCGCCGTCCGAACCGCGCACCACGCCGCCCGCGATGATCACCTCCAACGAGGGATAGACGCGCATCCTGTTGGCGACATTGATGTTGTTGGTGATCACCATCAGGCCTTCATGGTCGAGAAGCGCATCGCTGACGGCTTCCGTCGTCGTGCCGATGTTGACGAAGAGGGAGGCGCGGTCGGGGATCAATCGGGCGGCGGCGCGGCCGATCGCCTGCTTTTCGCCGGCGGCGATCTTGCGGCGCGCCTCGTATTCCATGTTCTCGATGCCCGACGGCAGCAATGCACCGCCATGGATGCGCGACAACAGGCGGCGGTCGCACAATTCGTTCAGGTCGCGGCGGATGGTCTGCGGCGTGACGTCGAAATGCACGGCGAGATCGTCGACCAGGACCCGCCCATGCTCCTTGGCGAGCGACAGAATTTCGGCGTGGCGCGGCATCAGGAGAGGTGTGTTCATGCGATCGTCCGATGTTCGTTTTTTCTATTTATAGGCGAAAACGAACATTCGGCAAGGATTCTCCGTCCGCCACTGCACGGCGGGCGCCGATACGATGCCTATCCCATCATCGGCGTCAGCCTGAAGGAAGCGGCCGGAAACAGCCGCGTCAGCGCGAAAAATCGGGCAGGCTCTTGAAGGCGGTTTTCAGCGCGATCGACCAGCCATCGGAAATCGCCTTGAAATAAACGTCGTCGGCATCGATGCGCTTTTCGTAGCCGACGCTGAAACTGTCGCGCGCGTAAAACAGAAGATCGAGCGGCAGGCCGACGGACAGGTTCGATTTCAGCGTCGAATCGAAGGAAACCAGCAGCAGCTTGACCGTTTCCTCAAAACTCATCGCCGCATCGTGGGCGCGCACGAGGATCGGCTTGCCGTATTTCGTCTCGCCGATCTGGAAAAACGGCGTGTCCTCGCCCGCCTCGATGAAATTGCCTTCCGGATAGATGAGGAACAGCCGCGGCTCCATGCCGCGGATCTGCCCGCCGAGAATGAAGGACGCGCCGAAGGCGTCGGCGTTCTGGCCGACCGGCGCCGACTGGCGGATCACCTCCTTCACCGTCTCGCCGACCAGCCGCGCGGCCTGGTACATGGACGGTGTTTCCAGCATCGAGGACGTGCGCTCGTCGGGCGCCTTGGTGCGCTCCTCGAGCAGGCTGACGACGGCCTGCGTGGTGGCCAGGTTGCCGGCCGACAGCAGGACCAGCACGCGCTCGTCGGGTGCTGCCCAACAACGCATCTTGCGGAACGTCGAGATATTGTCGACGCCGGCATTGGTCCGCGTGTCGGACATGAACACCAGGCCGCTATCGATCTTCAGTCCGACGCAATAGGTCATGCGGACGGCGCCTCTTGCAGATTCGTCATTGCGGATTACTGCTCGACCGTGATCTGAACCGCAAGCTGTTCTTGCGCCTGTCCGAGCCTGATGCCGATCACCGGCATGGCGTCGCGATAGTCGCGGCCGGTGGCGATGCGCACATAGCGCGCGTCGGCGGATATGCCGTTGGAGCAATCGAAGGCGACCCAGCCCAGCCCCTCCACATGAACCTCGGCCCAGGCGTGGCTCGCCACCTGCTCGTCCACGTCGTCAATGCGCAGATAGCCGCTGACATAGCGGCCGGGAAAGCCCATCAGGCGCGCGCCGGTGAGAAAGATGTGCGCGTGGTCCTGGCAAACGCCCTGGCC
Source organism: Nitratireductor soli (assembly GCF_001050155.1). Lineage (GTDB taxonomy): Bacteria > Pseudomonadota > Alphaproteobacteria > Rhizobiales > Rhizobiaceae > Nitratireductor > Nitratireductor soli. The sequence continues at coordinate 140,788 of NZ_LFVY01000005.1, forward strand.
ATTGGCCAGCGCCTCCTCGGCGGTGGTGGCCGCATCGGTGGTGCCGATGACGTAGGCGACCCGTTCGCGCACCAGTGCCATCAAGCCATGCAGGCGCTCGACATCGGCGCCGTCGGGAATAGCCCTGACGAGACCCGCAATGCCGCGCCCGGCGGTGCACAGTTTCGTCTGCTGGCAAAACAGCCACAGAGGCGCCAGGCCTTCGTGCTTGCCGGTCACGCCGGCCGTATCGCGCGTCTCGACAGTGCCCGCCGCCTCGATGACGATCGCCCGCTGGGCCCCGTCGATGCTCATCAGCCGCGTGTCGTTGCCGAAGCCATCGACAAAGCGCGCCTGGTCCTGCGCGCCCTTAGCCGTCAGCGACCATTCGAGCACCGTCTGGCTTGGTCCGCTGCGGGGAAACAGCCTGAGCCGCTGCAGCGCGTAGGACACCGGCGCGTCGTAGCGGTATTCCGTGCGGTGCGAAATCTTCAGGCGCATGCGCTAGGGCCTGTGGACAGTTATGGTTGTGGTGCTGGCGCGGCATGCAAGGCCAATGGCTAGGCGCGAAAACCGCCGCAGTGCGGGCCACTTCAAGGTTTTTGCAACGACGTCCATTGGCCTTGCATGCCGCGTCCCCCCGAACCCGGCTATCGCCGGGTTCGGCACTCCGGGATGCACAAGTCGGGCAAGCCCGACTTGTGTGGGATTTGGCCAGAATGGCCGCCCTGTCGACTTTAGGGGGCCGCAGCCTTCGTCGTCGAATATGCGCTGCATGTCCTTCCTCCTCAGGCTACGACCCTGAACCATTCTGACCAAACCAGTACCGCAACCATAACTGTCCACAGGCCCTAGTCCTCAATAGAAGCGGAAATCGGCCGCGACCTGGTCGCCGAGCGCGCCATTGTCGTGGATGAACTCCTTCAGGAACTCGTGCAGCCCCTCTTCGAATATATCGTCAACCGTGGCGGATTTGAGTTTTTGGAACTTTGCCGCCGCCAGATCGTGGCAGGGATGGCGCACGCCGTAAGCATCGGCCAGATAGTCGAGCGAATCGCAAATGCCCCGGTAGCAGAACGCCAGCGAGCGCGGCATGCGCCGGTCGAGGATCAGATAGTCGGCGACATTGGTCGGCTTGTAGTCGCCCTCATAGGTCCAGCGATAGGAGCGCAGCGCCGACACCGAGCGCAGGATGGTCTGCCATTGGTGATTGTCGAGCGACGAGCCGACCCAGGCGACCGACGGGAGCAGCACGTAGTATTTCACGTCGAGGATGCGCGACGTGTTGTCGGCGCGCTCGATCAGCGTGCCGATCTGGGCGAAGTCGAAAATCTCGTTGCGCAGCATGGTGCCCTGAAAGGCGCCACGGATCAGCGCCGTCTCGCGCTTCACCGCGTCGAGCACGGCCGGCAGGTCCGGCTCGTCGATGCGCCGCTTGAGCATGCGCGTCAGCGCCATCCAGGCCTCGTTGACGCTTTCCCAGGTCTCGCGGGTCAGGGCGGTGCGCACCATGCGGGCGTTCGTGCGCGCCGTTTCCATCGACGACATGACGCTCGACGGGTTTTTCAGGTCGCGCAGCAGGAAATTCGATACGGTGGCCGTGTCGTAGTCGCTGTTTTCCTCTTCGAACACGTCGCGCACGCCGGCGCTGGTCAGCACGGACGCCCATTCGTCGGAGGCCGTTCCCGCCTGGGTCAGCGACAGGCGCAGGCCCGTATCGACCAGGCGCGCCATGTTCTCGGCCCGCTCGATGTAGCGGTGCATCCAGTAGATACCGTTCGCCGAGCGTCCCAGAAGCATGTCAGGCCGTCCTCCGCTCAGTCATCCAAAACCCATGTGTCCTTGGTGCCGCCGCCCTGCGAGGAATTGACCACCAGCGATCCCTTCTTCAGGGCGACCCGCGTCAGGCCGCCGGGAACGATGCGGATGCGGTCCGACACCAGCACGAACGGGCGCAGATCCACATGGCGCGGCGCCAGGCCCTTGGCGGTCAGGATCGGACAGGTGGACAGCGCCAGCGTCGGCTGGGCGATGTAGTTGCCTGGCCTGGCGGCGAGCTTCTTGGCGAAGGCCGCCCTCTCCTTCTTCGACGCCGCCGGCCCGACCAGCATGCCGTAGCCACCGGAGCCGTGCACCTCCTTCACCACCAGTTCGGCCAGATGCTCCTGCACATAGGCGAGGCTGTCTGGCTCCGAGCAGCGCCAGGTGGGCACGTTCTGCAGGATCGCCTTGCGGCCCGTATAGAATTCGACGATTTCCGGCATGTAGGAGTAGATCGCCTTGTCGTCGGCAATGCCGGTGCCGGGCGCGTTGGCGATGGCGATCTTGCCGGCACGATACACATCCATGATGCCGGGCACGCCAAGCACGGAATCGGGGTTGAAGGTCAGCGGATCGAGATAATCGTCGTCGACGCGGCGGTAGAGCACGTCGATCTTCTTGTAGCCCTGCGTCGTGCGCATCGCCACATGGCCGTCGACGACGCGCAGATCGGGTCCCTCGACCAGTTCGACGCCCATCTGGTCGGCGAGGAAGGCATGCTCGAAATAGGCGGAGTTGAAACTGCCGGGCGTCAGGACGGCGATGGTCGGCGAACCGTCGCAGCCTTGCGGGGTGACGGCAGTCAGCGATTCGCGCAGAAGCTGCGGGTAGTTCTCCACCGGCAGCACCTTCACCTGCTGAAACAGCTCTGGAAAAAGCTGCATCATCGTCTCGCGGTTCTCCAGCATGTAGGAGACGCCCGAGGGGGTGCGCGCATTGTCTTCCAGCACGAAGAACTCGTCTTCGCCGGTGCGGACGATGTCGACGCCGATGATGTGGGTGTAGACGCCGCCGGGCGGGCGGACACCGATCATCTCCGGCAGGAAGGCGGCGTTGCCGGCGACGATCTCCTTCGGGATGCGGCCGGCGCGCAGGATTTCCTGCCGATGGTAGATGTCGTCGAGGAAGGCGTTGAGCGCCTGGACGCGCTGCTCGATGCCCTGCACCAGCCGGCGCCATTCCTTGCCGGATATGATGCGCGGAACGATGTCGAAGGGGATGAGGCGTTCGGCGGCTTCCGTGTCGCCATAGACGGCGAAGGTGATGCCGGTCCTGCGGAACACGCGCTCGGCGTCTCCCGATTTCTGGCTCAGGCGCTTCGGGTCCTGCCGGCCGAACCAGCTCTGGTAATCTTCATAGGGTGGTCTGGCCTGGCCCCCCAGGCGCATCTCGTCGAAGTGCGTCAAGAAATGCTCCTCTCACGCGCATTTCAACGGGGAAGTTTGCGAAAGGCAAGCGGTTTCTGTAGCTTACGTGCAATTCGGCGGATGGTGGCGGCGCCCTGCCCATGTCCTGGGCACAACCGGGAGCTGTTCGTGCCGTTTGTTTGGGCAAGGCGCATCAGAGCGCCGGAACATCGCCCTTTTCCCACGCCGCCGAGATTTCCATGGAGCGCTCGTTGAAGCGTCCGGCCTCGATGGCGTCGCGAATCTCCTGCATCAGGGATTGGTAGTAGGCAAGGTTGTTCCAGGTCAAAAGCATGCCGCCGAGCGATTCACCCGACTTCACCAGATGATGCAGATAGGCGCGCGAATAATCGCGCGCGGCCGGGCAATCGCTCTCTTCGTCCAGCGGACGCATATCCTCGGCGTGGCGGGCGTTCTTCAGGTTGATCTTGCCGCGCCGCGTGTAGGCCAGGCCGTGCCGCCCTGCCCTGGTCGGCATCACGCAATCGAACATGTCGATGCCGCGCGCCACCGATTTGAGGATATCGTCGGGCGTGCCGACACCCATCAAATAGCGTGGCTTGCCGGCCGGCAGCACCGGGCATGTCGCCTCCAGCATCTCCAGCATCACCGCCTGCGGCTCGCCGACGGCCAGCCCGCCGACCGCGTAACCCTTGAGGCCCATGGCGGCGAGCGCCTCCGCCGACCGCTGGCGCAGATGCGCCTTGTCGCCCCCCTGGACGATGCCGAACATGGCTTTTCCCGGCTGGTCGCCGAACGCCGTCTTGCAGCGCTCGGCCCAGCGCAGCGACATTTCCATGGCGCGCTCGATCTCCGCCTCGTCGGCCGGCAGCGCCACGCATTCGTCGAGCTGCATCTGAATGTCGGAACCGAGCAGGCCCTGGATCTCGATCGACCGCTCGGGTGGCATCTCGAACACCTGCCCGTCCACATGCGAGCGAAAGGTGACGCCCTTTTCGGTGATCTTGCGCAGATCAGCGAGCGACATCACCTGGAAGCCGCCGGAATCGGTCAGGATCGGGTGCGGCCAGCGGGCGAATGCGTGCAGGCCGCCAAGGCGCGCCATGCGTTCGGCGCCGGGCCTGAGCATGAGATGATAGGTGTTGCCCAGGATGATGTCGCTGCCCAGCGCGCGCACCTGGTCCATATACATGGCCTTGACGGTGCCGCCGGTGCCGACCGGCATGAAGGCAGGCGTGCGGATCGTGCCGCGCGGCATGGAGATCGCGCCGCGTCTGGCATCGCCGTCCTTGGCGAGCAGGCGGAAGGTGAAGTGATCGCTCACGCGGGGTCGTCCCTGAAAAGCAGGCTGGCATCGCCATAGGAGTAGAAGCGGTAGCCACCGTCGATTGCGTGTCCGTATGCCTGCCGCATGCGCTGCGTGCCGCTGAAGGCAGAAACCAGCATGAACAATGTCGAACGCGGCAGGTGGAAATTGGTCATCAGGATGTCGGCGGTGCGGAAACGGTAGCCCGGCGTGATGAAGATGTCGGTCGCGCCGGACCAGGCAGCAAGCCTGCCCGTCTCGCGCGCCGCACTCTCCAGCAGCCTGAGCGATGTCGTGCCGACCGAGACGATCCGCCCGCCGCGCGCCCGGACCGCGTTGAGCGCGGCGGCGGTCTCTTCGCTCACCTCGCCCCATTCGGCGTGCATCTTGTGGTCGTCGGTGTCGTCGGCCTTGACCGGCAGGAACGTGCCGGCGCCGACATGCAGCGTCACGAAATGCCGTTCGATGCCGGCGGCGTCGAGCGCGGCCAGCAGTTCGGGCGTGAAATGCAGGCCGGCGGTCGGTGCTGCCACCGCCCCGTCTTCCCTGGCGTAGACGGTCTGGTAATCGGTCTCGTCGCGTTCGTCTTCCGCACGCTTGCCGGCGATGTAGGGCGGCAGCGGCATGTGGCCGGCGGCGGCGATGGCCTCGTCGAGCACGGGGCCGGAAAAATCGAAGACGAGCAAAGCCTCGCCGCCCTCGCCCTTCTCGGCGACTGTCGCATCCAGCGTGCCCAGGAAACAGCTTGTCCCGTCATGGCCGAAGCTGATGCGTTCGCCGGCATTGACCCGCTTGGCGGGCTTCAGAAACGCCTTCCAGCGGTCGGGGCCGGTGCGCATGTGCAGCGTCGCCTCGAGGCGCGCCTCGGTTTCGCCGCGCCGGCGCATTCCGTTGAGGCGCGCGGGGATGACGCGGGTGTCGTTGAAGACCAGCGCATCGCCGGGCCTCAGGAGGTCCGGCAGGTCGCTTACGATGCGGTCTTCCATCCCCGCACGGCCAACCACCAGAAGCCGTGCGCTGTCACGCGGACTGGCCGGGCGCAGCGCAATCCGCTCTTCCGGTAGATCGAAATCGAACAGATCAACGCGCATGACGCACAGGAAGGCCGAGCGCTTCAGCACCCCCCTCTGGCCTGCCGGCCATCTCCCCCTCAAGAGGAGAGATCGGCAATCTTCCACGGGTCGCAAGTTTTGCAACGCCGGCGACTTGCAAAGCATATGCGGCTATCCAATCTCCCCCCTTGAGGGGGAGATGGCCGGCAGGCCAGAGGGGGGTAGATGAGCGCACAGGCATCTAACGCGCTATCCGGCTACGCCAAATCCGCGGCAACCCGCATGGTGACGATCTTGTCGGGATCGGAGACCGGTTCACCGCGCTTGATCTGGTCGATGGCGTCCATGCCCTCGATCACCTGGCCCCAGGCCGAATACTGGCGGTCGAGCCATGGTGCCTTGTCGAAGCAGATGAAGAACTGCGAGTTGGCCGAATTCGGGTTCTGCGAGCGGGCCATCGAGCAGGTGCCGCGGCCGTGCGACGTGTTGGAGAACTCGGCCTTCAGGTCCGGCTTGTCGGACCCGCCCATGCCGGTGCCGGTCGGATCGCCGGTCTGCGCCATGAACCCGTCGATCACGCGGTGAAAGACGATGCCGTCATAGAAATTCTCGCGCGCCAGCTCCTTGATGCGGCCGACATGGCCCGGTGCAACATCCGGGAAAAGCTGGATCACGACCTTGCCCTTGGTCGTCTCCATGAGAATCGTGTTTTCGGGGTCCTTGATGTCAGCCATGACTTGTTCCTTTCTAGAGTATTTTGCAGTCAGGTGGTTTCACCTGACGTCCGCATAAATGCGGAAAAACAAAGATATAGAGCGTCCTTTATGCGTCCGAATGGACGCATGGCGCTCTAGCTATTGCTTCGCGTCGGACGCCAGGCGCACGTCGACAATGGTGTCGGGGTTCTGCACCATGCCGTTCTGGGCCGGGTCCCCGCGCTTGATCTGGTCGACCAGTTCCATGCCCGCTTCGACCTGGCCGACGACCGTGTACTGGCCGTTGAGGTGCGTCGCCGGGGCGAACATGATGAAAAACTGCGAATTGGCCGAATCCGGGTTGGCCGAGCGCGCCATGCCGACCGTGCCGCGCTCAAAGGCGGCGTCGGAAAACTCGGCCGGCAGGTCCGGCTTGTCGGAACCGCCGGTGCCGACCTGGCGCGCGTCGAACCCGTCTTCCACGTCGCCATACTGCACGTCGCCGGTCTGCGCCATGAATCCTTCGATGACCCGATGGAAGGCGACGTTCTTGTAGGCGCCCTCAGCCACCAGCGCCTTGATCTGGGCGACATGCTTCGGCGCCAGATCGGGCCTGAGCGCTATGGTCACCTCGCCGCTCTTCAGCTTGACGATCATCGTGTCCTCGGGCTCGGCGGCAATCGCTGCACCAAGTCCGCTCATCAGGATACCCGCCACAATGACGGACGAGGCAAGCTTACGAAGCTGCATAAAACTCTCCTATGGTTCTTCAGGCGGGGAATTTTTTCCTCAATGCCGCCAGGACGACGGACGGCACGAAAGGCTCGACGTTTCCGCCCATGGACGCGATCTGGCGCACAAGTGTGGCGGTAATGGTGCGCACGGACGGGCTGGCGGGCAAAAACACCGTCTGCAGGTCGGCGGCCATGGTCTCGTTCATGCCGGCCATCTGCATTTCGTAATCGAGATCCGTGCCATCGCGCAGGCCGCGAATCATGATCGAGGCGGCGTGCTTGCGCGCGGCGTCGATGACCAGCTTGTCGAATGCGACCACCTTGATGCGGCCCGCATCGCCGCCAAGCTCGTCGGCCGCCGATTGCTCGATCAGGCGGACCCGTTCCTCATAGGTGAAAAGCGGCGTCTTGCCGGGATGGAGGCCGATGCCGACAACCACGGTGTCGGCGACCGTCAGCGCGCCCTTCAGCACGTCGAGATGGCCGTTGGTCAGCGGGTCGAAGGAACCGGCGTAAAAGGCTGTGCGCTCAGTCATGGCGTGCTTCTATCCATCTTGGCCGTGGAAGGCAATTCGCCGATGCGGGCAATCGGACCAGCAAGCGATTGTCAGCGACGCGCCAGGGCGAGCCAGAGGCCACCGCCGATCAGAAATGTACCGGAAATACGCTCCGTCAGGCGGATGCGGCTTTGCGAAAGCCGCGTGCCCGCGCCGCCGGCAACCACCGCATAAAGCCCGTCACCGATGGTCGCCACGGCCATGAAGACCAGGCCGAGCAGAACCGTCTGCATGGCCGGGCTGCCGAGCGCCGGATCGATGAATTGCGGAATGAACGCGCCGAAAAACAGCAGCGCCTTGGGGTTCGACCAGACCACGATCAGCCCCTGCAGCACGAAGGAGCCGCCGGGCCTGGCGGCGCGTTCCTCCGTCGCCAGTTGGCCGTTGGAGCGCCACAGCTTGACGCCCAGCCAGATCAGGTAGGCGGCGCCTAGAATGCGCAGCACCTCGAACAGGCTGCCCATCACGCCGACCACCGCCGAGAGGCCGAGCGCCAGAACCAGCATCATCGTGAACAGGCCGATCTGCGTGCCCAGAACGTTGAGCAGCCCCGCGCGGGTGCCGTGCTTCAGCGAATTGGCGATGATCACGGTAACGGTCGGTCCTGGCACGATGATGATGAGAAAACAGGCGGCCACATAGGACAGGAAAAGAGCGGTCTCAGGCATCGCGTTCGTCTTTGCTCCGTTGCTCGCCCATGGTTTCGGCGATGATCGTATCAAATCCACGAAACGCCGAGGCGCGCAAGGCCCGCCGTGCCAGCCTTTGCGATGAACCGCAGATGAACGGCTCATTCAACATCGGTTCGAACCAAAACGGCTATTCAACGCACACAGGCTTACGGGGCGCCTTCACGAGCATTGAAACCAAACGGCGTCCTTCCTCGTTATGAGACAAAGGAGACAAGCCATGCTCATCTTTACCCTCGCCGCAGCCATGACCCTCGCCATGCTGATCGCCACGGCCATCAGCCTGCATGACGAAGCCAATCGCGTGAAGCTGGAAAATCCCCCGCGCGGCGGTTTCGGCGCTCATCGTCGCTGATCTGTCGCGATTTCGCGCCGGGGGGGCAGACGGCTTACGCGCCGTCTGCCTCATCGCCAGGGGTTGAGCCGTCCCCGTCACCGTCCAGGGCCGAGACCGTGTCGGTCCCTGTCTCCTCGCCCGGGGCAACATCCCCGTTCAACGCATCGTCCTCGGGCTCGTCCGTCTGCGCCTCGGAGATGCGCTCGACCGAAACCACCTTCTCGTCCTTGGCCGTGTTGAAGATTGTGACGCCCTTGGTGGCGCGGCTGGCGATGCGGATGCCGCCGACCGGCACGCGAATCACCTGGCCGGCGTTCGACACCAGCATGATCTGGTCTTCCTGCTCGATCGGGAAGGCGGCGACCAACTGGCCGATTTCGTCGGTCTTGGCCACATCGGTGGCGCGGATGCCCTTGCCTCCGCGTCCCGTGACGCGGAAATCATAGCTCGACGAGCGCTTGCCATAACCGTACTCGCTGACGGTCAGCACCATCTGCTCGCGCGCCTTCAACTCCTCGTAGCGCTCCATCGACAGGCTGGTCTCCTCGTCAATCTCCTCGTTGGTGAGAACGACGTCCTCATCCTCGCCGGTCGCCAGGCGACGCTCGGCGGCGGCCTGCTTCAGATAGGCGGCGCGCTCGGCGGGCGAGGCCTCCACATGGCCGAGAATGGCCATCGAGATGACGCGATCCCCGTCGGCCAGGTTGATGCCGCGCACGCCGATCGAGTTACGGCCGGCGAAGACGCGCACATCCGTGGCGCAGAAGCGGATGCACTGGCCGGAGGCGGCCGTCAGAAGCACGTCGTCGTCCTCGGTGCAGGTGTAGACGCCGAGAATCTCGTCCGTGGCGTCCTCCAGCTTCATGGCGATCTTGCCATTGCGGTTGACCTGGACAAAATCCGAGAGTTTGTTGCGCCGGACGGTGCCGCGCGTGGTGGCGAACATCACGTCGAGGGCGCCCCAGCTGTCCTCGTCCTCCGGCAGCGGCATGATGCTCGTGATGCGCTCGCCTTCTTCCAGCGGCAGCATGTTGCGCAGGAATTTTCCGACCGATTGCGGCGTGCCGACCGGCAGGCGCCAGACCTTTTCCTTATAGACGATGCCGCGCGAGGAGAAGAACAGGATCGGCGTGTGCGTGTTGGCGACGAACAGACGGGTGACGATGTCCTCGTCCTTGGTCGACATGCCGGAGCGGCCCTTGCCGCCGCGCGCTTGCGCCCGGTAGATCGACAGCGGCACGCGCTTGATGTAGCCCTTGCGCGTCACGGTGACGACCATGTCCTCGCGCTGGATCAGATCCTCGTCGTCGAGGTCCGCGCCACCCTCGGTGATCTCGCTGCGGCGCGGCGTGCCGAACTCGTCGCGCACGGCGATCAATTCGTCCTTGACGATCTGCTGGATGCGCGCCCGCGAAGCCAGGATTTCCAGGAATTCGCTGATCTCCCCGCCGATCAGGTTCAACTCGTCGGCGATCTCGTCGCGGCCGAGTGCGGTCAGGCGCTGCAGGCGCAGTTCGAGAATGGCGCGCGCCTGTTCTTCCGACAGATTGTAGGTGCGGTCCTCGTTGATGCGGTGGCGCGGGTCGTCGATCAGCAGGATCAAGGACTCCACGTCGGCGGCCGGCCAGCGGCGCTCCATCAACTGCTCGCGCGCCGTCTGCGGATCGGGCGCCTGGCGGATCAGCTTGATGATCTCGTCGATGTTGGCGACGGCGATGGCCAGGCCGACCAGCACATGGGCGCGGTCGCGCGCCTTGCGCAGCAGATATTTGGTGCGGCGGCTGACCACCTCCTCGCGGAAATAGGCAAAGGCCTTGAGCAGGTCGAGCAGGTTCATCTGCTCGGGCTTGCCGCCGTTCAGCGCCACCATGTTGGCGCCGAACGAGGTCTGCAGCGGCGTGAAGCGGTAAAGCTGGTTGAGCACCACGTCGGCCATGGCGTCGCGCTTCAACTCGACGACGACGCGATAGCCCTGGCGGTCGCTCTCGTCGCGGATGTCGGAAATGCCCTCGATGCGCTTGTCGCGCACCAGTTCGGCCATCTTCTCGATCATCGACGCCTTGTTGACCTGATAGGGGATCTCCGTGACGATGATCGCTTCGCGGTCGTTGCGGATCGGCTCGATGTTGACCCGGCCGCGCATCAGGATCGAGCCGCGCCCGGTCTCGAAGGCGCTGCGGATGCCGGAGCGGCCGAGGATCAGGCCGCCCGTCGGGAAGTCCGGCCCCGGGATGATCTCCATCAGCGCGTCCAGGCTGATGGCCGGATTGTCGATCAGCGCGACACAGCCATTGACCACCTCGACCAGATTGTGCGGCGGGATGTTGGTCGCCATGCCGACGGCGATACCGCCCGAGCCGTTGACCAGAAGGTTCGGATAGCGGGCCGGCAGAACCTTGGGCTCGCTGCCGGATGCGTCATAGGTCTCCTGGAAATCGACGGTTTCCTTGTCGATATCTTCCAAAAGCTCATGGGCGCTCTTGGTCAGGCGCGATTCCGTGTAGCGCATGGCCGCCGGCGGATCGCCATCGATGGAGCCGAAATTGCCCTGCCCGTCGATCAGCGGCAGGCGCATCGACCAATGCTGCGCCATGCGCACCAACGCGTCGTAGATCGCCGCATCGCCATGCGGATGGTATTTACCCATCACGTCGGCGACGGGACGGGCCGATTTCACATATTTGCGGTTCCAGTGATAGCCGCTCTCATGGGAAGCGTAGAGGATGCGGCGATGCACCGGCTTCAGCCCGTCGCGCGCATCCGGCAGCGCGCGGCTGACGATCACGCTCATGGCGTAATCGAGGTAGGAACGCTGCATTTCCTCGATGATCGAGATCGGTTCGATGTCGTCCGGCTCGCCCGGCCCGTGCGGCGTCGTCTGGTCGGTCAAAACTTGTCACATTCAAAATGAGGAATCACTGACTTCTTATATAGGAGTTGGTCGCGATTCTCCAATTGCACGGCGAAATGCGGTCTTGGAAATCCAACGCAATTTCAGGCGGATACGATGGGCGTGTGGACGGCTGCACCGACATATTGCCGCAGTTGGCGGCGGCGCGGCGCAATCGCCGCCGTTTCCCTTTGCCGAAGCCTGCGCTAAACAGGTGTCGGGAGAACGCCATGCCGGGCTATGATGCTGTTTTCAATGCCTTCGTCACGCTGCTGGTGACCGTCGATCCGCCGGGCCTGGCGCCGCTGTTCCTGGCGCTGACGGCCGGCATGAACCGCGCCGAGCGCAACCAGGTCGGCGTGCGCGCGGCGGTCATCGGCTTCGCCGTGCTGGCGCTGTTCGGCGTGGCGGGAAGCGCCATCCTCTCGGTCTTCGGCATCACCCTCCCCGCCTTTCGCGTCGCGGGCGGCCTGCTCCTGTTCTTCATCGCCTTCGAGATGATCTTCGAGCGGCGTCAGGAGCGCCATGAGAAAAGTGCCGAGCGGGCCATCACCCGCGACATGATCCGCAACATCGCCGCCTTTCCGCTGGCGATCCCACTGATCGCCGGACCGGGCGCGATTTCGGCGACCGTGCTCCTGTCGGATTCGTTCCGTTCGCCGGCCGGCATTGCCACGCTGCTGGCGATCCTCCTGGCGACCCTCCTCATCACCTATGCGGTGTTCGTCCTGGCCGAGCGCGTCGATCGCTTCCTCGGCGAGACGGGCCGCTCCATCCTGACGCGCCTGCTCGGCGTCATCCTGGCGGCGCTGGCGGTCCAGTTCGTCGCCGATGGCGCCAAGGCGCTTTTCGCCGCGCCCTGAATGGCAAAAATCGGGACTGTTGCAGAACACAACTGGAACATATAGAGTATGTTCTGGTTTTGTTTTTAACTGATTCTCGGTGAAGCCCATGCTGACGCGCAAGCAGCACGAACTCCTTCTGTTCATCCACGAACGGCTGAAGGAGACCGGCATACCGCCCTCCTTCGACGAAATGAAGGAGGCGCTGGATCTCGCCTCCAAGTCGGGCATCCACCGGCTGATCACCGCGCTCGAGGAGCGCGGCTTCATCCGACGTCTGCCCAACCGGGCACGGGCGCTGGAGGTTCTGCGGCTGCCCGATTCGATCGCTCCGGGTCTCAACGCGGCGCGAAAGTTCTCGCCCAGCGTCATCGAAGGCAGCCTGGGGCGCACGCCGCCGAAGCCGGCCGCCAGCAATGACGATCTGGCGGGGGTCGTGTCGATTCCGGTCATGGGGCGGATTGCCGCCGGCGTGCCCATCGATGCGATCCAGCACCAGACCCATTCCATCGTCGTGCCGCCGGACATGCTGACGGGTGGCGAGCATTTCGCCCTTGAAGTGAAAGGCGATTCGATGATCGAAGCCGGCATATTCGACGGCGATACGGTGATCATCCGCGAAACGCAGACGGCCAGTCCCGGCGAAATCGTCGTCGCCCTGGTCGATGATGAAGAGGCGACCTTGAAGCGCTTCCGCCGCAAGGGGGCGTCGATCGCTCTGGAAGCGGCCAATCCGGCTTACGAGACACGCATTTTCGGCCCCGACAGGGTCAAGGTCCAGGGTCGGCTGGTCGGGCTCATGCGTCGTTATTGATCGCCGCAGGCCCGCCTGCCCTATGGTCTTTTGCAACCGCCAGCCTCATCGGCTGGCGGTTTCTTTTTTCAGGGCATGATTCCGCAAGCACGGGCACAATGGCGCGATCAGCCGCCGGAGCGGTTGCGGTATGCGGCAAGCCCCCTCGCCTGGCGCGAGTATTGCCGATGCGCGTGCCAAGGCCGCCACGGCTCGCGGATGGCGAAAACCACCGATGTGTCATAACGACCGTCGGCGGTCCGCGTGAAACGGATCTGCCCGCTGCCGTGGCGCGCCAGATCGCGGCTGCTGATGACGGTCGCTTCACCCGCCGCGCACGGCGCGCCGATCGTCGGATCGTCGACCACCAACAATTGCGCGCGCCGGCAAAGCTTCTTCAGCAGCTTTCCATCGATGCTGCCATCCCTCGGCTTCGCCACATGGGCGACAAGCGCGCCGCTTTCATGCCGCGCGATGCAGATCAGGGCATCGCAGGCGAATTCCGACCTGTGGGTCTGCGCCACGTCAACCGACGCGGACGGGGATGAGGGGCGCGGCTTGACGATGTCCTGCGTGCGCATGACGCGCAGCCAGTTCTCCATGGTAAAGCCGTTCGGGCGGGCGCGGTTCACCGCCAGCCGGCCGTCGGCGGTGCGCATGGCGACCAGCCGGCCATCCTCGGCGACCAGCACATCCGGCAGGTCGCGGGACAGCAACAGGCCGGCCCCGGCGATGAGCAATGGAATGGCGGCAAGCCGAATGCGGGTGGTCGTCAATGTCAGCACCACCAGGGCGGCCGTCAGCAGCAGCGTTGCCGGCAGCGGCACCAGGCCGGTCGCGTCGAACGGTGTGCGCTCCGAGAACCAGCGCGCCACATCGACGACGCGGCCTATTCCCCATCCCATCAGCGCCAGCGGCCCGCCATCGAGGTTGAAAGGCATGGCCAACACCGAGACAACGGCAGAGGGCATGACGATCAGCGAGACCAGAGGCATGGCAACGAGATTGGTGCCAAGCGCCAATGGCGAGGCACGCTGAAAATGCCAGGCTCCGTAAAGGGCCGTGGCGCTGCCGGCGATCAGCGATGTCAGCGCCAGCCCGCCGACATACAGAAGTGCAAGGCGCGTCGCGCGGCGCAGCCGGGACGTCTCCTGCGGCGGCATGCGCCGGCCCAGCCGACGCTCGCGCCAGTTGTTCCAGGCGGCGTAGCCGGCGATCAACGCCACGGTTGCGGCAAACGACATTTGGAAGCCAGGCCCGACCACTTCATGCGGCGAGAATGCGATCACGACGAGTGCGGCGATTGCCAGATTGCGCATGGTCAGCGCCGCCCGGTCGATCAACTGGGCAGCCAGCATGACCGCCAGCATGATGAAGCTGCGCTGGGCGGCGACCGCGGCGCCCGAGATGAACAGGTACAGCAGGCAGACAAGCAATGCGGCGGCGGCGGCGTATTTCTTCACCGGATATCGCGCGCAAACCCCGGGAAAAAACGCAAAGCCCAGCCGCACCGCGCCGATGATGGTGAAGGCGACCAGCGCCATGTGCAGGCCGGAAATGGCCAGCACGTGGGCCAGGCCGGCGCGCCTGAGAATTTCGCTGGTCTCTTCGGGAATGCCGGCGCGCATGCCGGTGATCAGGGCTGCGGCAATCTCCCCGTCCGGGCCGGCGATCCGTTCGCGCAGGCGGGTGGCGAAGGCTTCACGCAGCGCCTGGAGACGGGCGGCCAGGCGCACCTTGAACGATGCCGGATCCGGCATCGCCACCCGTTCGGGATCGCGCATGAAGAAGCCCACGGCGCCAATGCCGTCGAAAAAGCTTTCAAACGAGAAATCATAGGCTTGCGGGCGCACCGGGCCGGATGGCGGCATCAGCCGCACCAGCCCCTTCACGCCGTCGCCCGGCGCCAGGCCTGCCGACACGGCGCGCGCCGTAAGGCGGGCACGATCGGGCGCGTAGCGCAGTTCCGGCCGCTCGGTTTGCGTGATCGCCACCGTCAATCGATGACGGCCGTCGGCGCGGCGCTCGACGCTCAACACGCGCCCGGTGACGCGCGTGGTGATCTCGCCGCCCAGCATCGGCGTCGATTTCCGCCAGGCCTCGAACTGCCCGGCTGCCAGGCCCAGCAGGACCATCAGCGCAGCGAGAATGGCGTGCTTGCGCCAGAAATGCCCGGACGCCAGCGCCAGGGCGATGGCGCACACGGTGATGGACGAGAGTATGGCATATGCGGGCGGCTCGACGGGAAGCGTGAAGTAAATCAACGCGCCGCACCCAAGCAGAACGGGAACCCAGAGGAAGCCCGTTCCACGCGCTTCTTCGCGGGCCGCCGCCTTTGCCAGTGCGGCGGACATGGTGGACCAGGCGACAGTTGCTGGAGCGGCGGTGTGAACCGATGCAGCGGGCAAATTGCCGCCTGGCGCCGGCACGCCGGCCGGCACCAAAGCAGCTTCATTGCCAATGCCGAACTGAATGCGTTCGTCACGTTCCGCGGTTGCCGCCTGGGCCCCCATGACGCGCTGTCCCCCGATATGCCCCCCGATGTGCCCGCATGGCATGCGGTCCTGCGGGATGCTTGCACCCCGATTGTTCTATGCTACATGACAGCCGACCGATTGCCACCTGCGGTTTCGCGCCCTTTTTGCGGCGGACCGCGCCAATTCCTGGAACACATCCATGTCCAAACCCGTCGTCACCCGCTTCGCGCCCTCGCCCACCGGATATCTGCATATCGGCGGGGCGCGCACGGCGCTGTTCAACTGGCTCTATGCGCGCCACACCGGCGGCCAGATGCTGCTGCGCATCGAGGATACCGACCGGCAGCGCTCGAGCGATGAAGCGACGGCGGCCATTCTCGAGGGGCTTTCCTGGCTTGGCCTTGCCTGCGACGGCGAGCCGGTGTCGCAATTTGCCCGCACGGCACGCCACCGCGAGGTGGCGGAGGCACTCGTCCAGAGCGGCGAGGCCTATTATTGCTACTCCTCGCCGGAGGAACTCACCGCCATGCGCGAGAAGGCGCGCGCCGCGGGTCTGCCGCCGCGCTATGACGGCACCTGGCGCGACCGCAACCCGGCAGAGGCGCCGGCGGGCGTCAAGCCGGTCATCCGCATCAAGGCGCCGCTGGACGGCGAGACCGTCGTCGAGGATCGCGTCCAGGGCACGGTGCGCTTTCCCAACAAGGATCTCGACGATTTCATCATCCTGCGCTCGGATGGTTCGCCGACCTACATGCACGCCGTTGTCGTCGACGACCATGATATGGGCGTCACGCACATCATCCGCGGCGACGACCACCTGACCAATGCGGCGCGCCAGACCATCATCTACAAGGCGATGGGCTGGGACGTGCCGGTGATGGCGCACATCCCGCTGATCCATGGCGCGGACGGGGCAAAACTGTCCAAGCGGCACGGCGCGCTGGGCGTCGATGCCTACCGCGCGATGGGCTATCTGCCCTCGGCGCTGCGCAATTATCTGGCGCGGCTCGGCTGGAGCCATGGCGACGACGAGATCATGTCGGACGAGGACATGATTCGCTGGTTCGACATCGCCGACGTCAACAAAGGCGCCGCGCGCTTCGATTTCCAGAAGCTGGAAGCCTTGAACGGCGTGCATATGCGCCAGATGGGCGATGCCGAATTGTTCGACACGCTGCTGCGGACGCTGCCGTTTCTCGACGGCGGACCGGCACTGCTCGAAAAACTCGACGATCATCGAAAAAATCAGCTTCTTGCGGCGCTGCCGGGCCTTAAAGAACGCGCCAAGACACTCGTAGAACTTATTGATAACGCACATTTTCTCTTCGATGCGCGCCCCCTGTCGCCTGACGAGAAGGCCGCAGCCCTGCTCGACGACGATGCGCGCCAACTGCTTGCGGAACTCCTCGCCATATTGCAGAATGTCGGCGATTGGACCCTTGCGAACATCGAGGAAGCCGTCCGCGTTTTTGCACAGCAGACGGATCGCAAGCTTGGCAAAGTCGCCCAACCCTTGCGGGCAGCGCTCACCGGGCGCACCACGTCGCCAGGCATCTTCGATGTTCTTTCCGTACTTGGACGCGAGGAGAGTTTGGCGCGCATTCGCGACCAGGCGGCCTCACCGCGCTGCTGACAGGATCTGGCCTGACAGGATCCGCCCCGCGGGATTGTGGCCCGCGCATTCGGGGCATGCGGCATCGGTCCACGAGCGCCGGCACGTTGTTGCACCGCACTATTGCGTGCTGCACGTGCTTGGCACCGAACGGCAAATGCGCTAGCTAATTCGCGCGCGCGACGCCCGACGACATCTTGTGGCGACAGACGACCGGCGCCAGGTTCTTTAAAAGTGAGAGGTGATTGCGATGACCAAATCGACTGCGAAACTGGAAGTTGGCGGACAGGACCACGAACTCGACATATTGACGGGCAGCATCGGGCCGGACGTTGTCAACATCGCCTCGCTCTACAAGGATGCCGGCGTTTTCACTTACGATCCAGGCTTCACCTCGACGGCGAGCTGTGAATCGAAAATCACCTATATCGACGGCGACGAAGGCATTCTGCTGCATCGCGGCTATCCGATCGAACAGCTGGCCGAGCACGGCGATTTCCTCGAGACCTGCTATCTGCTGCTCTACGGCGAATTGCCGACCAAGACGCAGAAGCAGGATTTCGACTACCGCGTGACGCATCACACCATGGTGCATGAGCAGATGACGCGGTTCTTCACCGGCTTCCGCCGCGACGCGCATCCGATGGCCGTGATGTGCGGTGTGGTCGGCGCCATGTCGGCCTTCTATCACGACTCGACCGACATCTCCGACCCGCACCAGCGCATGGTGGCCAGCCTGCGCATGATCGCCAAGATGCCGACCATCGCCGCCATGGCGTTCAAGTACCACATCGGCCAGCCCTTCGTTTACCCGCGCAACGAGCTGAGCTACGCGGCCAACTTCCTGCATATGTGCTTTGCCGTGCCGTGCGAGGAATACAAGGTGAACCCGGTTCTGGCACGCGCCATGGAGCGGATCTTCATCCTGCACGCCGATCACGAGCAGAACGCCTCGACCTCGACCGTGCGCCTGGCCGGTTCGTCTGGCGCCAATCCGTTTGCCTGCATCGCCGCCGGCATTGCCTGCCTGTGGGGCCCGGCGCATGGCGGCGCCAACGAGGCGGCGCTCAACATGCTCGACGAGATCGGTTCCGTCGATCGCATCCCCGAATTCATCGAACGGGCCAAGGACAAGAACGATCCGTTCCGCCTGATGGGTTTCGGCCATCGCGTCTACAAGAACTACGATCCGCGCGCCAAGATCATGGAGAAGACCTGCCACGAGGTCTTAAGCGAGCTCGGCATCAAGGACGATCCGCAGCTCGACATCGCCATGGAGCTGGAGCGCATCGCGCTGACGGACGCGTATTTCATCGAGAAGAAGCTCTATCCGAACATCGATTTCTATTCCGGCATCACGCTGAAGGCGCTCGGCTTCCCGACCACCATGTTCACCGTGCTGTTCGCCGTGGCGCGCACCGTCGGCTGGATCGCCCAGTGGAAGGAAATGATCGAGGACCCGAAGCAGAAGATCGGCCGCCCGCGGCAGCTCTATACCGGCGCAGAGCACCGCGACTACGTGCCGATCGCCAAGCGCTGATCGCCGCGTCTTTCAAAAAACCCCGGAAGCCATTGGTTTCCGGGGTTTCTTTTTGTGCGCTGAATGCGCTCAGGCGCGGCCCGCCATGCGCCGGAGCACCACTTGCGCGGCGATCTCGCCGGAGGGGCGCGCTGTCTCCAGCGCCCGCGCCACATCGGCGAAGCCCGCCATCTGGGCGGCGCGCGATGGCGTTTCGTCCCACAATTGGGCGATCTGGCGCGCCAGATAGTTCGGCCGGACGAACTGGTTGAAGTGTTCGGGCACGACGGGCCATCCGGCAATCAGGTTCGGAAGTGCCGCCGACCAGACGGTGATCAGCGGGATCAGCGCCCGTGCCGCCAGATCGGTCTTGTAGCAGATGACCGACGGCACGCGCGCCAGGGCAAGCTCGAGCGACACGGTCCCGGAACAGGCAAGGGCCGCATCGGCCTCGGCGAAGGCCCGCCATTTGCGCTCCGTGTCGAGAATGATTTCCGGCTGTACCGGCCACGCATGGGAAGCCTCCTCCACCATCGCCGCCACATGCGGCACGGTGGGAATCAGGATGTGGAAATCATGGCCGGCTTCCACCAGGTGTCGTGCGGTCTTGCCGAACGGTTCCATCAGCCGGCTGACCTCGCCCTTGCGCGATCCAGGCAGCATCAGAAGCGTGCGGGGTCTCGATTCTGCCGGCTTGCCGCCCGCCAGATGCGCCCGGGCGGCGGCAAGGATGTTCTCGTCGGACGCCAGGCGATGGCCGACGAAGGTTCCGGGGGGGCCGCCGAGCCTTTGCAACGCGTCCGGCTCGAAGGGAAGCAGGCAGAGGATCTCGTCGACATGCGGCCGCATGGCAGGCGCGCGGGCCGGCCGCCATGCCCAGACGCTCGGGCAGACATAGTGAACGATGGGAATATCAGGCGCCAGCGCACGCACCTTGCGCGCAACGCGCAGGCTGAACTCAGGACTGTCGATGGTGACGAGACAATCGGGCCGCGCCGCGACGATGGCCCTGGCGGTCTGGCCGATGCGGGCCATCAGCCGCGGCAGGTCGCGAATGATCGCCGTGATGCCCATCAGGGCAATGTCGTCGGCGTTGAACAGAGGTTTTAGCCCAAGCGCCTGCAAGCCGCGCCCGCCGACCCCGGTCAACTCCACCGGCGCGCCACTGGCGGCGCCGAGCGCGACGATCAGGTCGGCGCCCAGCAGATCGCCGGATTCCTCGCCGGCGATGACAGCCAGTCGCAATGGTTTTGCCGCCGGCTTCATGCATCCCCCTCGATGCCCAGAATATACAGGCCGCAGGCATCGGCGCGGGCCACCGTCTCGGCGTAGTCGACGATCAGCGCCCTGCCCGCCTCCACCGCGACGCCGGCGAGGCCCGCCGCATGGGCCGCCTCGATGGTCTGCGCGCCGATGGTCGGCAGGTCGGCACGCAATTCCTGCCGCGGCTTGGCGCATTTGACGAGGGCACCGCGCTTCTTGCCGGCCAGCCGGCCATGCCCGCGCATGCCGCGCATGCGCTCCAGAAGGCCCGCCGTGCCTTCGATCCCTTCCAGCGCGACGGCGCGGCCGCCGATGGCGATCGCCGCCTGGCCGATGTCGAGCGCCCCGATGGCGCGCGCCGCCTGGTGGGCCGCGGCAATGTCCTTGCGGTCGGCGGCGGTCGGCTTGGCGCGCGACAGCACGCCCGACGGCGCCAGGAGATCGGGAGCGATTTCATGGGCGCCCAGAACGGTGATGCCATTGTCCTCGATGTAGCCGATCACCGCGCGCAGCAATCCGTCATCGCCCTTGGCATAGGCGGCGATCAGTCTTGGCAGCACTTTGAAGATGTCGAGGCCGAAGCGGATCTTGAGGAGCGGCGGGCGGCCGCCGACACCGCCAGCCAGCACCAGATGCGTGATGCCGGCCTTTTTCAGCTTGGGCAGGGCCAGGCCCAGCCGCTCGAGCGGGGTCGGCAGGAGATCGAAGGGCGGCGATGCCTCGCCGATCCAGTCGGCCTCGCCTTCGATGGCGACGACCAGCGGTCTGTGCCCATCGCGGACCAGCGCGTTGACCACGTCTCTGGGCAATCCGCCGCTGCCGGCCACGACGGCAATGCGCGCGCCGGGGGGGAGCGTGCGGCGCGGGCGCTCAGCCCTCGTCATCATCCTCGGCGGTGCTTCCGCCGCGAGCCGGTATGGTGAAATGGCGCTTGTCGCGGCCGCCGACAAAGGCGACCATGTCGGCCACCAGCGCGGAATCGGGAAAGGCCTGCGCTATGGCTGCCGCATTGTGTTCCAGAGACTGGCCCTCGGCGAACAATTGCCGATAGGCCTGGCGCAGCACCGTCAGGTCCGTGCGCGACATGCCCGAGCGCTTCAGCCCGATCGTGTTCAGGCCACGCAGGCGCGCCCGGTCGCCGACCGCCATGCCATAGGGGATGACGTCGCCGACCACGGCTGCGAAACCGCCGAGAAAGGCGTGATGCCCGACACGGACGAACTGGTGCACGGCGGCATAGCCCGACAGGATCACATAATCGCCGATGTCGACATGACCGGCGAGGCCGGAATAGTTCGCCATGGTGACGTGGTCGCCGACGGCGCAATCATGCGCCACGTGCGAATAGGCCATGAACAGGCCATGCGATCCGACCGTGGTGCGACCGCGACTTGTATCGGTGCCGGCGTGGAAGGTGACGCCTTCGCGGATGATGCAAGCGGCACCGACTTCCAGCGTGCTTGGCCCGCCCTTGTGCTTGAAGTTCTGCGGCGGCGCACCCAGCACCGCCTGCGGGTAGACCTGGCAGCCGGCGCCCAGCGTGGTGTCGCCCATGATGGTGACATTGCCGATCAGTTCCACGTCGTCATGCAATTTCGCAGCGGCGGACACGTGGCAGAAAGGGCCGATCCGGACACCGGCGCCGAGTTCGGCGCCGGTTTCGATAACGGCGGATGGATGAATGGTGGTCGGACGTGCCATGCTATTCCCTGTCAGCCTGCTTCACCGACCGACATCATGGCGGAAATCGTCGCCTCGGCAACTTTACCGCCATCGACCTTGGCTTCGCAGTCGAATTTCCAGATGTTGCCGCGCTGCTTGACCTTGATGACGTGCATTTCGAGCCGGTCTCCAGGAACCACGGGCTTGCGGAACTTTGCCCCGTCAATGGTCATGAAATAGACCAGCGAGGGTCCGTCGGCGCCGGCATTGTTGATGCATATGGCGCCGGCGGTCTGCGCCATCGCTTCGATGATCAACACGCCGGGCATGACGGGTTGGGTCGGGAAATGGCCGGTGAAATGCGGCTCGTTGGCCGTCACGTTCTTGATGCCGATGGCCGATCTGTCGCCATCGATCTCGATGATCTTGTCGACCAGCAGGAACGGGTAGCGGTGCGGCAGAAGCCGCATCAGATCATGAATATCGAGACTTCCCAGCGTGTTCGCAGGCGTTTCACTCATCCCCGTCCCTCTTCTTCCTTTTCCTGTCCGCCAGGCCGCGCAGTGTGGCGAGCTCACGGAATGCGTCGCGCATCGGCTGCGCCGGCGAACCGGCCCAGCGTTCGCCGGCCGGCACGTCGTTCATCACACCGCTGGAGGCGGCGAGTTGCGCGCCCGTGCCAATCTTGATGTGGTCGGCGATGCCGACCCGGCCGCCGAGCATGACGAAATCGCCGAGCGTGACGGAACCCGACAGGCCGCAATTGCCGGCAATGACGCAGCCGCGGCCGATCCGCACGTTGTGGGCGACCTGAACGAGGTTGTCGATCTTGGTCCCCTCGCCGATCACCGTGTCGGTCAACGCGCCGCGATCGACGGTCGTGTTGGCGCCGATCTCCACATCGTCCTGAATGACGACCCGGCCGATCTGCGGGATCTTCTCAAGCCCCTTGGCGCCCGGCAGGTAGCCGAAGCCGTCCTGGCCGATGGACACGCCGGCGTGGATGATGACGCGGTCGCCGATCATGGCGCACTGAACGGAGGCTCCGGGGCCGATATAGCTGTCGCGGCCGATCCGCGTCAGGGCGCCGATCACGGCATTGGGGGCGATGACCGTGCCGCGGCCAATCATGGCGCCGGCGCCGATCACGGCGCCCGGCTCGACGGTCACGTCATCCTCGAGGATCGCGTCGGCGGCGATGCTGGCATGCGCCGAACGTCCGGTTTCACCGGTCAGCGAGCCGGGCCGCATGGCGCCTGGAAAGAGAAGCCTGGTGATGACGGCAAAGGCTGCCTGTGGCTTGGCCGAAACGAGGGTCGCAACGCCGGCCGGCGCCTGGCTGGCGAGTTCCGCCGGGCACAGGACGGCGGATGCCTTCGTCGTCTTGAGGATTTCCGCGTTGCGCTTGCCGTCGATGAAGACGAGCGCGCCGGCGCGCCCTTCGGAGGCTGCCGCCACGCTGTCGATGACGATATCGGTGTGTGCTGGATCAACGAGGCTCGCGCCCGTCAGCGAGGCGATCTCGCCTGCCAGAATGCGGCGTGCGGGGGCGAAAAAGTCCGGGTCCTTCATGGAAACCTTCCGCCCGGGCCCATGGGGCCCGGACCAAACAGGATTGCGCCCGAGAACGGCAGGGTTGCTAGAACCGTGTCGAGATGCCGAAGTTGAAGTTCTGCACCGTGTCGGAATCTTCCTTCACGACGGGAACAGCGTAATCGACACGCAGCGGTCCGAAGGGCGATGCCCAGATCAGGCCCGCGCCGACCGAGGCACGCCACTCCATGCTGGTGCCGCTGGTGCCGGCGATGTCGCTGGCGTACAGCGTCGCCGCATCGGCAAAGACGGCGCCGCGCAGACCGAAGCTTTCAGGCAGGAGCGGGAACGGGAACTGCGCTTCCGCCGAGGCGTTGAAATAGGTCTTGCCGCCCAGATGGTCGGTGCGCCCGTTGGTCACCTGATAAGGCCCGATGCCGTTGTACTTGAAGCCGCGGATGATGCGGTCGCTGCTCGAGAAATGGTCGAACACGCGCAGGTCGCCCGACAAAGCCTGGATATGGCCGCCGCCGACGCTGAACATGCCGATCAGATCCAGTTCCTCCGACAGCGGCTGGTAATAGGTGCCGCGCGCCGTTGCCTTGACGAATTTGGCGTCGCCGCCAAGACCGGCAACCTCCAGCGTCAGATTGGCGTAGATGCCCTCGCGCGGGTTCTGCAAATTGTCGATCGTGTTGTAGATCAACGAACCGCTGACGGAGGATTTCTTCCAAGTGCCCTGATTGATCGCCTCGACGAGTGCCGGCGCCAAATTACAGTTGCCCCCGGAACTGGGAACGGAGCAATTGCCGGTGCCCGAATATTCTTCCTGCGCGTAATTGTAGGCGAGCTGCGTCGACAGGGCCTCGGTGATCGGCAGGCCGAAACGCACCGTGGCACCCATAATGTCGCGATCATACTTGTCGTCGAACTTGCGCGTGCGGCGATAGACGTCGAAGCCGGCCGAGATGCGCCGTCCGAGGAAATACGGCTCGGTGAACGAGAAGGAATAGTCGCGCGAATCCTTGCCGCCACCGGCCGCAACGCGGATGAATTGGCCACGGCCGAGGAAGTTGCGCTCGGTGACGGAACCCTCGACGGAGAAGCCGCCGCCGCTCGATTCCGATTGACCGGTCGAATAGCCGGCGCCGATCGAGAACTCGCCGGTGGATTTCTCCACCACGTCGACGACGAGAACCACCTGGTCGGGCTGCGAACCGGGAACGGTCGAGATGTTGACCGTCTGGAAGAAATTCAGCGCTTCGAGGCGGCGCTTGGCGCGCTGCACGAGCACCTGGTTGAAGGCGTCGCCCTCGCTCAAATCGAACTCGCGGCGGATGACGTAGTCGCGGGTGCGCTGGTTGCCGCGGATCTCGATGCGCTGGATGTAGGCGCGCGGACCTTCGTCGATCGAGTAGACGACGTCGATCTCGCGGGTCTCGAAATTGCGGTCGCCGCGCGGCGTGACCTGGGCGAAGGCATAGCCGTTGCCGGCCACTTCCTCGGTCAGCGCGATGATCGTGTCCTCGACGTCCTTGGCGCTGTAGACACCGCCCTGGCGCGTTTCGAGGCGCGACCTGAGCGCTTCGGAATCGACGCCGGTGATGGTGCTTTCAATGCCGATATTGCCGAAGCGGTAGCGCTCGCCCTCTTCCACGGTGAAGGTCAGCGTGTAGGCGTTTTCGGCCTCGTCCAGCTCGGCGGTTGCCGAGATGACGCGGAAATCGGCATAGCCGCGATTGTAGTAGAAGCGGCGCAGCGTTTCCTCATCGGCGCGCAGACGATTGTCGTCATAGATATCGTTGCGCAGCAGGAAGGAGAGGAAATTCGACTGCTTGGTGGCGATGATGTCCTTCAGGCGACCATTGCCGAAAGCGCTGTTGCCGACGAAATTGATCGCGGCGATCTTGGTGCGTCCGCCTTCCTGGATGTCGAAGATGACGTTGACACGGCCGTCTTCGAGTTCCTGGGTGCGGCCTGTCACGGTGGCATCGTCGCGGCCGATGCGCCGGTAGGATTCGCGAATCGTCTCTGCATCGGCCTCGAGAGCCTGATTGGAGAAGGATTTGCGCGGCTGCAGCTGGACCGCCTGCGAAAGGTTGCTGTCCTTGATCTTCTTGTTGCCCTGGAACAGCACCTGATTGACCACCGCGTATTCGTCAACGGTGACGACAAGCGCACCGCCCGACTGGGTGATCGAAACGTCGGAGAAAAGACCGGTGGCGAACAGGCGCTTCACCGCGTCGTTGACGTCGTCGTTGGAAAAGGAGCGCCCCGGACGAATTCCGATATAGTTGCGGACGGTCTCGGCATCGACGCGCCGGTTGCCCCGCACATCGATACGGCTGACGGTTGCAGCCTCGGCGGCCTGCGTGGCCGCAAGCTGGATGGCGATTGTCCCCGTCATCGCCACGCCCGCCGAAAGAGCGACTGCCGAAACGGCGTTCATGAACCTGGAAGTTGCCTTCATTGGGCTTGAAAACCTTCTATTCTCTTTGTCCCCGCGGCGGAAATCGGAACATCCTACAAAAATCAGCTATCGTAATAGCCGTATTTTCCCTACACGCAAGCCTTCTGGTTAATTTGCGTTTACGAACGCACGCACCGTGGCTTTCACGTCACGCCAATTTCAAAGCCATGGTAAATATCGTCTCAATTTTTACCAAATTACCTTTTCCCGCGTCTCCTCAACAGCCGAACAGGTCATTCCAGAAAACAAACCCCATGAATGCCAGCACCGCAAAAAGACCGACGCGATAAACCGCATCCATGACCCTCTCGGATACAGGACGCCGCATCACGGCCTCTATGGCGTAGAACACCAGGTGCCCGCCATCAAGGGGGGGGATGGGTAAAAGATTGAGAATGCCGATGCCGACCGACAATAATGCAACAAGCTGCACCAGCCATTCGAAGCCGAGCTGCGCCGCTTTGCCCGCCATGTCGGCGATCTTGACCGGGCCGCCGAGCTGGCAGCGGTCTTCGCGGCCAGCGACGAATCGCTTCAGGAACTGGCCCGTCCGGTAAATCGCGTAGCCGGTCTCGCGGACTGCCTCGCCGACCGATTCCAGCGGACCGTACTCGATCAGGCGCGGCTGCCCCATCGTCTCGTCGTTGACCACGCCGATGACGCCGAGCTTGACTGTGTTGCCCAGCGCATCCGTCTGCTCGCTCACCTTGGGCCGCGCGACGAGCTCGATCTCGTTATCGCCACGGCGCACGACAAAGGTCAGTTCGTCGCCGGCGCGGCCTGAAACGAGCCGCTGCACGTCGCCGAATGTGCGCACCGTGGTCCCGTCGACGGAGACGAAGCGGTCGCCCGGCTCGAAACCGGCCATGGCGGCCGGGCTGTCGGGCTGCACGTCGGCGACCGTCGGCTCCATGACGTAACGGCCGAAACCGGCGAACATGACGGCGAAAACGGCAATCGTCAGAAGGAAGTTGAACAACGGACCGGCGAAGACGGTCGCCGCGCGCTTCCAGACGGGCTGGGTGTGGAAGGCGACCTTGCGCTCATCGTCGGTGAGATGCTCCGTCGCTTCGGGATCGGGCTTGCTCGATGCCGACATGTCGCCGGTGAACTTGACATAGCCGCCGAGCGGTATCGCCGACAGTTTCCAGCGCGTGCCGTGCCGGTCGTTGAAGCCGATCAGCTCCGGGCCGAAACCGATGGAGAACGCCTTGACGCCGATGCCGCACCAGCGGCCGACCAGGTAATGGCCCATCTCGTGGACGAAGACGACCACCGTCAAGACGAACAGAAACGGTATGATCGTCCCGACCAGCAGGCTGTCAGTGTTGAAAAAGGACGTGAAGAATTCGATCACTGACGTCTCACTTGCTCGCTGCCACCACCGGGTGGTCGAATCTGCCCGCTATCGCCACCCTCCATGCCATCGCGGCAAATGCATGGCAAATCCCGACTGGTCAAAAGGTGAAAAATGCGTGCGCCGGCGTTTCCGGACCGGCGAGAAGCGCTGCCAGAAGATAAAAGACCAGGGCTGCCGCCATCAGCCCATCGACGCGGTCCATCACACCGCCATGGCCGGGAATGAGATTGCCTGAATCCTTTACGCCCTGGCGCCGTTTGACAGCCGATTCGAACAGGTCGCCGAGTTCGGAAACGATCGCCAGGACCAGGGCGACGGCGGCGACGAGCGCCACGCCATGGACGGCGCTGTCGTGGAAGGCGAAGATCACGCCGGCCACCACCGCGAAGATGGCGCCGCCAATGGCGCCGCTCCAGGTCTTGCCGGGCGAAATGGAGGGCGCCAGCTTCGCGCCGCCCAGCGTGCGTCCGATGAAATAGGCCATGACGTCAGTGGTCCAGACCACGGCGAACAGGAACAGGATGGCAATCAGGCCGGACTGGTCGTCGCCGCGCAGATGGACCAGCGCCAGGGCGGGCGCCGCCGCATAGGCCAGCCCGGCCATGGCGGTCAGGCCGCGCCCGGCGATCAATCCCGACAAACCGGCCAGAAGCAGCGCGCCGGCAAGTGCGGCAAACACGGTGACGGCCGCCTGTCCGGCGATCGTCAGCACCAGGACGATCGCCAGCAACGCCGCAGAAAGGACGACATGCCAGCGCGGCAGCGGCGTGCGCCGCATCGCCACCCACTCGTAGAAGATGGCGGCGGCGATAGCGGCGCTCATCAGGCGAAACGGCAGGCCGCCGAGCCAGGTGACAGCCAGCACGGCTGCGCCAAGCACCAGCGCCGACATCACGCGCAGCTGCAGATTGCTGCGCGGCGGCTTTCCCCCGTTCTGATCGGGGGCTGTGCTCATAGGGCGGCTTCTCGCGCCGTCACGCCGCCAAAGCGACGCTCCCGCCCGGAAAAGGTGGCGATGGCGGCGGCCAGGTCTTCACGGCTGAAATCGGGCCAATGGCCCTGGACGAAGACGAATTCCGCGTAAGCCGCCTGCCACAGGAGAAAATTGGACAGGCGCTGTTCGCCGCTGGTGCGGATGATCAGATCCGGATCGGGAATGCCGGCGGTGTCGAGATAGGCGCCGAACCGTTCGATGGTCAGCGCGTCGGCATCGACCTTGCCGGCCTGAATGTCATGCAGCAAGGCTGCGGCGGCGCGGACGATCTCGTCGCGCGATCCGTAGTTGAAGGCGATCACCAGGTTCATCGACGTGTTGCCGGCGGTCAGGTTTTCCGCCTCCTGCAGCAGCGCCTTGATGTCCGGCTCGAGGGTCACCCGGTCGCCGACGATGCGCACCCGCACGCCGTTCTGGTGCAATTCGGCCAGGTCGCGGCGGATGAACAGGCGCAGAAGCCCCATCAGGTCGTTGACCTCGGAACGCGGTCGCGACCAGTTCTCCGAGGAGAACGCATAGACGGTCAGCCAGGAGACGCCGAGCTCGCCGGCATTGCGCACCGTGCGGCGCAAGGCTTCCACACCGGCGCGATGGCCGGCGCGGCGCGGCAGGCCGCGCGCCTCGGCCCAGCGGCCATTGCCATCCATGATGATCGCCACATGCGCGGGCTTCACCAAACTGCCTCCTCTTCCGCAGCGGCCACAACGCCACCGCGACTGCCAGGTTCTGACCCTAGTGGTGCGATCCTAACAGATGGTACCCATCTGTTAGGAAAAATCGCCCCACCAGATCAACAGCTTGTGGGCTGACTTATCGAGACAGACGGGTACCATCTGTCCCGGTCAGACCACTAGACCTGCATGATCTCTGCTTCTTTGCCGACCAGCATCTTGTCGATGGCGGCGATGGTCTCGTCCGTCATCTTCTGCACGCGGTCGGATTGGACATGCAGATCGTCCTGGCTGATCACGCTGTCCTTCTCGGCCTTCTTCAGATGCTCCATGCCGTCGCGGCGCACGTGGCGCGCGGCGACACGGGCGCTTTCGGCATATTGGTGGGCGATCTTGACCAGTTCCTTGCGTCGCTCTTCGTTGAGCTCCGGCAGGGGAATGCGCAAGCTCGTGCCATCGACGATCGGGTTGAAGCCGAGATTCGATTCGCGGATCGCCTTGTCGACCGCCGACACCATGCTCTTGTCCCACACGGAGACCGAGATCATGCGCGGCTCGGGCACCGAGACGGTCGCCACCTGGTTGATCGGCATCGCAGCGCCATAGGCCTCGACCTGGATCGGATCGAGAAGGTTTGCCGACGCCCGGCCGGTTCGCAACGATGCGAGATCATGCTGGAAGGCCGTCACCGCCCCTTCCATGCGCCGGTTCAAATCCTGGAAATCAACGCCATCGGCCATATCAGGTCTCCTTACGCACCCACACGCTGTTCTGCGTCGGCGTCATCGGCCACGATGGTGCAGTGGCCGCCGCCCCTCAAGATGGCGTTGAAACCGCCCTCTTCATGAATCGAGAAAACGATTATCGGAATGTGGTTCTCGCGCGCAAGGGCAATCGCCGCCGTATCCATGATCGCCAGCCCGTCGCGCATCACCTGCGCGTGGGATATGCGTTCGTAGCGCACCGCGCTCGGGTCGCGCCGCGGATCGGCCGTGTAAACGCCATCGACCAGCGTGCCCTTGAACAGCGCGTCGGCGCCGATTTCCGCCGCGCGCAGCGCGGCTGCCGAATCGGTCGTGAAGAAGGGATTGCCCGTGCCGCCGGCGAAAATCACCACCTTGCCGGCATTCATGTAGCTCATCGCCTGGCGCTGGGAGAAGCTTTCGCAAAGCTCCGGCATGGCGATTGCCGACATGACCACGGCGTCGACGCCGATCTTGACCAGCGAGGTGCGCAGCGCCAGCGAGTTGATGACCGTGGCGAGCATGCCCATATGATCGCCCGTCACCCGGTCGCCGCCCTTGGAGGCGACGGCGACGCCGCGAAAGATGTTGCCGCCGCCGATGACGACACCCACTTCGACACCCAGATCGCGCGCCGCGCGAATGTCGGAGGCGATGCGGTCGACCACGGAAACGTCGATGCCGAACCCCTGCTCGCCCATCAGGGCCTCACCGGATGCCTTTAGCACAACGCGCCGGTAACGGGGTTTTTCAGTCATTTCCAAGTCTCCAATATGCGTCCTGCGTTACACGAAGGGCGCCGCGTTGTCACGCGACGCCCTCCTTTATCAAACGGCAATCGAAGACCGTTACTTCTTGACGGCGGCAGCCACTTCGGCGGCGAAATCCGTTTCCTCGCGCTCGATGCCATCGCCCAGTGCGAAGCGCACGAAGGCGACGATCTTGGCCGGCGCGCCGATGTCCTTCTCGGCCTCGGCAAGCGCCTTCTCGACCGTCAGGTCGGGGTTGATGACGAAAGCCTGCTTGAGGAGGACGACCTCCTCGAAGAACTTGCGCAGCCGGCCCTCGACCATCTTCTCGATGATGTTCTCCGGCTTGCCCGACTGACGCGCCTGGTCGGAGAAGATCTCCTTTTCGCGTGCCACGGCGGCCGGATCGACCTCCGCCTCGTTCAGCGCCAGCGGGTTGGTCGCCGCCACATGCATGGCCACCTGGCGGGCGAAGGCACGCGCCGCATCCGCATCGCCGGCGGTCTCGATCGCCACCAGGACGCCGAGCTTGCCGAGGCCGTCGGTGACCGCGTTGTGCACGTAGCTGGCAACGGCGCCGTTGGCGACCGACAGCTTGGCCGAGCGACGCAGCGTCATGTTCTCGCCGATCGTGCCGATGGCGTCCTTGATCGTGTCGGCAACGGATTTGCCGGTCGCCGGATAGGTCGCCGCCGAAACCGCCTCGAGGCTGCCATCGGTGCCGAGCGCGATGCCGGCGATGTTGCCGACCAGTGCCTGGAAGGCGTCGTTGCGGGCAACGAAATCGGTCTCCGAGTTGACCTCGACCACAACCGCGCTCGACGCATCCGCCGCCACGCCGATCAGGCCCTCGGCCGCCGTGCGGCCAGCCTTCTTGTCGGCCTTGGCGATGCCCTTCTTGCGCAGCCAGTCCATGGCCGCTTCCATGTCGCCGTTGGTTTCGGTCAGGGCCGTCTTGCAATCCATCATGCCCGCGCCGCTCTTCTCGCGCAGTTCCTTGACCTGTGCTGCTGAAATGCTCATCGTTGCCTCTTCATCAAATCTCTAACAAAACGGCCGCGAAGCCATTGTCCTGCCGCGCGGCCGTCGCGGAGCTCACCGCTCCACAATT
Source organism: Nitratireductor soli (assembly GCF_001050155.1). Taxonomy (GTDB): domain Bacteria; phylum Pseudomonadota; class Alphaproteobacteria; order Rhizobiales; family Rhizobiaceae; genus Nitratireductor; species Nitratireductor soli. The sequence goes on from NZ_LFVY01000005.1 coordinate 172,014, forward strand.
TCCTACGAACAGCGCCTGTCAGGCGTCCTTGTTCTCATCCGCTGCCGGGGCGGCGGCCGGAGATTCGGCCGGAGCCTCAACCGGAGCTTCCGCCGGCGTTTCCACGGCTGCTTCCACTGGCGCCGGCGCATCTTCGAGAACCGGTTCGACCGGCGCTTCGATGGATGCGCCGATGTCCATGCCCATGGCGCCCTGCTGGCGCTCGATGCCGTCGATGGCGGCGCGGGCGATCAGGTCGCAATAAAGTGCCAGCGCGCGCGCCGCATCGTCATTGCCGGGGATCGGGTAATCGATCGCGTCGGGATCGCAGTTCGAATCGACGATCGCCACCACCGGAATGCCGAGGCGCTTGGCCTCCTGCACGGCGATCGCTTCCTTGTTGGTGTCGATGACGAACATCAGGTCCGGCGTCGAGCCCATGTCGCGGATGCCGCCCAGTGCGCGGTCGAGCTTCTCGCGCTCGCGCTCGAGGTTCAGGCGCTCCTTCTTGGTGAAGCCCTGGGCGTCGGAGGCGAGCAGTTCGTCAAGCTTGCGCAGGCGCTGGATCGAATTGGAGATCGTCTTCCAGTTGGTCAGCATGCCGCCGAGCCAGCGCGCATTGACATAATACTGCGCCGAACGCTTCGCCGCGTCGGCAACGATGTCCGACCCCTGGCGCTTGGTGCCGACGAACAGGATGCGGCCGCCCTTGGCGACGGTGTCGGAGACCATCTTCAGCGCCTGGTGCATGAGCGGCACCGTCTGGCTCAAGTCGATGATGTGGACGTTGTTGCGCGCGCCGAAGATGTAATTCGCCATCTTCGGGTTCCAGCGGTGCGTCTGGTGGCCGAAGTGAACACCAGCCTCGAGAAGCTGGCGCATGCTGATATCAGGCAGAGCCATTCAAAAATTCCTTTCCGGTTGAACCTCCACGGGCCGTCAGGCGGAAAACCGCCACCGGAGGCGCCGGTCGGATTTCTCCCGACCGAGACCTATTGGCCCGTGTGTGGAATGGGCGCGCATATAGAGGGTTATTTCGATGAATGCAAGCGCGGCGCGGCGCGCGCTTGCCGTTCAGCGCTTGCACGCCTTGTCGGCGGCGGGCTCGAAAAGCGTCAGATCGACCAGTTTTCCCTGGATGGAAAATTCGCCGTAGTTCATCTTCAGGTCACGCGTGACGCCGCTTTCATGCAGAAGGAAACTGATGTCGTAGTCGGGCGTTTCCTCGCCCTTGTCCTTCGACCGGTCGAAATAGGCGATGGTCACAGGCCAGAAATCCTTGCCGTCCAGCGGCTCCGCCGCCTTGCGCTCGGCATCGCCATCGACGATGGCACGCGGCTTGCCGATGGCGACCGAGGTCAGCATGACGCGGTCTCCATCCTCCGAGCTGTCGAACAGGGTCGTTTGATAGAAGCCGCCGCCCGATTTCGCCTTCTCCAGCGCTTCCTTCATATGCGCGACGGGAAACTGCGTCGGCTCGAGCGTGTGCGACTGTTTTTGCGGCTTGCTGAGATCGACCTTCGTGCCCTTCGAATCGGTATGTGCAACGCCCCTCACCTCGCGGTCCAGCGCGTTGTCCAGATAGGTCTTGTTGACGAACTGGAAAGTCTCGCCCTTGCCGTCCTCGAAGGTCGTCGTCTGCTGGTCCGACAGCCTGGTCGCCTCATCCGTCTCAAGGCGCATGACGAAACGGAACGTGGTCGTGTAACCCTCGCAATCGGAGCCGGCGAACTCATACACCATGCGACCGTTGATCGCGTTGATTCCCGATCGGTCGCTCGCCTCGCCCAACGACAGATCGTAGACCGCCCGATGCGCCAGGAGCTCTGCCTCGTCGGCCATGGCATTGGTCAAGCCCGGTCCGCTAAAGGCAAGCAAGCTCAACAAGACAGGGCGCAAGCAGCGCATGGACGACCTCCCGAAATACGGCTTTGTCGCGGCCAGGAATTCGCTTCGGCCGCATGAATGCTTCATCAATTGACCGAGAGTCGTGGCGGAAGCGAGGCAAATATGCAACCTCTGCCGCAGGCGTGGATGACGGGCGACGATTGGGATTCGATTTTCGTCCCGGACCATGTCTAAAATCGACAGACGGGCTGTCCTTTTGCAACACCGGCCGATCACACCGGCGGCATGTTGTCCGCAGCCCCAGAGGCAGGAGATGAGAATGGCCAGCGCGATCGAGAAAAAGCTGTTGGAATTGGGCGTGGAACTGCCGGATGCGGCCGCTCCCGTGGCGAACTACGTGCCGTTCGTCCAGTCGGGCTCCCTTTTGATGACGTCGGGCCAGCTTCCGTTGAAAGACGGCAAGCTGATGGCCATGGGCCTGCTCGGCCGCGAACTGGGAACCGAGGCGGGCAAACTGGCGGCGAAATGGTGCTCCGTGAACATCCTTGCCCAGACGCGCACGGCGCTCGGCGATCTCGAGCGGATCAAGCGGATCGTCAAGATCACCGTCTACGTCGCCTCGACCCCAGATTTCACCGACCAGCATCTGGTGGCCAATGGCGCTTCCGATTTCCTCGTTGCAGCGCTTGGCGATCGCGGCCGCCACGCCCGCGCCGCCGTCGGCATGGCCTCCCTGCCGATGAACGCCCCGGTCGAGATCGACGCGGTCATCGAGGTCGCCTGATCATGAGCGATGTGTCGTGGCTGACGGCACGGCCGATCGCTCATCGCGGCCTGCATGACATGAACCGCGCCTGCTGGGAGAACACGCTGCCCGCCTTCGCGGCGGCGGCTGAGGCCGGTTACGCGATCGAATGCGACGTGCATCTTTCTGCCGACGGCGTGCCGATGGTGTTTCACGACGAGGCGCTGAAGCGGCTGACCGGTGCGGACGGCAACATCTGGGAAAGGCGCGCTGCCGATCTTGGCCGCCTGCGCATCGGCGGCACCGCCGAGCCCGTACCGACACTGGGCGAAATGCTGGCGCTGGTTGCCGGCCGGGTGCCGGTCGTCATCGAACTGAAAGGATCAGAGGGGCATGACGCCGATCTGGTGGAACGCGTTGTGCAGGTCCTGGCCGGCTACGACGGAGCGGTGGCGCTGATGTCGTTCGAGCACCGCCTCCTGCGTGATCTGGCCGCGCAAGCGTCAGGCAGACCGCGCGGATTGACGGCCGAGGGATCGTCGCCGGCGGCGATGGAGGCGCACTTTTCGATGCTGGCCCACGACCTCTCCTTTGTCTCCTATTCGGTCCTGCAACTGCCCAACGCCTTCGTCTCCTTCGTGCGCGACCGGCTGTCGATGCCGGTCATCACCTGGACGGTGCGCGATGTGGCAACGGTCGATGCGACGGCCCGCCACGCCGACCAGATGACGTTCGAGGGTTTTTTGCCCTGATCCAACCAAAGCCTGCCACTGGCAGCATAGCGCGAACTTGAATTGCCCCCGCCGCAGCTTAGGTTTCCAGCATGAGTTCAGCCAACACGCCCGACCCTGCCATCGGCGAGGCGACCCTGACGGTCTCGCCGCATTTCGCCGACATGCCGGCAGCCGAGTGGGCGACCCTGTCCGGCGCTTCGCGACATGAATCCGGTTCTCCATACAACCCCTTCCTTTCACACGCGTTCTTGTCGTCGGTCGAGGAAAGCGGCTGCGCCACGCGGGAGAGCGGTTGGCTCGGTCAGCATCTGTGGCTGCGCGCGGCCGACGGCACATTGCTCGGCGCCGTGCCCTGCTACCTGAAGGCGCACAGCCAGGGCGAATACGTCTTCGACCATGGCTGGGCGGACGCTTTCGAGCGGGCCGGCGGGCGCTATTATCCAAAATTGCAGGCGTCGGTTCCATTCACGCCGGCACGCGGGCCACGGCTCCTCACCCGCCGCGGCACCGACGAGCGCGTGGTGCGGGGCGCCTTGGCCGAGGGCCTGAAAACCCTGACCGAACGGCTCGGCGTTTCCTCCGCGCATGTGACCTTTGCCATGGACGAGGACATCGAAGCGTTGCAGGCCTCCGGTTTCCTGATGCGCATCGACCAGCAGTTCCATTTTTTCAATCGCGGCTATGGCACCTATGAGGATTTTCTCGCCACGCTCGCCTCGCGCAAGCGCAAGGCGCTGAAGAAGGAACGCCGTGCCGCGCTTGAAAACGGCATCCAGATCGATTGGCTGACCGGCAGCGACCTGTCCGAGGCGGTCTGGGACGACTTCTTCGCCTTCTATTCGGACACGGGCAGCCGCAAATGGGGCCGACCCTATCTCAACAGGCGCTTCTTCTCGCTCATCGGCGAGCGGATGGCCGACGACATCCTGCTGGTGATGGCACGGCGCGCGGGGCGCTACATTGCCGGCGCCATCAACTTTATTGGTTCGGACACGCTTTATGGCCGCAACTGGGGCTGCATCGAGCATCACCCCTTCCTGCATTTCGAGGTCTGCTACCATCAGGCGATCGCGTTTGCCATCGAGCGCGGCCTGTCGACCGTCGAAGCCGGCGCCCAGGGCGAGCACAAGCTGGCGCGCGGCTACGAGCCCGTCATCACGCGCTCGGCGCATCACATCCCGCATCCGGGCCTGAGACATGCCGTGGCGCAGTATCTCGAAGGCGAGCGCCAGGATGTGGCGGAGATCAACAGCCTGCTCGGCGCGCACACACCTTTCCGCAAGGGGTGACCATATGGCAATGCCCTCTTGGCGCGCCGATTTCCTTGCTGTAATCAGGTCCGTAGAAACTTGCTCGATAAGAAGAGGCGCACATGAACGATCACGCATATGAGGACAGCAATGTTTTCGCCAAGATTTTGCGCGGTGATTTGCCGGCGCATAAACTCTACGAGGATGACGAGACCTTTGCCTTCATGGATATCATGCCGCGCGGCGATGGGCATTGCTTGGTTATCCCGAAAAAACCGTCACGCAACATCTTCGACGTCGAGCAGGACAGCCTGGCCGCGGTGATGCGCACGGTGCAAAGGATTTCACGCGCAGCCGCGGCGGCGTTTAACGCGGACGGGCTGACCATCCAGCAATTCAACGAGCCGGCCGGCGGTCAGGTGGTGTTCCACCTGCATGTGCACGTGATTCCGCGCTTCGACGGGGTGGCGCTGCGCCCGCATACGGGCGAAATGGCCGACCAGGCGGTGCTGGCCGCCCAGGCGGAAAAAATCCGCGCCGCGCTATAGACCGGTTCAGCGTTTCATAGAAACGCTGAACCGGTCTATCTCTTTGTTTTTCCGCATTTATGCGGACGTCAGGTGATTCCACCTGACTGCAAAATTCTATAGAAGATAAAGCCCGGCCAACAACACCGCTTCGGCGCTGACGATGCCGACGATCATCCGTTTCCCCGCCGCAAGATAGGCAGCAAAGCCGATGGCTGCCGCGCCGATGCGCAAGGCGAGCGGCGAACCGGCAAGCGCGCCGCCGGGGAACACCACGAGATTGGCGATGACGGCGGCGACGAGCGCCGTGGCGACACAGCGGACGAAGACCAGGATATCGGAATCCTCCGACATCTTGCCGCCGAGATAGACACCGAGGAAGCGCCAGGAATCGGTGGCCAGCCAACCGGCGGCGAGAATGAAGACATAGGGCCACCACCAGGCGTCGAGCGCGCCGAAACTCATTCGGCGCGCTCCCTGTCGTTGCGCATCGTGCCGCCCGGGTCCCTTCGCTTGCGCAGTCGATGCCAGCCGTAGGAAAGCCCGCCGGCGACGACACCGGCGGCCAACAGGTCGAAGCCCGGCACCAGGAGATGAAAGACCGGGCCGCTCAACAGGCCCAGAACCATCGCCACATGCCCCGCCCGCTCGCGCGCCGACCCCCATAGCGAGGTCAGGAAATAGATCGGCGTCAGGAAGAAAAGGGCGGCTGCCAGCGGCGGCGGCAGCCGCGAGGCAAGCAGGAAGACCAGCGCCACGACGCACATATTGCCAAGCACGAGGGTCGAGCCCAGGCCTGCGTAATAGGCGGTGCGCATGTCGCGCGGCACGTGGCGGAAGCTCTCCATGGCAAGCACCCACGACGTCACCGCAACGAAATGCGACAGCAGGTAGAGCACCCAGGGCCGGGTTTTCTCGGCGCGCATTTCCGGCATCAGGGCAACCACCATCGGCGCCAGGCGCACGGAGGACAAGGCAACGGCGAAGGCTGCCGCCGGCAGGCTGTTGCCGGCAAGCACCGCGCCGACGAGCACCACTTGCGCAGGCAGCGCCCAGACGATGCCGGTCATGAAAACCGATTGCTCCAGCGTCAGCCCCGCCTCGCGGGCAAGACCGGCAAAGCCGATGAAGGCGCTGACCAGAACCAGGCCCGGCACCGAAAAGCAGCGCCGCACGCCGCGCAGGTACCAGGTCAGGCGGGTTTCACTCGGGGGCTGTTTAGCCTGAACCGGTCGGGCTGATCCATTTTCGCTCATGCGAATAAGCAACTAACACAGCCTTCCCGGCCGCGCGATATGATGAAGGCGCGAGTGCTTGGGACACTCGCGCCTTCGAATTGGGCCAAAATGAAAGCAGCCAATCAGCCCTTGCGGGGCAATTGCGGCACCAGGCTGCGCTTCGGCGGCTCCTTGGGCTTCTGGGCCTGCTTCGGTTTGGCGGCGGCCTTCGGCTTCGCCGCCTTCTTGGCCGCCGGCTTCGCCTTGGCTTTCGGCTTCTTCACCGGCACCTCGTCGCGTGGCATCACCGGTGCATCGTCCGGCAGGGCGTCGAGCTTGAGGATATTGTCCCCCGTCTCGCCCTTTTCCACCGTCACGCGCACCGTGCCGCCCTTCCTGAGCTTGCCGAACAGAACCTCGTCGGCCAGCGGCTTCTTGATGTGCTCCTGGATCACGCGGCCAAGCGGCCGGGCGCCCATGCGCTCGTCATAGCCCTTGTCGGCCAGCCAGGCGATCGCCTCGTCCGACAATTCGAAGGTGACGCGGCGCTCGGCGAGCTGCGCCTCCAGCTGCATGACGAATTTCTGCACCACCTGGTGAATGACCGGCACCGGCAGCGCGCCGAACGGGATGATGGCGTCGAGACGGTTGCGGAACTCCGGCGTGAACAGCCGGTTGATCGCCTCCATGTCGTCGCTGTCGCGCTTCGACGATCCGAAGCCGATGGCCGGCTTGGCAAGGTCCGAGGCGCCCGCATTGGTCGTCATGATCAGGATGACGTTGCGGAAGTCGATGCTCTTGCCGTTGTGGTCCGTCAGTTTGCCGTGGTCCATCACCTGCAGCAGGATGTTGAACAGGTCGGGATGCGCCTTCTCGATCTCGTCGAGCAGCAGCACGCAATGGGGATGCTGGTCGACGCCATCGGTCAGGAGACCGCCCTGGTCGAAGCCGACATAGCCCGGAGGCGCGCCGATCAGCCGCGACACGGTGTGCCGCTCCATATATTCGGACATGTCGAAGCGCAGAAGCTCGACGCCGAGCGAGGCGGCAAGCTGCTTGGCCACCTCCGTCTTGCCGACACCGGTCGGGCCGGAGAACAGGTAGGAGCCGATCGGCTTTTCCGGTTCGCGCAGGCCGGCGCGCGCCAGCTTGATCGACGAGGACAGCGCGGTGATCGCCGTTTCCTGGCCGTAGACCACGCGCTTCAGTTCCGCCTCGAGGCCGGCCAGCACCTTTTCGTCATCGGCCGACACGGTCTTCGGCGGGATGCGGGCCATGGTGGCGATGGTGTTTTCGATCTCCCTGACGCTGATGGTCTTGCGCCGCTTCGATTCGGGCAGGAGCTTCTGCGATGCGCCGGTCTCGTCGATGACGTCGATCGCCTTGTCGGGCAGCTTGCGGTCATTGATGTAACGCGCCGAAAGCTCGACGGCAGCGCGCACCGCCTCGTTGGTGTAGCGCACCTTGTGGAAATCCTCGAAATAGGGTTTTAGCCCCTTCATGATCTCGATGGCGTCGTCGACCGTCGGCTCGTTGACGTCGATCTTCTGGAAACGCCGCACCAGGGCGCGGTCCTTCTCGAAGAACTGGCGGAACTCCTTGTAGGTGGTCGAGCCGATGCAGCGGATCGTGCCGCCGGACAGGGCCGGCTTGAGCAGGTTCGACGCATCCATCGCCCCGCCGGACGTGGCGCCGGCGCCGATGACCGTGTGGATCTCGTCGATGAACAGGATGGCGCCCGGATAATCCTCGAGCTCCTTGACCACCTGCTTCAACCGTTCCTCGAAATCGCCGCGGTAGCGCGTTCCGGCGAGCAGCGTGCCCATGTCGAGGGCGAAGATCGTCGCGTCGGCCAGGACGTCGGGCACGTCGCCCTCGACGATGCGCTTGGCCAGCCCTTCGGCGATCGCCGTCTTGCCGACGCCGGGATCGCCCACATAGAGCGGGTTGTTCTTGGAGCGGCGGCACAGCACCTGGATCGTGCGGCTGATCTCAGGCTCGCGGCCGATCAGCGGGTCGATCTTGCCGGCCTGCGCCTTGGTGTTGAGGTTGACGCAATAGGCGGTCAGGGCGTCCTGCGCCTGCTTCTTCTTGCCGCCCTCCTCGGCCTCGCCACCCGTGGCACCGGAATCGTCCTCTTCGGCTCCCCGCACCGGGCGCGCCTCCGAGCCGCCCGGGCGCTTGGCGATGCCATGGCTGATGTAGTTGACCGCGTCGTAGCGCGTCATCTGCTGTTCCTGCAGGAAATAGGCGGCGTGGCTCTCGCGCTCGGCGAAGATCGCCACCAGCACGTTGGCGCCGGACACTTCCTCGCGGCCCGACGACTGCACATGGATCACGGCGCGCTGGATCACGCGCTGGAAGCCGGCGGTCGGTTTGGAATCCTCGTCATAGCCGGTGACGAGGTTGTCGAGTTCGCCGTCGATGTATTTGACGACGGTGTCCTTCAGGGCGTCGAGATCGACATTGCAGGCGCGCATGACCGCGGCCGCGTCCGTATCGTCGATCAGCGCCAGGAGCAGATGTTCGAGCGTTGCATATTCATGGTGGCGCTCATTGGCGAATGTGAGCGCCTGGTGCAGTGCCCGCTCTAAGCCTTGCGAGAAAGCCGGCATTCAATACCTCACTTCTTTTCCATCACGCATTGTAGCGGATGCTGATGCTGACGGGCAAAATCCATCACCTGGGTCACTTTGGTCTCGGCCACTTCGAATGTGAAAACGCCGCATTCGCCAACGCCGTGATTGTGCACATGCAGCATGATTCTCGTGGCAGCTTCGCGGTCTTTCTTGAAAAACCGCTCCAGCACGTGGATCACGAACTCCATCGGCGTGTAGTCATCATTCAACAATAGCACACGGTACAGGCTCGGCTTCTTGGTCTTGATTTTCGTGCGCGTGATAACCGACGTGCCGCGACCCGGATTGTCGTCGTCACCCTCGCCATCCTGCATCCGCAAATCGTAACGCCGCATGGCTTCACCGCCGATGTTCAAGAATTCCATTCCCTATGCCAAGCCCTTGCCTTGTGGTCCGACCAACACAGATGGCCACCATCCGTTTCGAGAAGCCAGCCCACAAGCTATTGATCCGGTGGGTCGATCTTCCCTGGTAGATGGCACCATCCATCAGGATCGCACCACGAGGACATGTAGGTACCCTTCCGTCAATTTTAAGACCTTCTCGGTTTCTGACAATATGGCGCGTCCGCTTTTGCGATCAAATTACCGCAATCGGGCCGGCAACGGCGCCCCTGCCCGCCACCAAGCCTGTCGCCCGGCCACCATTGGTTCGAATTTGACTCAACGTTAAGGATTTCCGTCAATTCCGCGCTCACCATAAACGGATTGGTAACGTCGCCCCGTCTAGGCTGCTTGCAAAGGGGCCAGGCGGTGCGGAAGCCGAAGGCTCGTGGTTTGGATTTTATGGGTGCGACTGTGCGTCAAGCGTTGATGGGTAGAGCGAATCATGTGCGTTTCTCGGGCAGGATCGCAGCGACATTCTTATTCTCGGTTCTCCTGGTGATCGGCGGTGCCGCCCAAGCCTCGGCCAATTCCAAATATGCCGGCCTGGTGATGGACGCCAAGACCGGCAAGGTCCTTTACGAATCGAACGCCGACGCGGCGCGCTATCCCGCATCGCTGACCAAGATGATGACGCTCTATCTCGTCTTCGACGCCCTTTCGAGCGGCCGCATCTCGACCGGCACCCGCATACCCGTATCACGCAATGCCGCCGCCGAGCCCCCGACCAATCTGGCCCTCAAGCCCGGACAGAGCATCACCGTCGAACAGGTGATCTACGGCCTGGTGACCCGTTCCGCCAATGACGCGGCGACAGCCATCGCTGAGTATCTCGGCGGCTCGGAAGCCAAGTTCGCTTCGATGATGACCGCCAAGGCGCGCCAGCTCGGCATGTCGCGCACCACGTTCAAGAATGCGCATGGCTTGCCCAACAGCGAGCAGAAGTCCACGGCGCGCGACATGGCGCGCCTCGGCATCGCGCTGCGCGAGCATCATGCGCGCTACTACAAATATTTCTCGACGCGCTCCTTCACCTACAACAAGCGACGCTATGGCAACCACAACAACCTGCTGGGCCGGGTCGAGGGCGTCGACGGCATCAAGACCGGCTACACACGCGCTTCCGGCTTCAATCTGGTCAGCTCGGTCAACGCCAATGGCCGCAGCATCGTTGCCGTGGTGATGGGCGGACGGACCTCGCGCAGCCGCGATGCGCAGATGGCGAAGCTGATCAAGACCTATATGGACGGCGCTTCAACGGGCCGCGACCGCATGCTGATCGCCAAGGCGCCCGGCGGCGCCAGCTCAGCCTTCGCCGCGATGATCCCGGGAAGCCGCGTTCCGCTGCCGACCGACCGCCCGGAGGTCGAAACGCTGACCGCCTACGCGCCGGAACAGCCTGTCCGTGCGGCGGCGTCCGTCATGCCGGTCTCCGCCCCTCGCCCGCAGGAGCCCGTTCGCCAGGTCGCCTCCGCCATTGATCCGATGCCGACCGCCTCGACCGGGGGCGCCGCTGTCGGTGGCTGGCTGATCCAGGTCGCCTCGATGCCGAGCGAGGATGAAGCGTTGCTGTTCCTCGCCGAGATCGAGAAGAAGGCGCCCACAGTTCTGGCCAGCGTCGTGCCGATCACCGAGACCTTCGAAAAGGGCGGCGTGACCTATCATCGCGCCCGCTTCGTCGGCTTCGACAGCAAGTCCGACGCTTGGGGCGCTTGCGCCACGCTGAAGAAGAAGAGCGTGTCGTGCTACGCGGTGCAGCAGTGACCGCAGCCCGCGTCGCCTGTCAGAATCAATTCCGGGTTTGGGGAGTTCAATGGTGAGCGGAGAGCAGAACGTCGCGCGCCTCGTTGATCCGCGCAGCCAGAAAAGACGTCCCTCCGCGGTCGGGGTGCAGGCGCTGCATCAGGCGGCGGTGAGCCTGGCGGATCTGCGCCACGGTCGCGCCACGTTCAAGACCAAGGACCTCATAGGCCTCCTGCTCGGTCATGGGGCCCGTGCCCGCCGCTGTTCCCTGCCGGTGGCCCTCATCCGCCTGCGCGCTGTCGCGCCAGACGGGAAACTCGCCGTCAAGATAGGCTTCAAGTAGCCGCAGGCTTTCCTCGTCGCTGGCCAGTTCCGCATACAATTCGAGCAGCTCGGGGAGTTTCATCTCGCCGAGCTGTTTTCCTTCGTAACGTCCGGCAAGCACGATGCCGGACAGACGCCCGCTGTCGTGATCGAGCTCCATTTCAAGGGCTGCGGACCGGACGCCTGATTTTTTCCCGGGCGTCGGCGTTCCCAGGCCTTTCAGCCGGCCCATGCCATACCAGGCGACGGCCATCGACAAGAGCATCCCGCCAAGCCCGGCGCGGCCGGTCAGCAGAAAAACCGTACCCGCCAGCCCGACCAGAACCGGACCGACAAGGCGCAGCGTGCCGGCCAGGCGCCTGGCGTCGGCTCTGAGGAACGCGAACGCCGCCAGGGCGATCAGCAGCAAAAGCGCGAAGAAGAAGAACGGGAAAGCCATCGTCACTTGCCGCCGCGCAGATGTTCCAGCATCAGGCGGTCTTCCGGCCGGTTGCGCGCCGTCAGCGCCTTCAGGCCGCCCGTGGCGTAGACCGCGACCGCCGACAGCAATCTGCCGAGCTCGGCCGCCGAGCGCGAATCGAAGCGGAACCAGGCGCCGCGCGACAGGCGGGCGATTTCATGAAAGGCGCGTTCGGCGAGCGGATCATGCCCCTCCTGGAAGACGAACACGGGCGTGCCGGCGAGGCCGAGCCGCCCCGCCTTGTCGGCGAGATCGTCGACCTCCTCTTCCATCGCGTCACCGATATAGACCAGCGCGCTGACCTTTTGGCGCGCTGTCTCCGCGATGGCATGGGACAGGACCTTGCCGATCTGCGTCCGTCCGCCACGGCAGTCGATCTTGGTCATCAGGGTCTTCAACGCGTCGGTGTCGGTAACAAACCGCGACGCGCGGCATTCGCCGAAGCCGCGAAAATAGACCAGCTGCACGGTGAGCCCGCCTGCCTTGCCGACCGCGTCGAACATCTCCGCCTGCAGGCGGCAGGCCAGATCCCAGGTCGGCTGACGGCTCATGGTCGCGTCCAGCGCCAGCACCAGCCGGCCGCCGCTTTCACCGGCGGGTTTCATCGCCGTCATCGCGCGCACCTGATCGACGAACGCGTCTATGGCGCCGCGCGGCGATTTCCGCTGCGCGACCTCCTTGGGCCGGCTCTTGGGGACCGGGGTCTTGCTATCGCTCATAGGGAGAAGATGTGGCGCATGCAGCCGGCTTGCAAGTCCGTTGTGCAAACCGGGCTGCTGCTGTGTCAAAGCAAGCCGAGTTCGGTCAGTTCGCGGCGCAGTTCCGGCGGCATCCGCGCGCTCTCGGAACCCGACGCCATGTCGGCCGGCGCGTCCTTCCGCTCCAGATAGCGCCAGCCCTGAAACGGCCGGCGCGGCTGGAACTCGGTGCGCACCACTTTCGGCTCCAGAACCAGGTGGCAGCGCGAAATTCCTTCGCCATCGCGGAAGGGACGGATTTCCAGCAGCCGCTGGCGGCATTGCACGATGCCCTTGATGACCCAGTAGAGCGAGCCCTCGCCCGTCAGGTCCTCGACGCGCTTGGGCACCATGCGCGTGGTGTGGAAATGCTCCGGCGGCTCGCCGCGCGCTTCCTTCTCGCGCAGGCGGCGGCCGATCCATTCCTCCAGATGCTCGACGCTTTCGCAGCCGACGCAGAGTTTTATCAGGTTCAGGGCCATGGCCATGGCCGAATGTCCGACGAGCGGCGGCGCGGGTCAAGCATGCCGTGCTGTTCTCTCCACAGGCCGGGTGCCGCGGTCAGCACTCCACCACATTGACCGCCAGGCCGCCAAGGCTCGTTTCCTTGTAGCGCTCGTTCATGTCGGCGCCGGTCTGGCGCATGGTCTCGATCGCCGCGTCGAGGGAGACGAAATGCTTGCCGTCGCCCTTGACCGCCAGCGAGGCGGCGGTGACCGCCTTGACCGAGCCCAGCGCGTTGCGCTCGATGCACGGCACCTGCACCAGGCCGGCGACCGGGTCGCAGGTCATGCCGAGATGATGTTCCAGGGCGATCTCGGCGGCGTTCTCCACCTGTTCGGGGTTGCCGCCCATGACGGCGGCAAGGCCGGCGGCGGCCATCGCCGAGGCGGAACCGACCTCGCCCTGGCAGCCGACTTCGGCGCCGGAGATGGAGGCATTGTGCTTGACGATGCCGCCGATGGCCGCCGCCGTCAGCAGGAAATCGTGAATGCCGCGCCGGTCGGCGTCGACATGGAATTTCTGCCAGTATTTCAACACGGCCGGCACGACGCCCGCCGCGCCGTTGGTCGGCGCCGTGACGACGCGGCCGCCGCCGGCATTCTCCTCGTTGACGGCCATGGCGTAGACGGCAAGCCAGTCATTGGCGGCCAGCGGATTGGGGCGGTTCTGCCGCCAGTCCTCGTCGAGCCGTTCATGCAGATGGCGGGCGCGGCGGCGCACTTTCAGGCCGCCCGGCATGATGCCGTCCTGCGACAGCCCACGCTCGATGCAATTGTTCATCGCCTCCCAGATGCGGTCGAGCCCGGCATCAAGCTCGCCGCGCGTCATGTGCGCCTCTTCGTTGGCGCGCTTCATCTCGGCGATGGACAGGCCGCTTTCAGCCGCCATGGCGAGCATGGAAGCCGCATTGTTGAAGGGATAGGGAACATCGCTGGGCGCCTGCTCTTTGCCCTTGGCCTTGAGGCTCTGCAATTCCTCCTCGGAGACGACGAAGCCGCCGCCGACCGAATAATAGATGCGCCGCAGCAGCAAGCGGTCGTCCGCGTCGAAGGCGTTGAAGGCCATGCCGTTGGCGTGACCCGGCAGCGGCGTCTTCTTGTCGAGCACCAGATCCTTGTCGGGATCGAAGGCATAGGCCGGATGGCCGTCCGGGTGGACTTTCCGCTCATTGCGGATCGTCTCGATCAACGCGTCCATACGGTCGGGGTCGACGGTCAGCGGGTTGAAGCCGGCCAGGCCCAGAATGACCGCCCGGTCGGTTCCGTGGCCGATGCCGGTGTAGGCGAGCGAACCGTGCAGGCTGACCGCGAGCCGCGCCACACGGGCACCCGCCGGGCGCGGCCAGTCATCGCCGGCGATCTCGGCCAGGAAGCGCTCGCCGGCCGTCATCGGCCCCATCGTGTGGGAACTCGACGGACCGATGCCGATCTTGAACAGGTCGAATACGGACAGAAACATCAGCGAAGGCCCCAAATACGTGGAGAAGTCGTGCGCAGAAGGCATCAGATCGGCGATCGGCCCCGCAGGCGGGCTGCCCGGCGGCGGTTCACGGCGCAATCGCGACAGGCAGTGATTTAGGTCATTTCACCGCATAAGCAAAGGGGCGCGGCACAGGCGCCACGCCCCTTCCAATAGATGAAACCGATGTCTCGCGGTCTTGGCCGGTCAACCCGCCGCCGCGACGACCGCAGCCGTCTCGGCGCCAATAAAAAGCCATGCCAGAAAGATGATTCCCGCAAGCCCGATCGCTGCTTTGGCGGCAACGCCCCAGCAGGATCTCTCAACGCTATCGTCCATGCATATCCCGTCTTTTTATCAAGTCGCTTGTGATTCGGGTTGATCCCGAACGCTTGACCCGTGACGGCGGGAGATACTCCCTGGGCACGCGTTCCGCAAGTCAAAAACGGCAAAATGACGACCGGATAACCGTTACGAAACAGCACAAAACAAGGGTTTTTCCATGTTATCAAGCACTTGCCGAGGGAAAGGAATTATCAACAGATGTGGCGAAAATGGGAACCAGTTTGCTGCAATGCAGCATCACCGGCATCCCACCTGCCGAGACTCACCTGTCGGCCTGCTCGGGCAGTGGCAGGAAAGCATCGGTGCGGCCGGCGAAGTAATAAGCGGCGAGACCGATCCATTCGCGAATCCCGACCGACACATTGCGCAGGGAATCGAGCGCGTTGTCCTCGGCCAGGCCCGGCCGCTCCGTGCCCGCCGTCTTGTAGTCGACCGGCCAGGCGATGGCTGGGAAGCCCGCCTTGCGAAACGCGCCCATGGCACGCGGCATGTGAAAGGCCGAGGTGACGAGCAGCCAGGTTTCACCGGCCTGCGGCTTGATCATCCGCGTTGAAAAGACCGCATTCTCGAACGTGTCGCGCGAACGGTTCTCTAGAATCAGGCGGGCCGGATCGACGCCGAGCGCCGCGAGAAGGCGCGGTGCGGTGTCGGCGTCGCCCTCGCCTGCCAGGAAGACCGCTCCCTGCCCGCCGGAAATCAGGATTCGGGCATCGGGGTAGCGGCGCGCCAGGATCGCCGTCTCGACGAAACGGTCGCCGCTGGCGTTCAACTCATGGCCGCCGCGCGCCAAATTGATCGAGCCTTCCAGTCCACCGCCCAGCACGACGATGCCGTCGATGCTCTGCGGCGCGGGGTCCGGCTTCTGGAACCGCTCCTCGAGCGGCACCAACAGCAGGGCGCCGAGCGTCGTCCAACCCGACAGGAACAGGACGAGGAAGGACAGGCCGCCCGCCGTCAGCGACAGGCGGCGCCATCCGACGAAGGCGAGCAGAAGGGAGATGGCGATAAGCAACATCGCCAGTCCGAGCGGCTGCAGGAAAAGCCAGCCGACGGCGGAAACCAGATGGAACATTGCGCGGCTACCTCCATTTGCGTTTTGCAGTCAGGTGGAATCACCTGACGCCTGCATAAACGCTGGAAAACGAAGAGAAAGCCCCGTTCAATGCTTCGGTGAAACATTGAACGGGTCTGGCGGGCAGGGTTGCAGCGCCATGCGCCCTACCACCATTTCGCCGGCTGGAAGCGGCCGGCCGCCTGCTCGATGACATGCGCGGTGCGGAACAGCGTCTCTTCCTCGAAAGGCTTGCCGATGAGCTGCAGGCCAAGCGGCAGGCCACGCCCGTCGAGCCCGGCCGGCACGGCGATGCCCGGCAGGCCCGCCATGTTGACCGTGACGGTGAAGATGTCGTTCAGATACATTTTTACCGGGTCGGCGCTCATCGCCTGGTCGGCGACGCCGAAGGCGGCCGATGGCGTCGCCGGCGTCAGGATGGCGTCGACACCGGCGTCGAAGGCAAGCTCGAAATCGCGCTTGATCAGCGTGCGCACCTTCTGCGCCTTCAGGTAATAGGCGTCGTAATAGCCGGCCGACAGCACATAGGTGCCGATCATGACGCGGCGCTTCACCTCGCGGCCGAAGCCGGCGGCGCGCGTCTGCTCATACATGTCGGCAATGTCCTTGCCCGGCACGCGCAGGCCGTAGCGAACGCCGTCATAACGCGCCAGGTTCGACGAGGCTTCCGCCGGCGCGACGATGTAATAGGCAGGCAGTGCGTATTTGGTGTGCGGCAGCGAGATGTCGACGATCTCGGCGCCGGCGTCGCGCATCCATTCGATGCCCTTCTGCCACAGCGCCTCGATCTCGTCGGGCATGCCGTCCATGCGGTATTCCTTCGGAATGCCGATCTTCATGCCCTTGATCGACTGGCCGATCGCCGCCTCGTAATCGGGCACCGGCAGGTCGATGGAGGTCGTGTCCTTGGCATCGACGGAAGCCATCGATTTCAGGAGGATGGCGGCATCGCGCACGTCGCGGGCGATGGGGCCGGCCTGGTCGAGCGACGAGGCGAAAGCGACGGTCCCCCAACGCGAACAACGGCCATAAGTCGGCTTGATGCCGACCGTGCCGGTGAAGGCGGCCGGCTGGCGGATGGAGCCGCCCGTGTCGGTCGCCGTGGCGCCGGCGCACAGCAAAGCGGAGACCGCCGCCGCCGAGCCGCCGGAAGAACCGCCGGGCACAAGATCGGCGTTCGAACCCTCGGCGCGCCAGGGATTGATCACCGGGCCGTAATGGGAGGTCTCGTTGGACGAGCCCATGGCGAATTCATCCATGTTGAGCTTGCCCAGCATCACAGCACCGTCGGCCCACAGATTGGCGGTGACGGTCGATTCGTAGCGCGGCTTGAAACCGTCCAGAATATGGCTTGCCGCCTGGGTGTGGACGCCTTCGGTGGCGAACAGATCCTTGATGCCGAGCGGGATGCCCTCCAGTGCCCCGCCCGCGCCCTTGCCCAGCCGCTCGTCGCTGGCCCTGGCCATGGCGCGCGCCTTGTCGTGGGTCACCGCGACATAGGCGTTGAGCTTGTCGTTCGCCGCGTCGATCGCCGCCAGATAGGCGTCGGTCAGTTCGAGGGCGGAAAAGGCCTTGGCGGCCAGCTTCTCGCGCGCTTCGGCAATGGTCAGTCGGGTCAGCTCGGTCATGAAATATCCATTTGGTCCAGCGGGCGGCTTGCGGTTGGGTGCTATTCGACCACTTTCGGCACGACAAAGAAATTGTCCTCCGACGCCGGGGCATTGGCGACGATGTCGGCGGCCTTGCCGCCATCGGTCACGGCGTCGGCGCGCTTCTTCATCGCCATCGGTATCACCGAGGTCATCGGCTCGACGCCGGTCACATCGACCTCGTCCAGTTGCTCGACGAAGCCGAGAATCGTGTTCAATTCGCCGGTCATGCGCTCGGCATCGGCCTCATCGACGGCAATGCGGGCAAGATGCGCGACGCGTTTCACGGTATCGATGTCCACGGACATTCAGGGTTCTCCGGCACTGGGCGCGGCGTCCCTCGGGACACAATCGGCGCGCCATTCTTCGTATTCGGCAAAATTGCTCCAACGGTTGCGCCACGGCTATAATCGCCGCACGCACGGCGCGCAACCGCCAACGCCTGGTCGCTGGACGGAAATGCTACAGGCTGATCGCCGCGCCGATTGTCGGCACCACCGCTTGCGTCTTCGAACCTTCGAGCCCGGCAATGAATTTTTCCGCCGACGGGTCGATGATCGGAAAGGTTCCGTAGTGACACGGCACGACCTTCTCGAAATGGAAGTAGCGGCGGCAGGCGAGTGCCGCCACCGCGCCGCCCATGGTGAACCGGTCGCCGATGGGAACCAGGCCGATGGCCGGCTGGTGCAGTTCCTCGATCAGCGCCATGTCGCCGAAAATGTCCGTGTCGCCCATGTGGTAGAGCGTCTTGTCGCCGGGGAAATGCAGGACCAGGCCGGCCGGGTTGCCGAGATACGTGTTGGCGCCGCCGTCGCCCGACATGGACGAGGAATGCAGCGCGTTGACGAACGTGGTGGTGAAGCCGCCGCAATCGACGGTTCCACCGTGGTTGCCCGGGTTGATCTTGTCCTCCGACACGCCCTGGCCGACCAGGTAGCGGCAGATTTCGTAATTGGCGACCAGCATCGCGCCGGTCTTCTTCAGGATGGCTGCGGCGTCGCCGACATGGTCGTTGTGGCCGTGCGTCAGAAGCACATGGGTGACACCCTCGGCCGGCCCTTCCCAGCCCTTGCCCCAGGACGGATTGCCGCTCAGGAACGGATCGATCAGGATGCGCGCGCCGGCTGTCTCGACGCGAAAGGTGGAATGGCCATACCAGGTGAGTTTCATCAAAATCCTCCTTTGTCTTCCTGTCTTTCGCCCAGCGGTATCGGATGGTCGGCGAGCGCCGTCAACCGTTCACGCTTTCCCTGCGGCCGCCATGCGGATAGAACGCATCGTCATATCCAGAACGGTTCATCGTTTCACAGAAACGACGCTCCGCTCTATCTCATTGTTTTTCCGCATTTGTGCGGACGTCAGGTGATTCCACCTGACTGCAAAATGCTTGGAAGGAACAGCGCGCCTTGTCAGTGGTCGGCCTGGAGGAACTCCCCGCTTTCCTGCAAGCGGGTCAAACGCTTGGCGGCCTCGACCTCGGCACGAAGACGATCGGCGTGGCGGTCTCCGATCGCGGCCTGTCGCTGGCCAATCCGCGGCCGGTGGTCCTGCGCCGCAAGTTCACCCAGGACGTCGAGGCGCTGCTTGCCATGCTCGCCCGTGACAATGCCGGCGGGATTGTCATCGGCCTGCCCGTCAACATGGATGGCAGCGAGGGGCCGCGCGCCCAGTCGACGCGCGCTTTCGTGCGCAACATGCAACGGCTGACGGCGCTGCCGGTCGCCTTCTGGGACGAGCGCATGTCGACGCTGGCCGCCGAACGGGCGCTGATCGAGATGGACGTGTCGCGCAGGAAGCGCGCCGGGCGGATCGATTCGGCGGCGGCCGCCTTTATCCTTCAGGGCGCGCTCGACAGATTGGGGGCGCTGGGCGGAACGGATTCTTCGCCGGCATAGGCGGCGCGCTTTTCCTGCAGCCAGCGCCAGATCGCCTTGCGGCGGCGGAAGGCGACAATACCCATCAGCAGGAAGGAATCGAACACGCTGGCACGCGCCACCAGGCCCGGAATCGTCTGTGGGTCGATGCCCAGGATGTCGCCGTAGAGCCGAAACAACAGGTCGTTCATGTCACGGCTGAGAAAGCCCAGGCCGAAGTTCAGGTCGTGATAGGAAAGCCCGTACCAGCCCCAGAACAGTCCCATTGGCAGCGCCCAGAAAAGAATGAGGTAGCGCATCAGCGGATCCTGTCGTCATTGGCGGGCGGAATGCGGGCGAAATCACGCGGCGTTGCCAGCCGCTCCAGCAGGGTGCCGTGCACGGCGTTGAGCGCGTTGAGCCGCGCCATCTGCTGCGGTTGACCCAGCTTGACGGCTCCGGCCGTCCCCATTTCCCGGGTTTCCAGCCGTATGGCGAGATAGGTCGCCAGGATGGCCAGAAGCGGGATCGATTCGGCGGGCACTGGCGCGCCGCTTCCCTGAATGGCCGCGTCGCAAAGCGCCTTGGCCAGGAACACCGCCAGCGCCGCCGAACAGGCAAGGCGCGCGACCTGTTCCGTTTCTCCCTGGGCCTCGCCGCGCTCCAGCATGGCAACGACCAGGGCCCAGAGAAACAGCACGGACACCAATGTGTTGGCGAGAATGAACGCGAGCGGTCCGGCCAGGCTCCACACCGCCCCTCCGGGCGACGTCATGCCGATGCCCGCA
Source organism: Nitratireductor soli (assembly GCF_001050155.1). Taxonomy (GTDB): domain Bacteria; phylum Pseudomonadota; class Alphaproteobacteria; order Rhizobiales; family Rhizobiaceae; genus Nitratireductor; species Nitratireductor soli. The sequence goes on from NZ_LFVY01000005.1 coordinate 192,269, forward strand.
TTGAGCGCGCCATCGGCCAGCGCCGTCACCCAGGCTGTGAAGGCGAAGGACGCCGTCCAGTAGATGGACAGGAGGATCGTGAAGGTGCGGCTCATGGGACTCTTTCTCTACGTCCGCCACAGTGGCCTTCAACAAAACGCGCCGCAACGCTTACCAATCGTTAAGGTTAATTTTCACAGGCCCGGCCAGCCTATGATGGGCGCAAAAATCCATTCCGATTGTCGGGCCGATGCGCTAGGCACGCGGAACCGTGCCGATCACGGTTGGTCCCGTGAAGCCAATGTGGAAACCGATGTTCGCCATTTTCGAAAGCATCCTGCCGATCTTCCTGCTCATCGTCGCCGGCAACGCGCTGCGCCGCCTGCCGCTGATCGACGATGCGACATGGCCGGGGCTGGAACAGCTCTGCTACTGGTTTCTCTACCCTGCGCTTCTGTTCATCACGATCGCCAATGCCGACTTCTCGGGTCTCGAGCTCAACGCGATGCTCGCCGCCCTGATGGTCGCCGTCGCGGCGATGATTGCCGTCGTCCTCGCCCTGTGGCCGTTGCTGAAGCGCACCGGCGCGGTGGCGCACAGCCAATATTCCTCGGTTTTCCAGACCGCCATTCGCTGGAACGGCTTCATGGCGCTGGCCATCGCGCAGAAGCTTTTTCCGCCGGAAGGCGGTGCGGTGGTGGCGCTGGTCATGGCGACGATCATCATTCCGATCAACATCGCCTCGGTGTTCGTCGTCGCCCGTTTCGCCGACAATGCGGCGTCGTGGCCGAAGGTTTTCGGCGATGTGGGACGCAACCCGCTGATTCTCGCCGCCGGCGCCGCCGTCTTGCTGCGGTTCATGCCGTTCGGCCTTTACGAGCCGCTGAACGAGACGCTCGACCTCGTCGGCCGGGCCGCTCTCGGCATGGGTCTGTTGACCATCGGCGCCGGCCTCAAGCCGGGCGATCTGTTCAGCGGCAACCTGGCGCTCTGGATCGCGGTGTTCCTGAAGCTCGCCATCTTCCCGCTGCTGTTGATGACGATCGTTCTGGCCTTCGGCGTCACCGGTCCGGCGCTCAATTATCTGGCGCTTTGCGCCGCCGTGCCGACGGCGATGAACGGCTATCTGCTGGCGCGGCAGCTGGGCGGCGACGCGCCGCTCTATGCGACCGTCACCACCATGCAGACGGTGCTGGCCTTCTTCACCATCCCGATCGTCCTGATGATCGCCGCTCAGCTCGCCTCGGGATAAAGCACGTCGAGGATCGCCGCCGCGTCGTGGCGGGCGTCGAGCATGCCGTAGGTGGCGCGCCACTGGCCGGCCAGGCGCGTTTCGATGAAGGCGTCGGCAACACGGCCCGCCCCCATGCGCCGCAATTCGGCGGCCGCGGCGGCCAGGGCAAGCTGCTCGGTGAGAATGCGCGCCGAGCCCTCGTCGCTTTCGCACACCCGCGCGGCGGCGGCGAGCACTTCCAGCGTGGCGCCGCCCTTGTCGCCCAGATCCGTGCCGATCATCGCCAGAACGTCGTCGAACAGGCCGGCGTTGCGGCCAAGCACGCGCAGCACGTCGAGCGCCATGACATTGCCCGAGCCTTCCCAGATCGCGTTGACCGGCGCTTCGCGATACAGGCGCGCCATCGGCGCTTCCTCGACATAGCCATTGCCGCCGACGCACTCCATCGTCTCATAGGTGATGGCGGGCGCCAGCTTGCACACCCAGTACTTGACGACCGGCGTCATGACGCGGGCGAACGCCGCCTCGGCCCGGTTGTCGGCCGCCTCGTCGAAGGCGCGCGCCAGGCGCATCGACAAGGCCGTCGCGGCGGCGACATCGAGCGCCATGTCGGCCAGCACACGCAGCATCAGCGGCTGTTCGAACAGCGGCTTGCCGAAAACCTGGCGATAGCGGGCGTGGTGGACAGCCTCGGCCATGCTGGCGCGCATGATGCCGGCCGAACCCAGGGCACAGTCGAGCCGGGTCAGCGTCACCATGTCCATGATCGTGCGGACGCCGGAGCCGGGTTCGCCGACGAGCTCGCCGACCGTGCCGTCGAACTCCACTTCGGAGGAGGCATTCGAGCGGTTGCCGAGCTTGTCCTTCAGGCGCTGGAAGCGGAAGCCGTTGTTTCGGTCGTCGTCGAGGAGGCGCGGCACCAGGAAGCATGACAATCCCTGCTGCGTCTGGCCCTCCTGCGCCTGGGCAAGCACCAGGAAGGCATCCGACATCGGCGCGGAGAGGAACCATTTATGGCCCGACAGGCGGTAGACCTTGCCGTCGATGCGCTCGGCGCGCGTCGTGTTGGCGCGGACGTCGGTGCCGCCCTGCTTCTCCGTCATGCCCATGCCGATGGTGATGCCCGCCTTTTGCGTCACCGATTTGCTGGCATGGTCGTATTTGCGCGTCGCCACGCGTGGCGCCCAGCGGCGGAACAGCGCCGTGTCGGCCATCAGCGCGGCCAGCGCGGCGCTGGTCATCGTCAGCGGGCACAGATGGCCGCATTCGAGCTGCGCGGTCAGATAGAAGCGCGCGGCGCGCACCTGGTGGCGCTGGCCTGCTTCCGCCTCGCCGTTTTCCCAGATCGACGAATGCAGCCCGTTGGTCGCCGAACGGCGCATCAGCGCGTGATAGGCCGGGTGATACTCGACGAGATCGACGCGGTGGCCGTAGCGGTCATGGGTCTTGAGCTGCGGCAGTTCGGTGTTGGCCAGACGCGCCAGATCCAGCGCCTCCTGATTGCGCACGAAGCGGCCGAACGCGTCGAGTTCCTTGCGCACCGGTTCGGAAAACCGCTCGCCCGCCTGCATCAGCAGCGGGTCGCTGCGCCAGGCATTGGAGCCGGCCAGGGGCGGCGGCTGGTTGGTCACGTCGTGCGTCACGGTCTTACTCTATCACTCGGTCGGACGATGCGTCAGGAATCAAAGCATCTTTTCGCCTTCATAGTGGCAAGGCCGGCCTTGCCAATCCATAAAAATCGAAAAGCGTGGTTTTGCGGGGGAAGAGTGCAAAGATCGCCAAAGCCTGCTTGCGGCCCGCCGGCGCTCGGCCTATAGCACCCCCTTAAGATGACAGACGCGCCCTTCCCGCTTTACCCGCACCGCCACCTGCTCGGCATCAAGGGCCTGTCGCCCTTGGACATCGAGACCTTGCTCGACCGGGCCGACGCCGCCGTCGCCATCTCCCGGCAGCGGGAAAAGAAGACGGCGACCCTGCGCGGCCGCACGCAGATCAACCTGTTCTATGAAGCCTCGACGCGCACGCAATCCTCCTTCGAACTGGCCGGCAAGCGGCTCGGCGCCGACGTGATGAACATGTCGGTCGGCAGCTCGTCGACGAAGAAGGGCGAAACCCTGCTCGACACGGCGATCACGCTGAACGCCATGCGGCCGGACATTCTTGTCATCCGCCATTCGGCGGCGGGCGCGGCTGCCCTCCTGGCGCAAAAAGTCTCCTGTTCGGTCGTCAATGCCGGCGATGGCGCGCATGAGCACCCGACCCAGGCGCTGCTCGACGCGCTGACCATCCGCCGCGCCAAGGGGCGCATTGGCGGGCTGACGGTGGCGATCTGCGGCGACATCCTGCATTCGCGCGTGGCGCGCTCGAACATCGTGCTGCTCAACGCGCTTGGCGCGCGGGTGCGCGTCGTCGCGCCGTCGACGCTCTTGCCCACGGGCATCGCCCAGATGGGTGTCGAACCCTTCACCCGCATGGATGAAGGCTTGAAGGGCGCCGACATCGTCATGACATTGCGCCTGCAGCGCGAGCGCATGGCCGGCTCGCTGGTGCCCTCGGTGCGCGAGTATTTCCGCCTCTACGGGCTCGATGCCGAAAAACTCAAATTCGCCAAGGACGATGTGCTCGTCATGCATCCCGGCCCGATGAACCGCGGCGTCGAGATCGCCTCGGAAATCGCCGACGGACCGCAAAGCCTGATCCAGGAACAGGTCGAGATGGGCGTCGCCGTGCGCATGGCGGTGATGGAAGCGCTGCTCGATCCGCGCCGCAATGCCGAAGGGGGCGCGGCATGAGCGCGACGGTTTTCAACAATGCCCGCATCGTCGACCCATCGCGCGGCCTGGACGAAAACGGCACGGTCATCGTCGCCGACGGCAAGATCCTTGCCGCCGGCAAGGGCGCGGCGAACCAGGGTGCGCCCGACAATGCGACGATCGTCGATTGCGGCGGCCATGCGGTCCTGCCGGGGCTGGTCGACGCGCGCGTGTTCATCGGCGAGCCGGGCGCCGAACACCGTGAAACCATCGCCTCGGCCAGCCGGGCGGCGGCGGCGGGCGGCGTCACCTCGCTGGTGATGATGCCCGACACGGCGCCGATCATCGACGACGTGGCGCTGGTCGAGTTCGTCCTGCGCACGGCGCGCGAGACGGCGATCGTCAACATCTTTCCCTCTGCCGCCATCACCAAGGGTTTTGCCGGGCGCGAGCTGTGCGAGTTCGGCCTCCTGAAGGAAGCCGGGGCGGTGATGCTGACCGAGGGTCGCGCGACCATCGCCAACGCGCTCACCATGCGCCGCGCGCTGACCTATGCGCGCGATCTGGGCATCACCATCGCCCATGAGACGCAGGATCGCGATCTTGGCGCCTCGGGCGTCATGAATGAGGGGCTTTTCGCCAGTTGGCTCGGCCTGGCCGGCATTCCGCGCGAGGCCGAAACCATTCCGCTCGCGCGCGACCTGATGCTGACCGGTTTGACGGGCGGGCGCTATCACGCGGCGAAAATCTCCACCGCCATGTCGGCGGCAGCCATTGCGCGCGCCAGGAACGAGGGCGCGCATGTCAGCGCCGGCGTGTCGATCAACCATCTGGCGCTGAACGAAAACGACATCGGCGACTACCGCACCTTCTTCCGCCTGTCGCCGCCATTGCGCGCCGAGGAAGATCGGCTGGCCATGGTCGAGGCACTGAGAAACGGCGTCATCGACATCATCGTCTCCTCGCACGACCCGCAGGATGTCGACACGAAGCGCCTGCCCTTCGCCGAGGCCGAATCCGGCGCGATCGGCCTCGAAACGCTGCTGTCGGCGGCGCTGCGCCTGCACCACAATGGCGATGTGCCGCTGATGCGCCTGGTGGAATGTCTGTCGACGACGCCGGCCCGCCTGTTCGGCCTGCCCGGCGGCACGCTGAAGCCCGGCGCGCCCGCCGACCTGGTGCTGGTCGATCTCGACGCACCCTGGCTGGTGCGCGAGGCGGACATTCGCTCGCTGTCGAAAAACACCTGTTTCGAGGGCGCGCGCATGCAGGGCCGGGTCTTGCAAACCATGGTTGCAGGCCGCAAAGTGTTCAGCGCCTGACGGGACCATAGCATCTTGCGGTCAGGTGGGATCGCCTGACGTCCGCATGAATGCGGGAATACAAAGATTGAACGCGGGGGAGCGCGGGATGCCGGATCCGATCAGTTGGCAGCTTGCCCTGCCCTTTCTCATTGCCGCCCTGGTTTTCGGCTACCTGCTGGGATCGATCCCGTTCGGCCTGATCATCACGCGCGCCGCCGGCCTGGGCGATGTGCGCAAGATCGGTTCGGGCAATATCGGCGCCACCAACGTGCTGCGCACCGGCAACAAGAAACTCGCGGCGCTGACGCTCCTGCTTGACGCGTTGAAAGGCACCGTCGCCGTTCTTCTGGCCGGCCTGTACGGTCCCGACCAGGCAATTGCCGCCGGCCTCGGCGCCTTTCTCGGCCATCTGTTTCCCGTCTGGCTCGGCTTTCGCGGCGGCAAGGGCGTTGCCACCTATCTCGGCGTTCTCGTCGCGCTGGCCTGGCCGGGTGCCTTGATCTTCGCCCTTGCCTGGCTGGCGGTGGCGTTCACCACGCGATACTCGTCGCTGGCGGCGCTGGTCGCGGCGGTCGCCGTGCCGATCGGCCTGTACTGGCTGGACCATGTGCAGGTGGCCGAGCTTTTTCTTCTGATGAGCGTCATCGTCTTCATCAAGCACCGGGCGAATATCGGGCGCCTCCTGTCGGGCACCGAAACACGCATCGGAAGCAAGGGGTGAGCACGCCGCCAGCCGGCGGGCCTCTGCTCAGCGACCGTCAGCGCCTCGCCTGGCTGCGCCTGCTGCGCAGCGAAAACGTCGGCCCCGTCACGTTTCGCCAGTTGATCAACCGCTTCGGGTCGGCGGAGGCGGCGCTCGCCATGCTGCCGGAACTGGCAGAGCGCGGCGACGCGACGCGACGCATCGTCATCGCTTCGCCCGATGAGGCCGAGCGCGAACTGGAAAAGGCAAGCCGCTTCGGCGCCCGCTTCGTCGCCGTCGGCGAACCCGACTATCCGCCGCTGATGCGGCTGATGGACCAGCCGCCGCCGCTGATTGCCCTCAAGGGCCGGGCGGACGTGGCCCAGCGGCCGGTGATCGCCATCGTCGGCGCGCGCAACGCCTCGCTCGCCGGCATCAAGATGGCGCGGCAACTGGCCGGCGTCCTCGGCCAGGCCGGCTACGCGATCGCCTCCGGCCTGGCGCGTGGCATCGACACGGCCGCCCATACGGGCAGCATCGACACGGGAACGATTGCCGCCCTTGCCGGCGGGCTGGATGTCCCCTACCCGCCGGAAAACGCCAATCTGTGCGCCGAGATCGCCGAGCGTGGCATCGTCTTGAGCGAAATGCCGTTCGGCTGGGCGCCGCGGGCGCGCGATTTCCCGCGCCGCAACCGGCTGGTGGCGGGTCTGTGCTACGGGCTGGTGGTCATCGAGGCGGCGCATCGCTCGGGCTCGCTGATCAGCGCGCGGCTGGCCGGCGAGATGGGCCGGCTGGTGTTTGCCGTGCCGGGCTCGCCGCTCGACCCGCGCGCGGCCGGGACCAACGGGCTGTTGAAGGACGGGGCGATCCTGGTCACCGACGCCGACGACATACTGCGCGCCATCGCCCCGCTCATCGGTGCGCCGCCGCCTTCCATGGAGGAATTCGACGAGCCCGCCGATCTGTCGGCCACGCCGCCGCCGAGCGACGCCGAGCGCGATCGCATCGTCGAGGCGCTGGGGCCGACGCCCGTCGCCGTCGACGAAATCATCCGGCATACCGGCCTGCACCCCGCCCAGGTGTTGACCGTGCTGCTCGAGCTCGACCTGGCCGGCCGCCTCGAACGGCACTCAGGAGGCGCGGTTTCCCTTCTTGCTCCCGACCTCTAGTGCCAATCGCTCATCCTGGAGGCGATGCGGACGCTCGCCGCGAATGATGTCGCTTGCCTCGACATAGGCCATCTCGATCAGATAGGCCAACATGTCGGATCGTTCCGCCAGCGCCATGGTGCGCAACTGGCCGAGCATCGCCTGCATGTAGTCGAGCGTGTCGGTTCGCCTTCTGCCATAATAGTCGCCCATCTGCCGGCACTCCCTTCAGCGCACGGTACCCCTGGCTTTCGCCTGCTCCCCAGCATTTCTCCCTTATGGACCCATTGGTACTATACATACTGTTATAAACAAATAAACCAAAAATTTACGATAAACAAAAGCAACCCGGCGGATTTGCTCCATATCGATGAAATTCCCCTTGGCCCTTGACCGCGCGGTAAAGCACAGCCATTTGACGGGGCTGGATTCGTCAATAATGCGTGGCGCCGGACCAATAGAGCGCCCACGGGGATATTTTTAAGCCAATGGATCTCGTCATCGTCGAGTCGCCTGCCAAGGCGAAAACCATCAACAAATATCTGGGCGCGAACTACAAGGTTCTGGCCTCGTTCGGCCATGTGCGCGACCTGCCGGCCAAGGATGGTTCCGTGCGTCCCGACGAGGATTTCGCCATGTCCTGGGCGGCCGACGGCCCCTCGACCAAGCGGCTAGGCGACATCGCCAAGGCGATGAAGGATGCCGACCGGCTCATTCTCGCCACCGATCCGGATCGCGAGGGCGAAGCCATTTCCTGGCACGTGCTGGAGGTGTTGAAACAGAAGCGTGTCCTGAAGGACAAGCCGGTCAGCCGCGTCGTCTTCAACGCCATCACCAAAAAAGCCGTGCTCGACGCCATGGCCGCGCCGCGCGAGGTCGATGCGCCGCTGGTCGATGCCTATCTGGCGCGCCGGGCGCTCGACTATCTGGTCGGCTTCACCCTGTCGCCGGTGCTGTGGCGCAAGCTGCCGGGCGCCCGCTCGGCCGGTCGGGTCCAATCCGTGGCGCTGCGTCTGGTGTGCGACCGCGAGGCGGAAATCGAACGGTTCGTCCGCGAGGAATACTGGCAGATCGCAGCCCAGCTCGCCACGCCGCGCGACGAGGTGTTCGAGGCGCGCCTGACCGCACTCGACGGCAAGAAGCTGCAAAAGCTCGACATCAAGAACAGGGAGCAGGCCGACGACATCAAGGCGATGCTGGAAGGCGCGTCCTTCACAACGCTGTCGGTCGAGGCCAAGCCGACGCGGCGCAACCCGGCGCCCCCCTTCACCACCTCGACCCTGCAGCAGGCCGCGTCCTCGCGCCTCGGCTTCGGCGCCTCGCGCACCATGCAGGTGGCGCAGCGGCTCTACGAAGGCGTCGACACGGGCGGCGAGACGGCCGGTCTCATTACCTATATGCGCACCGACGGCGTGCAGATGGCGCCGGAGGCGCTCGATCAGGCGCGCGCTGCCATCGGCAGCGAGTTCGGCGAAAAATACCTGCCGGAGAAACCGCGCTTCTATTCGGTCAAGGCGAAAAACGCCCAGGAGGCCCATGAAGCGATCCGGCCGACCGACTTCTCGCGCACGCCCGACAAGGTGCGCAAATATCTCGATGCGGACCAGGCGCGGCTTTACGAGATGATCTGGAAGCGCGCCATCGCCAGCCAGATGCAGGCGGCCGAGATCGAGCGCACCACGGTCGAGATCGAGGCGGACAATGGCGGCCGCAAGGCCGGCCTGCGCGCCGTCGGCTCGGTGATCCGCTTCGACGGTTTCCTGGCGGCCTACGCGATCGACAAGGACGAAAACGCCGAAGACGAGGAAAACCGCCGCCTGCCGCAAATTCTCGAGGGCGAGACGCAGACGCGCCGATCGATCGAAGCGACCCAGCACAGCACCGAGCCACCGCCGCGCTATTCGGAAGCCTCGCTGATCAAGAAGATGGAAGAGCTCGGCATCGGCCGGCCCTCCACCTATGCGGCGACCCTGAAGACGCTCGAAGACCGTGACTACGTCACCGTCGACAAGCGCCGGCTGATGCCACAGGCCAAGGGCCGGCTGGTCACCGCCTTCCTGGAGAATTTCTTCGAACGCTACGTGGAGTATGATTTCACCGCAGATCTCGAGGAAAAGCTCGACAAGATTTCTGACGGCCAGCTCGCCTGGAAGGACGTTCTGCGCGATTTCTGGACGGATTTTTCCGGCCATGTGGACGAGATCAAGGAGCTGCGCGTCACCGACGTGCTCAACGCGCTGAACGAGGAGCTTGCGCCGCTCGCCTTCCCGGCCAAGGAAGACGGCACCGACCCGCGCGTCTGCCCGCGCTGCGGCACGGGGCAATTGTCGCTCAAGCTTGGCCGGCACGGTGCCTTTGTCGGCTGCTCGAACTATCCCGAATGCGGTTTCACGCGGCAGTTCGGCGAGGTGGGCAATGGCGAGGAGGGCGACAACGGCCTCGACGGCAACAAGGTGCTCGGCAAGGATCCGCACACCAGCGAGGAAATCACCCTGCGCTCGGGGCGTTTCGGCCCCTATGTGCAGCGCGGCGAAGGCAAGGAGGCCAAGCGCTCCGGCCTGCCGAAGGGCTGGACGCCGGATTCCATCGACATCGAGAAGGCGCTGGCGCTCCTGTCGCTGCCGCGCGACATCGGCAAGCATCCCGAAACCGGCAAGATGATCTCCGCCGGCCTCGGCCGCTACGGCCCCTTCCTGCTGCATGATGGCGGCTATGCCAATCTGGAATCGATCGAGGACGTCTTCTCGGTCGGCCTCAACCGCGCCGTGACGGTGATTGCCGAGAAGAAGGCCAATGCCGGCAATGGCCGCGGACGTGGAACGCCGGCGGCGCTCAAGGAACTCGGCGATCATCCCGACGGCGGCAAGGTGACGGTGCGCGACGGCCGCTACGGTCCCTATGTCAACCATGGCAAGGTGAACGCGACCCTGCCGAAGGGCAAGGACCCTCTGTCGGTGACGCTCGAGGAAGCGCTGGAGCTGGTGGCCGCCAAGGCAGGCAAGAGCGGCAAGCCCGCCAAGGCGAAGAAACCGGCCGCGAAGGCAAAGAAGCCTGCCGCGAAGAAGCCGGCGGCCAAGAAGGCTGCGGCCGCTAAGAAAGAGGAATGACGCCTTGGCGCGCAGGATTCCCGGCAGCAAACCACCCCGCTCCGCCAAAGCATCCGGCGCGAAACCCGCATCCGAGACACGCCTGCCGACGCGCGAGGAAGTCTTGCGTTTCGTCGCCGACAACCCCGACCGCACCGCCAAGCGCGACATCGCCAAGGCCTTCGGCCTGAAAGGCGGCGACCGCATCTGGCTGAAGGATGTTTTGCGCGACCTGCAGGATGAAGGGCTTTTGAAGAAGAGCCGCAAGCGGCTCTTGAAGCCCGGCGCGCTGCCGCATGTGGTCGTGCTCGACATTTTTTCGCGCGACGCCGGCGGGGCGCTGATCGCCCGGCCGGCCGAGAAGGACGATCAGGACGAGGGCGAAGGCCCCCTGCCCCTGGTCGAGATCCGCACGCAGAAGCATGGCAGTGCGGCCGGCATCGGCGATCGCGTCCTGGCGCGTGTCTTCCCGACCGAGAACGAGAGCGGCCCCGCCTATACGGGCCGCATCATGAAGATCTTCGAAAAGCGCCGGCAGAGCATGCTCGGCGTGTTGCGCAAGGCTGAGGACGGCACGTTGCGCATCGAGCCGGTCGAGCGCAAGCAGCGCGAATTGATCATCGACGCGGAATTCAGCGGCGACGCCAAGGTGGGCGACCTGGTCGAGGTCGAACCGGTCTCGGCCGGCCGTTACGGCGCGCCGCGCGGCAGGGTGATCGCCGTTATCGGTTCCCTGTCGAGCGAGAAGGCGGTCTCGATGATCGCCATTCACGCCCATGAGATTCCGCATATCTTCCCGGCCGCCGTCCTTGAAGAAGCAAATGCCGCCGAGCCCGCCACGCTGTCGGGCCGCGAGGACTGGCGCGATTGGCCGCTCATCACCATCGACCCGGCCGACGCCAAGGACCATGACGATGCGGTGATGGCCGAGCCTGATCCCGACGAGAACAACCCCGGCGGCTTCATCGCAACCGTCGCCATCGCCGATGTCGCCCATTACATCCGCCAGGCAACGGCACTCGACCGCGAGGCGCTGAAACGCGGCAATTCGGTTTACTTTCCCGACCGCGTCGTGCCGATGCTGCCGGAGCGCATTTCCAACGATCTGTGCTCGCTGCGCGAGGGCGAGGCGCGGCCGGCGCTGGCGGTGCGCATGCGCTTTTCGGCCGATGGCCGCAAGCTTGGCCACTCCTTCCACCGCGTCATGATGCGCTCGGCGGCGAAACTGTCCTACAACCAGGCACAGGCGGCCATCGACGGCAAGCCGGACGACAAGACCGGCCCGCTGCTCGAGCCGGTGCTGCGCCCGCTGTGGGATGCTTATGCGGTGCTGCGGCGCGGGCGCCAGTCACGCCAGCCGCTCGAGCTCGACCTGCCCGAGCGCAAGATCCTTCTGAAGAAGGACGGGACCGTCGATCGCGTCATAGTGCCGCCCCGCCTCGATGCGCACAAGCTGATCGAGGAGTTCATGGTGCAGGCCAACGTGGCGGCCGCCGAGACGCTGGAGGCCAAGCGGCAGAAACTGGTCTATCGCGTCCATGACGCGCCGTCGCTGGCCAAGCAGGAGGCCTTGCGCGAGTTCCTGCGCTCGTTCGAGATTTCGCTGGCCCGCGGCGCCCAGCTCAAACCGGCCCAGTTCAACGCTATCCTCGCCCGGGTGAAGAACACCGAGCATGAGCAGCTGGTCAACGAGGTGGTTCTGCGCTCGCAGAGCCAAGCCGTCTACGCGCCTGAAAACCTTGGCCATTTCGGCCTCAATCTGCGCCGCTACGCGCATTTCACCTCGCCCATCCGCCGCTATGCGGACCTGATCGTCCACCGGGCGCTGATCGGCGCGCTGGGCTTCGGCAAGGACGGGTTGACGGCCGACGAGGAGGCGCGGCTCGAAGAGGTGGCGGCGCTGATTTCGGCCACGGAACGGCGCGCCATGGCCGCCGAACGCGACACGGTCGACCGGCTGGTGGCCGAGCATTTGTCGGGCCGCATCGGCGAAGAATTCGCGGCGCGCATTTCCGGCGTCGCCAAGGCGGGTCTTTTTGTCCAATTGCCAGATTATGGCGCCGATGGCTTTATCCCCATCTCCACAGTCGGAGAAGAGTACTATATCTATGACGAAGCGCGGCATGCGCTCGTCGGCGATCAGAGCGGCAAGGGGTTTCAGCTCGGCGACGGTGTTTCGGTCCGCCTGGTGGAGGTCGCGCCGCTGGCCGGCGCGATGCGCTTCGAGATGTTGAGCGAACCAGAACGGCTTCCCGGATCGATGAAGTCGTTCCACAAGGCAAAGGGCCAGCGCGGCCGCGGCAACAACCGCCCGGGCACCGCGCAGCGCAGGAGACGATGATGGAACAGCAGGCTTTTGGTGGAACGCGCACGGATCCGAAGCCGGCGCGCTCGGCGTTCGAGGCGATGAAGCGCGGCTTTCTCGGCCGCTGCCCGCATTGCGGCGAGGGCAAGCTGTTTCGCGCTTTCCTGAAAACCGCCGACCATTGCTCGGTCTGCGGCGAGGAATTTCATCATCACCGCGCCGACGACCTGCCGGCCTATCTGGTGGTGGTCGTCGTCGGCCATATCGTCGTCGGCGGTTTCATGGGCATGGAGGCGATGACCGACTGGCCGGCCTGGCTGCATCTGGCCATGTGGGTGCCGATCACGCTGATCATGTCGCTGGCCTTGGTCGGGCCGATCAAGGGCGCCGTCGTCGGCCTGCAATGGGCCTACTACATGCATGGTTTCGGCGGCGAGAGCGACGCGCTCGAAACACATCCGGAACTATAGGCCGGAACTATAGGCCGGAATTATAAGGCAGGAAGAAGCGCATCATGACCGACCGGCCCAACCGCATGGACGGCCTCGACAGGGCGCAGATCGACAAGGCGGAAGCGAAGGATTTCGCCCTGGGCGGTACGCCGATGCGGCCGCGCGATTCGGCGACGCTGATCCTGCTCGACCGCAGCGGCGGCAGCGTTCGCGTCCTGTTGGGGCGCCGGCACCGGAACCACGCTTTCATGCCTGGCCGGTTTGTCTTTCCCGGCGGCCGCACCGACCCGGCCGACAGCCGCATCGCGGTGGCCACGGGCCTGCATCCGGACGAGGAGCGCAAGCTGATCGGCACCGGCGCGCGCGCCAGCGCCGCGCGCGCCCGGGCGGTGGCGCTGTCGGCCATTCGCGAGACCTATGAGGAAGCCGGCCTGCTGATCGGCGAGAAAGGCCCCTTCTCCACCAATGCCAGGGATTGGCAGGGATTTGCCGAGCATGGCGTCCAGCCGTCGCTTGCCTGCCTGCGCTTCGTCGCCCGCGCCATCACCCCGCCCGGACGCGTGCGCCGCTTCGACGCCCGTTTCCTGGCCGCCTGGCGCGACAACGTGGCCGTCGAACTGCCCGACGGCGGGCCGACCAATGAGCTGGAAGAGCTGATGTGGTTGCCGATCAGGGAGGCCATGGAAGCCGAGATCCCGCTGATCACGCGCACCGTGCTCAGCGATCTGGAACGGCGGCTGGAAACCGATCCGGACCTGATGCCCGGCGGAGAGGTGCCGTTCTACGCCATGCGCGGCAAGACGTTCCGGCGGCAGATCCTGTAGTGCATCTTGCATTCAGATGGTTCCATCTGACGTCCGCACAAATGCGGAGGAACGATGAGATGAACCGGTTCATCCTTTCTATGAAACACTGAACCGGTCTAGAGCAATTCCAGGAAAAGTGGGAACCGGTTTTCCGTCCGGAATTGCGGAAAAACAATGAGATAGAGCATTTCTGTGACTCGGAGAAAAATGGAAATGCTCTAGGCCGCGTCCCGCGAAACCGACAGGTCGACCGCCGCGAAGGCCTTCATGAGGATTTCCGGACCGGCATCATGAGCGGTCGCCTCGCTCGACAGGATCTGCCGGTAGCGCCGTGCGCCGGCAAAGCCATGGAACAGGCCGATCATGTGGCGCGTGACATGGGAAAGCCGCCCGCCGGCGGCGATGTGGCGCGCCGCATAGGCTGCCATGGTGTCGATCAGCGCGGCGAAATCAATCTCGCCGGCCGCCGGGACACCGTCGATCAGCCCGTCGACCTGCGCCAGGAGCGCCGGTTGCTGATAGGCGGCGCGGCCGAGCATCACCGCATCGACCCGCGCCAGATGCGCGTGCGCCGCGTCGAGCGAGCCGATGCCGCCATTGATGCCGATGAAGCGCTCGGGGTTCGCCGCCTTCAGGCGGTAGACGCGGTCATAGTCGAGCGGCGGGATGTCGCGGTTTTCCTTAGGGCTCAGCCCGTCGAGCCAGGCCTTGCGCGCATGCACCCACAGCGCGTCGGCGCCGGCCTGCCAGACCGCATCGGCCAGCGCATCGAGCGCCGGCTCCGGGTCCTGATCGTCGACGCCGATGCGGCATTTGACGGTGACCGGTATGGCGACGACCTGTCTCATCGCCGCCACGCAAGCGCCGACCAGCGCCGGCGTCTTCATCAGACAGGCGCCGAACGCGCCCGACTGGACGCGGTCGGAGGGACAGCCGACATTGAGGTTGATCTCGTCATAGCCGCAGGCGGCGCCGATCGCCGCGGCCGCAGCCAGCTTGGCCGGATCGGAACCGCCCAACTGCAGCGCGACGGGATGCTCGGACGGATCGAACCCCAGCAGCCTCTCGCGGTCGCCATGGATCACGGCATCGGCGACGATCATCTCCGTGTAGAGCAGCGCCCTTTTGCTCAACTGGCGATGAAAAAAGCGGCAATGCCGATCCGTCCAGTCGATCATCGGCGCAACGGCAAATCGGCGGTTCGCGCCGAGACGCGATTTTCTTTCTTTTTCCAACGCTTATGCCTTTTTGCTCACTTTCGGGTTTGCCGAATTTCGCCCATTTCTGTGCGGTTTTCACAGAAAGTACGACTATGTTGTGCCGCAGAAGGGACGTTGTAGCGATATCGGCACCATCGTAAAGCGCTCACGCAAGAACGGCTCTGTAGCATGGCTCGGACAGATTGTCATAAGGCGCCGCGGCAAGATCGTTCTGCGTGAGAACACCACTTTCAGACGCGCCAAATCGCTGCATTCGCGAAACAGGAAGACGGCCGGCCGGCCGAAGACGAAAGACTTCCATCACGACGTTCGGCTCCTGGGTCGAAGGAGGCCATGTCTTCAACCTTGTCCCTTGCTGGCTTTCCAAGTGAACCGTGACGCGGCGTCGGTTAATGCGAGTGACCTGCGTGGGAAGCGGTCGCATTGCCGGCCTCCTCCAGACTGCAACTGGCGTTTCCTTCCCAGTTGATGCCGATTGTCGGGTGCTCGATGTTGAACTTCGTCTTCAGTTCGTGCTCGACCCGGTTGACGACATTGCGAATATCGACCCCTTCAATCGGCTGCACCTGGAGCGTCGCCAGGACGCGACCGGACGTAAGTGACCAAACGTGGATGTGGCTGACGTTCTGAATGCCAGGAACGGACGCCAGAAGATGCTCGGAGATCAGGGAACTGTCGGCATTGGCGGGAGCGCCTTCAAGCAGGATATGCAGCGTGCCCTTGAGCAGGCTCCAGGCGCTGCGCAGGATCAGCAGAGACACGAACACCGAGAGAATAGGGTCGATGGGGGTCCAGTCCGTGTACCAGATCACGACCGCTGCAACGATCGCGCCGACAGAACCGAGCAGGTCGCCCATCACATGCAGCACCGCACCCTTGACGTTGACATGTTCAGAATCGCCGCGCGTCAGGAACCAAAGGACGAAAACGTTCACGAGCATGCCGATGAGGGCCACAACGAACATCGATCCGGCCAGGACCGGTTGGGGTTCCTGCAACCGTCCCATGGCTTCGTAGAGGATCCACCCGACAATGCCGAACAGGGTGAGTGCGTTGACGAGCCCCGCAATAACCTCGAAACGGGCATAGCCAAAGGTACGCTGCCCGTCAGGTGCCCGCCTTCCGAGACGGAAGGCGACATAGGCCAAGCCGAGCGCGATCGCGTCGGTCAGCATGTGGCCAGCATCTGCAAGCAGGGCGAGCGAGCCCGAGATGTATCCGCCGACGGCTTCAACGAACATGAATGAGAAAATGATCAGGAAGGAAATAAGGATCTTACGCTCATTGTCCTTCGTAACCACCGGAACGTGGGAGTGATCGTGGTCATGATCGTGCCCCTTGGCGTGATCGTGCCCCTTGGCGTGATCGTGCCCATGATGGTCGTTGTGGAAGGAAGGTGGGTTTGCCATCGTCTGGTCCAACTCGTTTCGCTTTAACAATTGAATACTTGTTCATTCGTTTACATGTCAACCCGCCATGGCAAAGGAATGTGCGGGCAGCGACGATTCAACGCGAAACGGTCCCAGAGAGGGCCAGAGGGCATCCGAGATGACACATGGAGATCGAGGGGAATATTCACTTCAAGAACCGGCCCTCACCGGACCAGCATCATTCGACCTTTGAATTCCCGATCACCCTGCATCCCGAACGCGCATTGATGCCCCTGTTGCTCGCAATAGCGAATGGTGGCGATTTTCACGCCAGTCACGGCAGACAGTTCTGCGATGTTCAGCACCAAACGGCTTCCGTCTGTCGCTGAGCGCGCTCCTGGATTGGGGCCGCCTTCTTTCATGTCAGGTTGCCGTTGGGGGCGAGACAGATCGCCCTTTCTCGCTGCCGCCTTCTCCGACACCATGTCCTAGAGACGTGATTCCAGTGCTGCGGCGAGATCGCTCCGCCTCTGGCGGGCGATCGCCATACGGCGTACCAAGACGTAGAACACCGGCGTCAGCACGAGACCGAACAGCGTGACACCAAGCATGCCGGCGAACACGGCAATACCCATGACATGCCGCATCTCCGCACCGGCCCCCGTTGCGATCACGAGAGGGACGACACCTGCAATGAAGGCAAGCGAGGTCATCAGGATCGGCCGCAGGCGAAGCCGGGCTGCTTCAAGCACGGCGTTCAACGGATCGCCCCCTTCATCTTCCTTCGCTCTGGCGAACTCGACAATCAGGATTGCATTTTTGGCTGCGAGACCCACGAGCACGACAAAGCCGATCTGCGTGAAAATATTGTTGTCGCCTCCCGTAAACCAGACGCCTGCGATCGCGGAAAGCAACGCCATCGGCGCGATCAGCAACACAGCGAACGGCAATGACCAACTGTTGTACTGCGCCGCGAGAATCAGAAACGCGAGCAGAACGGACAGCGGGAAGACGTACATTGCTGCGTTTCCGGCTTGTTTCTCCTGATAGGCGAGTTCCGTCCACTCGAAGGCCATGCCGGATGGCAATGTTTCCGATGCGATCCGTTCGATGGCGGCGGTCGCTTGCCCGAACGAATATCCGGACGCCGGGCTGCCGCTGATATCGGCCGAGGGGAAGCTGTTGTAGTGCATGACACGATCCGGCCCCGAACCGTGCTTGATGGTCAGCAAGGCTGATAACGGAAGCATTTCGCCCGCCGTGTTGCGCACCTTCAGTCGGCCGATATCTTCCGGCTGCATACGGAATGGCGCGTCCGCCTGGACCATCACGCGGTAAGTGCGGCCGAATCGATTGAAGTCGTTCGCGTAGAGCGAGCCGAGGTTGACCTGCAACGTCTCGAAGATCATGTTGAGCGGCACCCCTTGCGACTTGGCCTTCACCTGGAAGCTCGCGAGCATGCCAGCCAGCTCCGGTGTTTGCATCGCCTTGCCCATGATCTCGCCCTGCGCCTGCGCGAGGGCATCGAAGCCAAGCCCTGCCCGATCCTCGATCTGGATCTTGAAGCCGCCGGTCGAGCCGAGGCCCGGAACAGGTGGCGGCGGGAATATGCCGGCAAAACCATCGGGTATCTGGCTGAACTTGCCCATCAGGCGATCTGCGATCGCGAAAGCGGACAGGGAAGGATCCTTTCGTTCATCAAAGGGCTTGAGCATCGTGAACATTACGGCCGCGTTGGGAATATTGACCATGCCGTTGACCGAAAGACCCGGGAACGCGACGACACTTTCCACGCCCGGTTCTGCAAGCGCAATATCCGACATTCTCTTGACGACCGCCTCGGTGCGATCAAGCGAGGCTCCGGTCGGAAGTTGAGCGATGCCGACAAGGTAATATTTGTCCTGAGCCGGCACGAAACCGCTGGGTACGGCCTGGAAACCCATCCATGTCATGCCGACCAGACCGGCATAGATAAGCAGGACGACCCCGCTGAACCGCACGGCACGGCGTACCGACCGGACATAGGCATTCGAGGCGCGGTCGAAGAACCGGTTGAACCGCCGGAAGAACCATCCGAACAGGATGTTGACAACGATCGTCAGCCGGTCTCGCTTCACCCCGCCATGATGCGGCTTCAGAAGCACGCCGGCGAGCGCCGGGGAAAGCGTGAGGGAGTTGATCGCCGACAGGATGGTTGAGATTGCGATCGTGAGGGCGAACTGCCTGTAGAACTCTCCTTGCAGGCCGGTCAGGAATGCCGAGGGAATGAACACGGCCGACAGCACCGAAGTGATGGCAATAATCGGCCCGGTCACCTCGTCCATGGCCTTGCGCGCTGCATCTTTCGGCGTTTCGCCGAGCGCGATGTGACGCTCTGCGTTCTCGACGACCACGATCGCGTCATCGACCACGATACCGATCGAGAGTACGAGCCCGAACAGCGACAGCGTGTTCAGCGAGAAGCCGAACATGTACATAAGAGCGAATGTGCCGACCAGCGATACTGGCACGGCAACCAGCGGGATGATCGAAGCACGCCAGGTCTGAAGAAAGAGCACCACCACGAGTACGACCAGCGCGATGGCTTCGAGCAGTGTGATCACCACGGCTTCCAGAGAAGCCTTGACGAAGACGGTAGGGTCGTAGGCGATGCGATATTCTATACCCTCGGGAAAACCTTTCTGCAGTTCTTCCATCGTGTCGCGTATGGCGCTCGACACGTCGAGCGCGTTAGCGCCGGGGCTCTGGATGATCTGCATCGCTAGCGCCGGCTTGCCGTCAAGAAGACTGCGCAGCGCGTAGGAGTCCGCACCAAGTTCGATACGGGCAATATCGCGCAGACGGGTGACCTGGCCCTCAGTGCCCGTCTTGACGACGATCTTGCCGAACTGCTCCTCGTTCGAAAGCCTGCCAAGCGTGTTGACGGTGATTTGGAACGCCGCCGAGGCTTCCGGCTGCTGGCCGACCGAGCCGGCGGCCACCTGGGCGTTCTGCTCCTGAATTGCCGCCACCACGTCGGAGGCGGTCAGGCCGCGCGCCGCCACCTTGGCCGGATCGAGCCAGATCCGCATCGAATATTCGCCAGCACCCCAGACCAGCACGTCACCCACACCTGACAGGCGCGCAAGCTGGTCGCGCACCTGCAAAGTTGCGAAGTTCGACAGGTAGAGAGGATCGTAGCGATCGTCGGGCGAGACGAGATGCACGACCATCAGGATGTCGGGCGAAGTCTTTTGCGTCACCACACCGATGCGCTGCACTTCCTGAGGCAGACGCGGAAGCGCGCGTGAGACGCGGTTCTGCACCTGGATTTGCGCCATGTCGGGGTCCGTGCCCTGCTGAAAGGTCACCGTCAGCGTCATGCGTCCGTCGGTCGCGGCCTGCGAGCTCATATAGAGCATGTTCTCGACGCCGTTGATCACCTGCTCCAGCGGCGCAGCAACCGTTTCGGCAATCACCTCGGGATTGGCGCCCGGATAGCTTGCGGTGACCTGTACCATTGGCGGGGTCACTTGCGGATACTCGCTCAACGGCAACTTCAGCAGTGTCAGACCGCCGGCGATCAGCATCAAGACAGACAGAACGACCGCGAAGATGGGGCGGTCGACGAAAAAACGCGGAACGTTCATCGACGTGCCTCCTGCGTTTCAGCCGCAGACCTGTCGCCATCAGCAGGCTGGCCCGGCAGCATCGGAATCATCTGCGGGACCACCCGCATGCCCGGACGGACCAGCCCCCTCACAATGATCTTTTCACCCGGTTTGAGGCCGGCTGAGACGACGCGCAGACCGTCGATCATGGGTCCGAGTTCGACCGGGCGGTATTCGGCCTTGTCCTCGGCTCCCAGAACCAGCACGTAGCGGCGTCCTTGATCGATACCGATCGCCTGATCGTCGATGAACACAGTCTGAGCCGGTTCGGCGGTGACGAGGTTCACCCGCGCAAAAAGGCCCGGCGCCAGCCGGCCATCGGCGTTCTTCACAACGGCCCGAGCGCGGATTGTCCCCGTGCTCCGATCGACACGATTGCCGAGAAAGTCGAATTCGCCAGCGTGCGGGAAGCCAGCATCGGTCATCAGCCCCACCTGCACCGGCAGTGTGCCTGCAGCCTTTCCACTTTCGATCGCCCGCGCACGTACGACGAATTCGAGATAGGTGGCTTCGTCGATATCGAAGTAAGCATAGAGGGGGTCGGTCGAGATGATCGTGGTGAGAAGTGTCGCAGCTCCGGCATTACCGCTGGCAACTAGATTGCCTTCGGAGACCAGAACGCGGTCGACGCGCCCGCCAATCGGAGCGGTGACGCGCGTGAAGGAAAGATCGAGTTCGGCAGCAGCCACGGCTGCCTTGGCGATTTCGACCTGCGCCTGACGCTGGCCGTGTGCAGCCTGCGCGTCGTCAAAGGTCTTGCGCGACACCGTACCATTGGGCGCCAGCGTTTCGGCGCGCTTGAAACTGATCTCGGCCTGATCGCGCAGGACCCTCGCCTGCTGCAACTGAGCCTTGGCGGCATCAAGGGCGACCTGGAATGGCCTGGGGTCGATCTGGAACAGGAGCTGGCCCGGTTGTACGAGCCCCCCTTCGGGAACACTGACCGCGTCGATTGCGCCTCCGACACGTGGGCGAAGTTCGACGAAACTGGTCGCCTCGAGATGGCCTGTAAACTCCACCGACAGCGCGACCTTGCGCGTGATGACCTGTGCGACCAGCACCTGTGGTGCCGGCATCTCGCCCGGCTGGACAGCCGCTTCGGACGCTGCAGTTGATGATACTAGCGCCAAAAGACGGCTGGTATGGGCTCCCACTTCGTCGCGATAGACAAAGGTGCCACCGGCAATGACGACGCCTGCCAGGAGCAGGGTGGCGGCTTTCATGCTCATTCTCGTTCACTTTCATAGGGGCACGCGCTCCAGGCCTGCGGGAGACGGCGGCGGTCAGTTTTTACGAAGGTGGGATTTCCAACGATGGGAAGGTCAAGGCCCTTGGAACACTTTTCCGAAGCGGTTCTTGACGCATCCATCTCGCCATGCGGCGACCAACTGCATGCTCCACTTCGCCGACGTCACTTTAATGAGAGAAGTTCGTCTTCGGATGAGCGCCGTGTGTCGACTTTGCCACGGGGGGCTCCAGCAGTGTTGGAAGCCGCCAATCGCATGAGACTGGCGGCTTCCCTGACGCGATTGTTCAATGGCTTTCGGCCGGGACCGGCAGGCGCGCAGGCAAGCCTTCGGCCAGGTCACCATCGACCGATTCCGCGCCCTTGAAGCGCAGTAGCCGCAGTGCATTCAGCGTCACGATCGCGGTGGCGCCAGTGTCGGCGAGAACAGCGATCCAGAGACCCGTGATGCCGAGAACGGTGGTGACGAGGAAGAGGCTTTTCAGTGCCAGAGCAAAGACCACATTCTGGTGAATATTGGCCATGGTCGCACGCGAAAGCGCGACGAGATGGGCGACATCGGTCACACGGCTCTTCAAAAGGGCGGCATCCGCTGTCTCGATCGCCACGTCGGTGCCGCCACCCATGGCGATGCCGACATCGGCCGTCGCCAGAGCCGGGGCATCGTTTATGCCGTCGCCGACCATGGCCACCTTCGACGTCTGCTTCATCTCGTTGACGAGATTAAGCTTATCCTGGGGCAGCAGCTCGGCCTTCCATTCGATCCCGAGACCCTTGGCGATGGCTTGCGCGGTGCGCCGATTGTCGCCGGTGAGCATGACAGAGCGAATACCCATTGCCTTGAGTTGGGCGACACCCTCACGCGCATCACGTCGCGGCTCATCGCGCAGGGCGACAAGACCGAGGACTTCCCTCGCCTGCTCGTTGAAGAGAACCGCGACGGTATTGCCGCCTTCCTCGAGCTTCTCGATGGCCTTGCGCTCCAGGGCCCCGAGGGTTGCCGCCTGTGCGGCATGTATCGGAGAGCCGACCGCCAGGCGAAGGCCGCCGACCCTCGCATGTACCGCCTTGCCGGCCGTCGCGGTTGCGTCGCTTGCCTGCGGGATAGCGATCCCGACGGCTTCGGCATGCCCGAGGATCGCCTTCGCAAGCGGGTGGTTTGAACCACTCTCCACTGCCGCGGCAAGGGCAAGTATTTTGTGCTCGTCACGCTTCCCAAAGGCGAGGACTTCGGTGACGCGCGGTTTGCCCTCGGTCAATGTGCCTGTCTTGTCGAAGGCGATGGCGTTTACCTTGCCGATGGTTTCGAGCGCGTTGCCTCCCTTGATCAGTAGGCCGCGGCGTGTGCCGACGGCCAGACCCGAGGCGATCGCGGCAGGGGTGGACAGCACCAGCGCGCAGGGGCAAGCGATCAGCAGGAGTGCGAGGCCACGGTAGAGCCACGTACTCCAGTCCGCGCCCATGGCCAGAGGAGGAATCGTAATGATCACGGCAGCGATCAGCATCACGGCCGGGGTGTAGTAACGGCTGAACTTCTCGATGAAGCGCGCGGTTGGCGCCTTGGAGGACTGAGCCTGCTCAACGAGGTGGACGATGCGCGAGATGGTGTTGTCGGCGGCCGTTTTCTCGACGCGAACCTGAAGAACACCATCGACATTGATCGAACCGGCGAAAATGCTGTCGCCTTTTGCTCTTGCACGCGGCATGGATTCGCCGGTGACGGGAGACTCGTCGAGGCTGGAGTTTCCATGGACGATCTGCCCGTCAGCGGGTACGCGATCGCCCGGACGCACCAGCACGAGATCGTTCACCCGCAGGGAAGTCGCAGCAACGCTGCGCTGGCCGCCATTGGCATCGAGCAGAACCGCCGTCTTGGGCACGAGTGATGCAAGCGCCTTGATGCCGGCCCTCGCCCGCCCCGCAGCCACGCTTTCAAGGAGTTCGCCAATTGCGAACAGGAATACGACCGCGGCGGCTTCTTCCGCCTCGCCGATCACGAGGGCACCAATCGCCGCCACCGACATCAGCGTCTCAATCGAGAACGGAGACCCGGACATCGCAAGTGCAACGGCCTTGCGGGCGAACGGGATAACCCCTGCCACGACGGCAGCGGCAAAGATCCATTCCGCATGGAGCGGGATGAACTGGGCGATGGCATAGGCCGAGCCCATGAGCAAGCCGAGACCGAGGACATGCCTGCCCTTGCGGGTCTGCCACCAGCGCTGATCGCGCATCGCCGGCGCCGGTACCGGTTCGGCCTCGACAACGGCGTCAGATGGCGACGATAGCTGGCGTGCGTCGGACACCCCAAAGCCGAGGCCCTTGATCATCTTCTCGATGTCGCCGACCCTGGTGATCGAGCCGGCGGCAAGGGTAAGCTCAAGCGTTTCTGTCGTGAAGTTCACCCGCACATCCGAGACGTCGCGGATGCGGGCCAGTGCCGCCTCGATCTTGCCGACGCAGCTCGCGCAATCCATGCCATCGAGCCGCATCGAAACGTTGGGCGGGGAGCTTGGAGCAGCGCTTGGGGCGGAAGCATGTGCCGCGTGATCATGCTTGTGATCGTGGCCATGATCGCCAGAGCGGCCGCTGTGGTCGTGCCTGGCGTGGGAGCCCGAGCGCGCGGCTGGCGCGGAAGGAACGGTGGATGCCGATAACACCGTGACATCAAATCCCAGCGAACGGATCTTCCTGGCGATGCCTTCTCCGTCGTCTTGCTGGAGGGGTCGCGCGACAAGGACAATGTCTCGTTGGCGAAGTTGACGGAGACCTCGGAGATTCCCCCCAAACGGTCCAGCGCAGTCTCGATCTTGCCGACGCAGCTTGCGCAATCCATCCCGTCGATGCGGAAGCCGAGCCGTTCACCTGCACTCGACGTTGAAAGTACCCTTGCCATTCCGATCTCCTTTCGCGCCGGCGCAGGTGGGGCGTGTTCGCCTTTGGCGGCCTGCGTGGCTTCGAAAGAGTCAATATCACAATTGAACATCTATTCAAGTGTTAGCAATAAAAAGCCCTCCGAGCTGTCCGTATCGGCATTTGGACAACAGCCGCGCGGGCGCCATCGACGTCCGCAGACTCTTTCGGCAATCCGCCGATTGCCGCACCCTATGCTGGCAAAGCTCACTCGTCCGCATGATCTTCCGAGATGTGCGTTGCCATGTCCTGCAGTACCTGGCTGACATGCTGGTCGGCGATCTCGTAGAATATCTGCTTGGCCTGACGCACGCCCTTGACGAGACGCGCTCCTCGCAGAAGGCGCAGATGATGGCTGACAAGCGACAGCGACAGATCCAGTCGCTCGGCGATGTCGCCAACCGATATGGGCCCCGCCAGGCAGCTCAGGAGGATCCTCAACCGAGACGGATCGCCGAGCAGGCGGAAGGTCTCCGCCAGAATCGTGATCTCGTTCTGCGACAGGGATGAATGATCCAGAGGTCGGTCGGGTGCCGCCACACTTGCTGGCCCTGCGAGTTCGTCCTGTTTCTGGACCCTTGCTTTCGGCTTACGATACGTCATCTGCTAAAACTACCTGTGCTGGGGACCAAGCTCGCCGACGTTTGGGACGAGATGCGGTCCAAATTGATCTGTCGAACCCAATCTACCGAATGAGCAAGCAATCACAATGCGCGCCGCGGTCGCTATTCAACGGCTGCGCGCAATTCCCTCATCAAGGATCGACCCCCTGAACAGCCCGGAGGGTGAGAGGGCCACTGGCGCAGCCTCTGGGCCGCATTCCGACATTTCATGACTGCCTGCGATCGTGGCCCGAAAAATCCTTTGCCGCGCAACAACAACCCTTGACCTTCCAAGCGCTGGAAGCCGCATCCTGACGATAATGGCCCTCTACCTGGCAGCTTTCTGGGCGGTCGGCGCGAGTGAAACCATGTCGAATTCAGAGAAAGGCAAGCACATGACGGATGCCAGCGCACCGCACATTCTGATCTACACGACCCCGACCTGCCCGGACTGTCACGCGCTCAAGCGTTGGCTGTCCCAGCAGGGGATCTCCTATGAAGAACGCGATCTCACCGACCCGCGGATCGCCGAGGAGGCAAAAACGCGCACGGGTGTACGGGTGGCGCCTATCACCATCGTTGATTCCGATATCTTCTACGGAACGTTCCAGAGCCAGAAGCCGGGCCTGACCAAGGCGCTCCGACTGACGCAGGGCATGTGAGGAACCGGCATGACAGCCAAACTCGTTGACATCAGGCAGTCCCGGACCAGCCTTGAAGTCCAGGACGGGCAGACCATCCTGGACGCGGCCCTCGCCGCCGGCATTCCATACCCCCATGGCTGCAGGTCCGGGCGCTGCGGCTCCTGCAAGTCCCGGCTGATCGAGGGAAAAGTGGAACTGCTCCAGCATTCGCGCTTCGCTCTCACCGATGAAGAGAAGGCCGACGGACTGATCCTGGCATGCCGGGCGCTTCCCCAGACGGACACGGCCGTGGCCTGGCTGGGCAGCGACGATGACGACGTTCAGCCTCCACGGCGTCTGGACGGGATCGTGACCCACCTTGATGATCTCACCCACGACATCAAGCTGGTTCGGATTACGCCCGAGGACAGGGCTCCCTTGCTGTTTAATGCAGGGCAATATGCGCAGGTCGGCTTCAATGGCGTTCCCGCCCGCAGCTATTCCATGGCCAACTGGCATGGCTATGGCGGCCTTGAGTTCCACATTCGCCGTGTTCCGGGAGGGACGACCTCGGAGCACGCGCATAGCGCGTTGAAGACTGATGACAAAGCAACGCTCGAATTCCCCCTGGGCTCTTCCTCCCTGCGCCTGCATCATTCCGGTCCGATTCTGTGCATCGCCGGCGGCACCGGGCTGGCGCCGATCAAGTCAATCGTCGAATCCGCCCTCGCCCACGGCATGAAGCAGCCGATTCATGTCTATTCCGGCGCCCGGGCCGAGCGCGATCTCTATCTCGTCGGGCATTTCCAGGCCCTCGCCAGACGGCATCCCAATCTCACCTTCGCGCCGGTGCTGTCCGAGGCCCGGTCCGCGCAGCATCGGGGCGGTTTGGTGACGCAGGTGGTGGCGGAGGAACTTTCCGACCTCGACGGCTGGAAAGCCTATATTGCCGGCCCGCCGCCAATGGTGGACGCGGCAATGGACCTGGCTTTTGCGCGCGGCATGCGCAAGGAGGACATGCACGCCGACGTGTTCTTTACCCCGGAAGAGCCGCCGGGGTCGGTGGCTTTCGAATGATGCCGCCGCCAGCGATGAGGTCCCATCGCCCGCCCCCAATGAGAAAGGCCCGCCGCGAACATCTTCGCGTCGGGCCTTCGTTTCATTCGCGGATCCGGACCAGAGCGGTTCTCTCAATCAGAAAACCGCTCTACCTCTTTGTTTTGACGCAGCTTCAGACGGAAGGCCGGTTCCCGCTTTTCCTAAAAGGGCTCTAGGCTTGAACGTCAACCGTACCCATCATACCGAGCTGTTCATGCTCGAGGATGTGGCAGTGATACATTCGCGGCCCGGGCAAATCCTGGCGCAGCAGTATACGAACCGTCTCGCCGGCGACGATGTTCACGGTATCCTTCCACGCGCGATAGGGTGGCGTGATGACCTTCCCGTCCTTCTCGCGCTCCACGATCTGAAACTGCGTCCCATGCACATGGAACGGATGATCCATATCCGCCTCGTTGACGACTTCCCAAAGCTCGACTTGTCCGACTTTCGAGACTTCGTCGATGCGGTTCATGTCGAAGCTGGCACCGTTGATCAGGAACTTCATCTCCATGCTGTCGGAAGACATGGACATGCTGGAGTGATCCATGCCCTGCATCGACATGTCGCCATGGTCCATTCCGCCCATGGATTCCGTCAGCACAAATCGGCGTGTGACAATCGGGCTCCCAAGAGGCTCGATGGAGCGCAGCTTTGCCGGCAGGGGCGGCATCGCAGCCACCGCCTCTTCCGATACGTTTGCCGTCAGCAGGATCATGCCGGCCTCGTTTGGCTTGCCCGGCCCCATCCAACCGCGCTCATAGCCGAGCGTCGTGAGCGTGGCCGCTCCCGGCTTGTCGAACGAAACGATCAGTTCAACGCGTTCGGCCGGCGTGAGCAGCAGCTCGTCGATGGCGACGGGCGCTTCGATCAGGCCGCCGTCCGTTCCGACAACGGTCATGCTGGCATTCTCGAATTTGAGCAGCAGGAATCGTGCATTCGTCGCGTTGTAGAGACGTAGACGGCGCTTTTCGCCAAGCCCAACAGCCATCGCCGGGTTCTTCTGTCCATTGACCAGCACATGATCGCCGACGCGGCCGTTCATTAGATCGCTCATCGTGCTTTCCGGCATCGTCCCGTCGGCGGCGATCCTGAGATCGGTGAGCATGAGGATCGTGTCGCCATATTCCGGCGGGATGGGATCGTCCTTCGGCTTGACCACAAAGATACCGGCGAGACCGCGATAGACCTGCTCGGCGGTCAAACCATGGGGATGGGGATGAAACCAGTAAGACGCCGCACTGCCTTCCGGCAGTTCGAACGCATAGATGCGCTCGCCACCCGGGGCCACCGGGTCCGTCGGATTGCCATCCTGGTCGGCCGGCACTGGCATGCCATGCCAATGGATCGTCGTGGCTTCGTCCAAAATCCCGTTCTTGAAGCTGATCTCGACTGTGTCGCCCTCACTTGCCTCGATCACGGGATTGGTGCCGTTGTAAAGGAGCACAGGCGTATCGAGCCCTTCGGCATACCGTACGACGCCTGGTTCTGCTGCCAGCTTTGCCTTGAATACGCCAGGCACGGCCGACCGGTTGGACAGCCGTGGCAACTCCTTGAGCGGCTGCCCTTCCGGCAAAACGGGATTGGTGCCCGCCGCGGGCATGTTGTGATTGCCGTGGCCGCCCATGCTGCCCATGTCGTGGTTCATCTGGGCCGTTGCTGGGCCCGCAACGACGAGACCCGTAAGGCTCGCCAGAAATGTCCTGCGATGCATTGATCGTCTCCCTATCGGTCGTTTGACAGTCGACGGCGAAGCCGCTCAACCATGTCCCGGGTTTTTTCTTGGCAAAGGGCCACTCCCGAGAGCCGCCCTTGGGTCGCTACTTGCCGCGGGCGGCAAGCCATTTCTTCATCACGGCGATCTCGCCTTCCTGGGCCTTGATCACCTCGTCGGCGAGTTTGCGAACCTGCGGATCCTTGCCGTGTTCAAGCACGACCTTCGCCATATCGATCGCGCCTTGATGGTGCGGGATCATGCCGCGCATGAAGTCGATGTCGGCATCGCCAGTGAACTCGACCATCATGTCCTTATGCATCCGATCATTGGCGGCTATATAGGCTTTTGTGGGCGGGCTGATGGCGGCCAGCATCGCGTGGTCCGGCATATCGTGACCTTGCATCGGATCGTCCTTGTTCATTGAGCCCCGTGCGATCGCCAGGCCCGCGCTGATGGCGAGCGCACCTGCGATGAAGATCGGGGTGAGCTTGTTCATGATATCGCTCCTGATCAGTTCACGGTTGCCGGATAGCCGGCTTCTTCGAGAATCAGTTGAAGGGCCGCCGACGATGCGGTCGTCTCGACCTTGACCAAGCGTGCGGCGGGATCGGTCTCGATCCTGGCATCGGGATCGACTGACTGGATCGCCTTGGTGACGGATTTGGCGCAGCCGCCACAGGTCATGTTCTCGATTCTGAGTTCCATGAGAATTCTCCTTGGTTTGGGTCTCATGACGCTCAAGATGGGGCTTCCAACCATGGTAAGGTCAAGGGATGCGGAAAAGGAAATTTCGGTATTGACCTTCCCATGGTTGGAAGCCCCATTTTCCGTCCGAACTTGAATTCGGAACGAGAAAAGGAAGCGGCTATGAATGCCCCCGTTCGAGCAACAGACTTCTCTGAAACGATATCGCTGCCCATCGAGGGGATGACCTGCGCGTCCTGCGTCGGTCGCATCGAAAGAGCCCTGAAGGCCGTCCCGGGCGTTGGGGCCGTATCGGTCAACCTGGCGACGGAACGTGCGAGCATCACGACCGGATCGGCCGTCGCCCGCGCAAAGCTTGTCGCGGCCATCGAAAACGCCGGTTACTCCGTCCCGGCGAAATCTGCCGGTTCCGCCGGTCCCACAGAGCTATCGATTGAAGGGATGACCTGCGCATCCTGCGTCGGCCGCGTCGAGCGCGCTCTGAAGGCGCTTCCCGGCGTGACTGGGGCGGTCGTCAATCTGGCGACGGAGCGCGCCACGATCCACGGAACCGCCGAGGCGGCGACCTTGATCGCGGCGATCGAAGACGTCGGTTACGAGGCCAGGGTGATCGGCGCGGCCGCCGGCAATAGCGGTGACGACGAGAATGCCGAGCGGGCAGAAAAAAAGGAAGCGGAGCGCCAGGAGCTGACCCGTGACTTCACCCTCGCGGCGGTGCTCACCGCGCCGGTCTTTCTCATGGAGATGGGATCGCACCTCATTCCGGGCGTGCATGGCCTGATCGAATCGACGATCGGCATGCAGTGGAGCTGGTACGTCCAGTTCGCGCTGACAACGCTTGTGCTCTTCATTCCGGGCATTCGTTTTTATGACAAGGGGCTCCCCGCGCTCTGGCGCCTTGCCCCCGACATGAATTCGCTCGTGGCTGTCGGTTCGCTTGCAGCCTATGGGTATTCGCTGGTGGCGACCTTCGCCCCCACCTTCCTGCCTCCTGGAACGATCAACGTCTATTTTGAAGCAGCCGCCGTCATCGTGACGCTTATCCTGCTGGGCCGCCTGCTCGAGGCCCGTGCCAAGGGCCGGACATCCGAAGCGATCAAGCGCCTGGCCGGCCTTCAAGCCAAGACGGCGCGCGTCCGCAGGGACGGCAAGACGGTCGATCTATCCATCGGCTCGGTCGTTTCCGGCGATATCGTCGAGGTTCGTCCCGGAGAACGCCTGCCCGTCGATGGCGAGGTGGTCGAAGGCGCCAGCTATGTCGACGAGTCGATGATCACCGGCGAGCCGATCCCGGTTTCAAAATCGGTGGGCAGTGAGGTCGTCGGCGGCACAGTCAACCAGAAGGGCGCGTTCGCGTTCCGCGCGACGGCTGTCGGCGGCAACACCGTGCTGTCGCAGATCATCCGCATGGTCGAAGAGGCTCAGGGCTCCAAGCTGCCGATCCAGGCGCTGGTCGACAAGGTCACCATGTGGTTCGTACCGGCAGTCTTCGCCGTGGCGGCGCTGACCTTCGCGGCCTGGCTCTATTTCGGCCCGTCGCCCGCGCTGACCTTCGCACTGGTCAATGCCGTCGCCGTCCTGATCATCGCTTGCCCGTGCGCCATGGGCCTGGCGACGCCGACCTCGATCATGGTGGGCACCGGCCGGGGCGCCGAACTCGGCGTGCTCTTCCGCAAGGGTGAAGCGCTGCAATTGCTGAAGGACGCCAGGGTCGTGGCGCTCGACAAGACCGGTACGCTGACCGAGGGCAAGCCGACCCTGACCGATCTGGAACTGGCCGCCGGCTTCGACCGGTTGAACGTCCTGGGTCTCGTCGCCGCCGTCGAGACCAGGTCGGAGCACCCGATTGCCCATGCGATCGTCGACGCGGCCGCCGGGGAAGGCATCGCGCTGCCGGCGGTGTCGGACTTCGAATCGGTGACGGGCTTCGGCGTCAAGGCCACGGCCGACGACAAGCGCGTTGAGATCGGCGCAGACCGCTACATGGTCGAACTCGGCCATGACGTGGCAGCGTTCTCCCAGATTGCCGAACGTCTGGGCAATGAGGGCAAGTCGCCCCTGTATGCCGCGATCGACGGCAAGCTCGCGGCGATCATCGCCGTGGCCGACCCGATCAAGGACACCACGCCTGCGGCAATCAAGGCCCTGCACGATCTCGGCCTCAAGGTCGCGATGATCACCGGCGACAATGCCCGCACGGCCAGGGCCATAGCGGCGCGGCTGGGGATCGACGAGGTGGTGGCGGAAGTGCTGCCGGCCGGCAAGGTCGATGCGGTTCGCCGCCTCAAGGCCAAGCACGGCAAGGTCGCGTTCGTTGGCGACGGCATCAACGACGCGCCGGCTCTGGCCGAGGCCGATGTGGGCCTCGCTATCGGCACGGGCACGGACATCGCCATCGAGGCGGCGGACGTGGTTCTGATGTCGGGCAGCCTGCAGGGCGTGCCGAACGCAATCGCTCTGTCAAAGGCGACGATCGGCAACATCCGGCAGAATCTGTTTTGGGCGTTTGCCTACAACACGGCCCTGATCCCGGTCGCGGCGGGCCTTCTCTATCCGGCCTACGGCATCTTGCTGTCGCCGGTCTTTGCCGCAGGCGCCATGGCCCTGTCGAGTGTGTTCGTGCTCGGCAATGCGCTGCGGCTGCGCACGTTCATGGCGGCGCACTGACAAACCGCGGCAGTCGATCCTATATCCGGGTCGGCTCCCGCACCATTTTGGGAAAGATACTGATGAACATTGGACAGGCATCAAAGACATCGGGCGTTTCGGCCAAGATGATCCGTTATTACGAGGCGACCGGCCTCATTCCGGCTGCCGACCGGAAGTCTTCCGGCTACCGCGATTATTCGGACACCGATGTCCATGTGCTGCGCTTCATCCGCCGCGCGCGCGATCTCGGTTTCTCGGTTGCAGAGATCAGCGATCTTCTTGGCCTGTGGCGTGACGACACCCGGCAGAGCGCCGAGGTCAAGCGCTTGGCGCAGGGGCACATCGACGAACTGCAAAAGAAGATCAAGGGTCTTCAGGACATGGCCCATACGCTCACCACGCTGGTCAACGCCTGCCATGGCGATCACCGCCCCCATTGCCCAATCCTGCAAGGCCTCGAAACCGATCTGGAGGATGAGGATCTGTCGATCCAGCCTCGCCGCGGCGCCGTCGCACACCCGTCGCAACGAGGGAAGGCAGCACCGGCGCTGGAGCGATGACGCTCTCCAGCGCCGTCGTGCTGAGCAAGCTGAACCGGTCTACGTCACATGTGGTTGGGCAGCCAGAGGACCAGATCCGGAAAGGCGATGAGCAAGGCTACCAGCGCAACCAGAACCGCAAAATAGGGTGCCGCGGCCCGGATGATCTTGGTGAGGGGTTCACCCGACACCCCTTGCACCACGAACAGATTGAACCCGACGGGCGGGGTCAGCTGGGCCATCTCGATGGTGACCACAAGGAAGATCCCGAACCACAGCGGGCTCCACCCGGCGGCGACCACTGCGGGCAAGGTGACCGGAAGGGTCACGATGATCATCGACATGCCGTCCAGCACCGCACCCAGGACCAGATAGACCGCGAGGAACATCAGGATGATCGCAAGCGGCGACAGATCGGCACTGTTGACCAAGCCCACCACATAGACCGGAATGCCGAGATAATTGAAGGTCACCGACAGGAAAGCCCCGCCGCTGGTGATCAGCGCCAGCATGCTCGACGTGCGAATGGTGGAGCTACCCGCGTCCTTCAGCGCCGACAGGCTCAGATCGCCCGAGATCAACGCGATGATGAGTGCACCGGCCACGCCCACGGCGGCAGCCTCGGTGGGGCTGGCAAAACCGCCATAGAGCGCGACGATGAGCACCAGAATAAGCCCGGTGACGGGGCCGAGCTTACGGATGCTGTCGATCCGGTCGCGTACGGAATAATGCTCTCTTTCCGCACCCTCCCCGCCCCGCAACCGCACAAGGACGATCGTCATCAGGCTGAAGCCCAATGCCAGGAGGAGCCCGGGCAGGATCCCGGCAATGAAAAGCTTCAGGATCGAAACCTCAGCCAGCACGCCATAGATGATCATCGGGAGACTGGGCGGGATGAGAAAACCGATGGTGCTGGCCCCGGCCAGGGAGCCGATGGCGATGGAACGGTCGTAGTTCCGCTTCTCCAACTCGGACAAGGTGATGCGGCCCACCGTGGCGGCTGTCGCCGCCGACGAGCCGCTGACGGCGGCGAACAGAGTGCTGCCGATGATGTTGACATGCAGAAGCCGCCCCGGCAGCCAGCTGGTCCAGGGCGCCAGGCCGTTGAACATGTTCTCGGATATCCGCGTGCGGAACAAGAGCTCCGCCATCAGGATGAACAGTGGCAGCGCCAGAAGCTCGGTGGAGGAGATGATGTTGAACAGGCTCTGCGCCAACACCTTGTCGACGGGCAGGCTGCGGAAGAGCTCGAGGCCGATGACGCCCGTGGCAATCATCGAAACGCCGATCCAGATGCCGGATGCCAGCAGGAGAAAGAACACCGCAACGAGCGTCGTGATCACGATGGACATCAGCTCGCCCTTTCCGTGACCGCGTCGTCATGGTCTCGGTTTGGGTCCTGGCCCAGGGCCAGCAAGACGAACCGGGCCAGGAAGCTCAGCGAGAAGAGCGTCATGCCAAGCGCCACCATGCTCTGGGGGATGGCCAGGGGAAGCGCGAGTTCCCAGGATTTGGAGCCACGGGTGAAGGAGGTCAACGCCAGTTCGACCAAAGCCAGTGCCGCGAAGGCGGTGACGATGGTGGCAACGATCAACACCACGCCTTCCAAAACCCTTGCCAAGCGGGGTGACAAGGCCTCCGACAGAATCCGCACGCGCACGTGGGTGTCCATCTGCAGGGCGGGCGCCAGTCCCAGAAAGAACATCGACGCCATCATGTAGGCGGCGAGCTCCCAGCTGCCGGCAAAGGAGTGATGGAAGAGGTTGCGCGATACGAGTTCGGCGATGAGAACAATGAAAATCAGAGCCAGGAGGATGACCGCACAGGCTGCCGCCGCCGCATTGACGATGGTCATGCCGCGCGCGACGACGTGAACAGTCGCTGTGCGGGACATTGTGCGTTACTCCGCCAGATATGCGTCGAGCACGGCGCGGGCGTCGTCGCCGGCCTGTTCGGCAAAGGTTTCCCATTGGACCCGCGCGGCGGCTTCGAGCGCAGTCGAGAATTCTTCGCTGGGGCCGGAGACGTTCATGCCTTGCGCGGCGAGCTCTGCCAGACGGTTCGCGTCCTCATTTTCCGAGACGGCGCGGAAGTCGCCCTGCAGGCGGGCGGCGGCATCGATGACGATCTGGCGGGTTTCCTCCGGCAGAGCGTTCAGCGCATCGAGGTTCACGGCAACAACGGCGGTGGGGTTCACGTAGCTGATCGTGTTGATGGCGCCCACGAACTCCCAGAACTTGCCGTCGACGCCCGAGGTCGCCGATGTCGCGATCCCATCAAGCCCGCCCGAAGCCAGCCCAACCAGTGCGTCCGACCACGGCATCAGCACCGCAGAGGCGCCAAGGGCATTGAAGAAACTGGTGCTCGAACTGTTGGCGGTGCGGATTTTCTGGGACCGCAGATCCGCGACGCCGGCGACCGGTTTCTTGGTATAGAGATGCGCGCCGGGCCAGAACACCGAATAGAGGATCAACTGGTTGTTGGCTTCGGCGATGCGATCGTAGACCGGAGATGCCAGTTCATCGAGCCGGGCCGCATCCTGATAGTTGCGGGTCAGGTAGGGCAGCCCCTGAATGCCCAGAAACGGCGCGTCGCCGACGGCTGTATCCAGATGGTAATGGGCGATCGGCACGATCCCGTCGCGAACCGCACCCATGACCTCGGGGCCCTTGAGCCCCAGCGATCCGCCGGCCATGACATTGATGACCACTTCGCCGTTGGTGGCGTCCTTCACCTCCTGGGCAAACCGCATGGCGTTCTGGGTGTCAAAATTCCCGGCCGGGAAATTGATGTGCATCTCCCAGACGGTTTCGGCCTGGGCCATGGTTGCACTGATCAACAGGGCCGCTGCAGCGATACGCAAAACCATAATTCTTTCCTCCTGGTTGGATGCGACCCGAGCGAATTGTGCAGTCGCATGGGGATATGTCCATCACCGGACGAGAAGTGCTGGCGGAAGCGCAGGGTCCGGTTATAGCGCATTGAAGAACTTCTGCATTCTATCCATTGCAAGGGTGAGGCGCTCGGTGCTCTCCGACCCGAAGCATATGCGTAGACGGCCCTCACCCGCCGGGCCGTAGAAGGCACCGGATTCCACCACCACATCGGCCTCGTCCAGCAATCTGTCGGCCGCTTCCTGGCTCGTGAGGCCGACGGCGGAGATGTCGGGGAAGGCATATATCGTCCCCTGCGGCATGGGGCAGGTAACGCCGGGCATCTGGTTGAGCCGAGCGACGACAAGATCGCGCTTGCGTTGATCGTCCGCCACCATGTCCCGCAGAACTGCCTCGGGCCCGGTCAGCGCAGCCCGGCCGCCATGTTGGATAAACGTGTTCACATGGGTCACCTCGGTCGCGACGATCTTGGCCAGCCCGGACATCAGCGCCGGGGCGGCGACCAGATAGCCCAGGCGCCAGCCATCCATCGCATAGGCTTTGGTGAAGGCATACATCGACACGGTGCGGTCCTTCATCCCCGGCAATGTGGCGATGCTTACATGGGTTTCCCGATCGAACACGATATGGTCGTAGACCTCGTCCGAGATGACGAAGAGATCGTGTTCCCGCGCCAGTTGCGCAACACCCTCCAGCTCTTGGCGGCTGTAGACGCGCCCCGTGGGATTGCAGGGATTGACCAGAACGATGGCCTTGGTGCGAGGCGTGATGGCTGCGGCGATCCGCACGGGGTCCAGACGGTATCCGTCCGATGGGTCGAGCGTCACGGTCACCGGCCGGCCTCCGGCCATCTCGATCTTGCCCAGGTGCTGGGGATAGTAGGGCTCGAGCAGGATCACCTCGTCGCCCTCCTCCACCAGCGCCATAAAGGCTGCGAAGGAGGCTTGAGTCAGCCCATTGGTTACCAGGACATCCTGAGGGCCGACCTCCATCTTGTTGTAGCCGACAAGCTTGTCGGCGATGGCCACACGAAAATCGTACAGGCCCGCGAGGTCGGAATAATGCACTTCGCCCCGGCGCATGGCATCCACCGTGGCCTCGATGATGTGGGCCGGCGTGTCATGGAACGGCTTGCCCAGCTCGAGATGAATGAGATCTCGTCCGCTGCCTGCGAGGCCGCCGGCCTTGGCGACCATGCCGTAGCTTTTCTTGGAGGTCTGGGTGATTCGATTGGCGAGCTTGGGCATGCGCTTCCGGGCAAAGGAGACTGTAGTGGTCTGACCGAAACGGATGGTACCCAACCGTTTTGACAAGTCAGCCCACAAGCTATTGATCTGATGGGGCGATTTTTCCCAACAGATGAGACCATCTGTTGGGATCGCACACCCAGGGTGGACAATTCCCATTTTGATAGACATGTTTGATCAAATGAGCAAGTGATTTGTCTAGCTCGTGTTTTTCCGCATCGATGCGGACGTCAGGTGATTCACCTGACTGCAAAATGCTACAGAGGATCCCGAATGAACAAGAACGCCCGCTACACCATCTCGTCCGGTTCCAAATTCGAAGAAATGGCCGGCTACAGCCGTGCCGTTGTGGATGGCGATTTCATCTTTGTGTCCGGCACGGTGGGCTATGATTTCAAGACCGGCGCCATCCCCGCGGGGGTCGAGGCGCAGACCCGGCAAGCCCTGGACAACATCGCCGCTGCCCTGGCCCAGGCCGATGCCAGCCTGGCCGACGTGGTGCGCATTCGGGTGTTCCTGACCAAGCGCGACGACATCCTGCCGGCGTCACGGATCCTGGGCGAAACCTTTCGGGACCCGCGCCCCACCAACACCACGGTCATCGTGACTTTGGCCGAAGAGGAAATGCTGGTGGAGCTTGAAGTCACCGCACTCAGGCGCCGTTAGGGCATTTTGCAATCAGGCGGCATCACCTGACGTCCGCATCGATGCGGAAAGACAAGGAGATAGAGCGGTACTGAACTGCGGCGAAAGTGACTTGCCGGGACCGGACCGCCAAACGGGTTCCGCCCCCTTGTCCTGGGCTCTCCCACCGGCGACACCGCCGGCCAGGGCATCAAAAAGTCGGCGGCGTGCAAACCCACAGAACGCTGGCCGGCTCGGAACCGATGTTGCGATAGCAATGCGGATTGCTCGAGCGGAAGCAGAACCCGTCGCCGGCTTCCAGCGCATAGGTCTGGTCGTTGACTTCCAGCGCCACGCTGCCGGTCAACACATAGCCCACTTCCTCGCCCTCATGGGTGATGGCGCCGCCGCTGCGCCCGCCCACTTCCAGATGGTGGATGTTGCATTGAAGCAGATGCCCTTCCTTGTACGGGATGATCCGCTCGAGCATGACGCCGCTGGTGCGGCCGTTGCTCCTTTCCAGAGAGATGAACGGCCGTTCGTCCTTGCGGAAAACGATGTTGTCCTGCGGTCCCTGCTCCTCGAACAACCAGCTGATGTTGGTTTCGAGCGCATGTACGAGACGGTGAACCAGCGGCAGCGACGGCATGGCCTTGCCGTTCTCGATCTTCGACAGAAGGCTTTCCGAACAATGGCCGCGTTCGGCCAGTTCCTTCAGGGTGAACCCCTTGGTCTGGCGCGCCAGCTTGAGCTTGATCCCCAGGTCGCGCCGCGCATCGCCAAGATCGACCGGTGAAGCGTCCTTGCTTCTTTTCATTGTTCTTTTCCCACGCGGCTTTTTATCCGGCGCCCCGTTGCGCCGCCCTGCCCGTTCTTCCGCAGACCTGATGCGGGCCGTTCATATAAGCCCAAGCGGTTCAAATAATGCAACGCCTTGCCGCCGCATGGGTCAGTGCGCCATGCCGCCATCGACCATCATCGACTTGGCGGTCACGTAGCGCGATTCCTCCGAAGCAAGAAAGACATACATCGGCGCCACCTCTTCCGGCGTTCCCTGACGCCCCAGCGGAACGATGCGCCGGACGATTTCCGCATGCGCCTCGACGCCGCCCATCAGGGCGATGGCCGGATCGTTGAACGGCGTGTCGATCCAGCCGGGAAGCACGGCGTTGACGCGAATGTTGTCCGGCGCGAGTTCCTGGGCAAGGGCGACCGTGAAGGCGATCACCGCGCCCTTGGCCGCCGCATAGGAGACCATGCCCGCCGCGCCCCTCAGGCCGGCGAGCGAGGACGTCGTTATGATGCTGCCGCCGCCGGCGCGGCGGATCGCCGGGCCGGCATGTTTGGCGGCAAAGAAGGTGCCGCGCGCATTGACGGCAAAGATCGCGTCCCAGGTGGCGGCATCGAAGGCCTCGATCGGCCCGGTCCGCTGCAGCCCGGCAAAAAAGGCGAGCGTGTCGAGGCCGCCAAGCGCCTCCTCTGCCTTGTCGACGACGGCCTTGACGCTCGCCTCGTCGCGTACGTCGCAGGCCAGCGCGATCGCCGCGCCGCCGGCTTCACGGCATCTTTCCGCCGCCTCGTTCGCCGCTTCCACATTGATGTCGGCGATCACCAGCTTGGCGCCGTTCCCGGCGAAGGCGATGGCGGCGGCGCGGCCGATGCCCGTCGCCGCGCCGATCATCAGGGCCCGTTTTCCGGCAAGTCTCATTGGTCGTCTCCCTGCGATGAACTTACTGCTTGAATTCGTGTTGCGTCGGCTTGACCGAGCGCGGCGCGCGCCACCTCGATCCAGTAGCGCGCGCCGATGGGAATGAGGTCGTCGTTGAAATCGAAAGCCGGATTGTGAAGCGCCGTCTCCCGGCCATTGCCGATCCAGGCATAGGCGCCCGGCCGGGCCTGCAGCATGAAGGCGAAATCCTCCGACGCCGTGCTGGGCGCAAACTGCCCGACCAGTGGAGGCGCGTCCGGCATCAGCCGCGCCGCCCGTGCCATCACGCGGCTCGCGGCGGCGTCGTTCCTGGTCACCGGATAGGCCGGCCAGACGTCGAAATCGATCGCCACATCGTGGCTGCGCGCCACGCCGGCGGCGGTTTCGCGCATGCGATGCTGCGCCGTCGCGCCGGTCTCTGCGTCGAAATAGCGAAGCGTGCCGCGCAGTTCCACATGGTCCGGCAAGGCGTTCAGCGATTCCCCGCCGTGGATTTGCGTCAGGGAAAGCACCAGGGCCCGGCTCGGGTCAGTCACCCGGCTGACGATCGTCTGCAGGCTGCCGACAAGCGCGCCGGCGGCGACGATCGCATCCGTGCCCAGATGCGGCATGGCGGCGTGGACGCCGCGCGCATGCACATGAAACGAAAAGAGGTCCATCGCCGCCATCATCGGCCCCGGCTGCACCGCCACCTGCCCGAGCGGCAGGCCGGGCCAGTTGTGCAGGCCGAAGATGCGGTCCACCGGAAAGGTTTCGAACAGGCCCTCCTCGACCATGCGCCGGCCACCGCCGGCCGCCTCCTCGGCCGGCTGGAAGACGAAATGCACCGTTCCGCCGATATCGGCCTGCCCGGACAGATAGTCGGCGGCGGCCAGCAGCATGGTCATGTGCCCGTCATGCCCGCAGGCATGCGACGTGCCCGCATTGACCGAACGGTACGCCATGACGCCCGTCTCGCTGATCGGCAGCGCATCCATGTCGGCGCGCAGGCCGATCGCCGGTCCTGGCGACCTGCCCTTCAAGGTCGCGACCACGCCCGTACCGGCCAGTCCGTGCGCCACCTCCAGCCCCATCGCCGAAAGACGCTCGACGAGAAAGGCCGATGTCTCGTGCTCGTTGAAGGCGGTCTCGGGATGCTTGTGCAGATGCCGGCGCCACTCCCGGTGGACCGGAAGCCGCTCTCTGAGGAAATCCGCTGGATCGGGGGCCTTGCTGGTCATGGTTGGCTGGCTTCGTGTCAGTTGGCTGGCGGGATCGGATGCCCGCCTGCGGCGATGAGCGGCGCAGCCTGAGGCAATTGGCCGTCGGCGAGATGGCACGCGGCTGCCGCTCCCGCTCCGTCGAACACGAGCGCCGGGTCTTCCCGCGCGCAGCGGTCGAAGGCGAACGGGCAGCGGCTGCGGAACGAACAGCCCTGCGGGATGTGGATCGGGTCCGGCGGTTCGCCCTCCAGCAGATAGGTCTCCGGCAGGAAGGGTTTCGGCTCCACCGTCAGCACCGAACTCAGCAGCGCCCGCGTATAGGGATGGCGCGGGTTCTCGAAGATCGCCGCATTGTCGGCAAGCTCGACGATGCGGCCGAGATACATGACGCCGATGCGGGCGCAGACCCGGCGCACCATGGCGAGATCGTGCGAGATGTAGAGATAGGTGATGCCATGCTTTTGTTGCAGCGTCTCGAACAGGGCAAGCAGACGCGCCTGCTCCACCTGATCGAGCGCCGACAGCGTTTCGTCGAGGATCATCAGGCTCGGCTCCAGCGCCAGCGCGCGGGCAATGTTGACGCGCTGGCGCTGGCCGGCGCTCAGGCCCACCGGCAGGCTGTCATAAAGATCGGCCGGCAGGCCGACCTCGGCCATCACGTCGCGCACCCGGGCTTTTAGCGCGGCGCCACTGGCCAGCCCGTGGATGCGCAGCGGTTCCTCGATTGTGCGGCCGATCGAGGCGTGGGCTGCGATCGCATTGTAGGGATCCTGCAGGAGGAGCTGGAAGCGGCGGCGCATCTCCAGCAGCGGCTTGCCGCGCAGGCCGGCAATGTCCTGCCCCCCGACCCTGATCGCCCCCTTGTCGGGTGGCTCGATCGACGACAGAAGGCGCGAAAGCGTCGACTTGCCGCAACCGGATTCGCCGATCAGGCCAAAGCTCTCGCCACGCCGCACGTCGAAGCTGACGCCGCGCACCGCGCGCACCCGGTTTTCGCCGAAAAGCGTGGTCCGGTCGGGTACGACATAGGTTCGCTCGACATCGCGAACCTCCAGAACGACATCGGCCGCATGGCTGGCCGCCGGCGTTTGCGCCCCGGTCCACAGGCGCGGAACTTTCTCGATCAGCGCGCGCGTGTAGGCGTGCTCGGGCGCACGGGTCAGCGCCCCGGCCGGCTGCCGCTCGACGATGCGGCCGGCATTGATGACCAGCACGTCGTCGGCAATGTCCGACACCACGCCGAGCGCCGACGAAATGAAGACGACGGCGGTTTCGAAGTCGTTCTGCAGATCGCGCAGGAGCCGGATGATCTGTGCGGCGACCGTCACGTCGAGGGGCTGGGTGATGTTGTCGGCGACAAGCAGCTTGGGATTGGAGACCAGCGCATCGACGATCATCGCGCGCTGCATCATGCCGCCGGAAAACTGAAACGGATATTCGTCGAAACGCCGGCCCGCCGAAGGAATACGGACGGCGTCGAGCGTTTCGATCACCCGGCGGCGCGCGGCGGCGCGGGCGATCCCCGGCTCCACTTCCATCAGCTTCTCGACGATCTGGCGGCCGACCGGGACGGTCGGGTCGAGCGCCACCGTCGGGTTCGCGCCGATATAGGCGATCTCCCGCCCCCTGAGCTTGGCCATCTCCGTTTCGGGAAGGGCCAGAAGGTCCCGCCCGCCATAGAAGATGTGCCCCGAAGCGATGTTCAGCGGCGCCTGGACCCAGTTGACGAGCGCGTTTGACAGCACCGTCTTTCCAGAGCCGCTCTCGCCGATGATGCCGAGCACCGAGCGCGGCGCTACATCGAAGCTGATGTCCGACAGAACCGGGCGGGTGCCCCCCTGTCCCCCGCGCCCGGCGAGCGTGACCGAAAGATTGTCGACCCTGACGAGCGGTTCAGCGGCCATCACAGTTTTCCCT
Organism: Nitratireductor soli; assembly: GCF_001050155.1. Taxonomy (GTDB): domain Bacteria; phylum Pseudomonadota; class Alphaproteobacteria; order Rhizobiales; family Rhizobiaceae; genus Nitratireductor; species Nitratireductor soli. The sequence continues at coordinate 233,945 of NZ_LFVY01000005.1, forward strand.
GCAGCACGAGGTTGCGCGAGCGCTCGAGCACGCCGCCCATCAGGTTGAGGCTGGTCAATGCCAGCGCCAGGAGGCAGCCGGGCACGATGGTGATCCACCAGGCATTGAGGAGATACTGCGTTCCCGCCGAGATGATCGTGCCGAAGGTCGGCGTCGGCGGCTGGATGCCGATGCCGATGAAGCCGAAGATCGCCTCGAAGATCATCATGCGGGCGATGTCGAGCACGGCGACGAAGGCGATCGACGGCAGGATCGACGGCGCGATGTGCAGCGCCATGATGCGCAGGTCCGAGGCGCCGAGAATTTTCGCCGCCCGCACATATTCCTTCTGCCGTTCGGCAAGCGTCACGCTGCGGGCGACGCGCGCATAGGTCGGCCAGCCGGCAAGCACCAGCACCAGGATGACGGTCACGGCCGTGGGACGCGACATGCCCAGAATGGTGATCGCCAGGATGATCACCGGGATCGACATCTGGACATCGGTGATGCGCATCAGCACCACATCCACCCAGCCGCCGCGATAACCGGAATAGATGCCGATCGCGCAGCCGATGACGAAGATCAGCAGAACGCTGACCACGCCGATGGCCAAGGCGTTGCGCAGGCCGATCAGCGAGCGCAGGAGAAGGTCGCGGCCAAGCTGATCGGTGCCGAGCAGATAGGGAAAGCGGCCGCCCTCCATGAAGACCGGCGGCAGGAAGCGGTCGGCAACGGTGATCTTCGTCGCCGAGGCGTCGATGACCAGCGGCGCAAGAAGGGTCATCAGCGCCAGCGCCAGGAAGATGCAGACGGCGATCTTCATTTCCGTCGACGACCAGGCGCCGGCGACGATGCGCGCGGTGACGCCGCGGTTCTTCGGGCGGGCTGTAAGTGCGATGTCGCTCATGCTCGTGCCCGCCTCAAAACTTCAAGCGCCGGTCGATCGTCGTCGATGCGAAATCGACGAGGATGTTGATCAGGACAAGAACGGCGCTCGCCAGGATGGCCACCGCCTGGATGATGGGAAAATCGCGCTGGAAGACGGCGTTGATCGTCAACAGGCCGATGCCCGGGAAACTGAAGATGTACTCGACGACGAACAGCCCGCCGAGCAGCATGCCGATCATCTGCGCGCCGAAGACGTTCAGCAGCGGGACGGCGGCGTTGCGCAGGACGTGGCGGTAGATCATGCGGTTGCGGCCGATGCCGCGCACCTGGCCGATGTCGAAATAGGCTTCCTGGACGTTGGAGGCGATCGACACGGCGATGGCGCGGATCAGGACCGGCGACATCTCCACGGCGACGACGATCGCCGGGATGATCGCATAGGCGAAATTGCGATAGCCGATGGCCGGCAGCAATCCGCTCTTGGCCGACAGGAGATAGATCAGGACCACGCCGACCCAGATGTTGGGCAGCGAAACGAACAGGGACGAGACGTAGAGGCCGAGCTTCTGCTGCCATCGCCCGGCATTGAGACCCGCCGCAAGGCCGATCGGGACGGCGATCAGGAACGAGAAAACGAGGCCGAGCCCGGCGAGCAGCAAGGTGTAGGGCAGCGCGGTGGCGATCAGGCCCATCACCGGCGCGCGGTCGGCCATGTCCATGGCGCCGTCCTGCGAGCCGCCGCTGGCGCCGCCCTGCTTGCCGCGGATGAAGGAGCGGCCGAAATCCCCTTGCGCCACATCGAGCACGAAACGGCCGAACTGCACGGGAATCGGATCGCGCAGGCCAAGCTTCTGCGCGGTCTCCTCCATGGCCGTGGCTGTCGCCATGGGCCCCAGAATGATGCGGATGGGATCGCCCGGCGCAACGCGCAGAAGCGTGAAGATCACGAATGCGACGAGGAGCACGATGAGCAGTCCCTGGCTCAAGCGCCGCAAGAAGAACTCGATTGCAAATGCCATTCAGAATGTCCCGGTCGAGGCTTGCCGATGCCCTGACGGCTGAAGGAAGGATGCCGGATTGCCCGGCATCCCCGCAAAATCCGATCAGGCCGGGCTCAGACGAATCTGGCCTGGGTCAGGTCGATCGGCCCGTTCGGGAAGAAGAACACGCCATCGAGCTTGTCGGTCATGGCGCGCAGGAAGACCGAGGAGAAGAGCGAGATGCTCGGCGCCTTGGCGGCGATCAGCGGCAGCGTCTCCGTCTGCAGGATCGTCAGGCGTTCCTCCGTCGTCGTCGCGCCGCGTTCCTTGTCGAGCGACGCGTCGATCTCGGCATCGCTGATGCCGTTGACCAGGGCGAACTGCGAATAATAGTTCGGCCGCAGGACGAGGTCGGGCTCGGGCGAGCCGGTGATCCAGCCGACATCGATGATGTGCCCCGGCCCCTGTCCGTCGGCGCGCCGGTACAATTGCTCTTCCCAGGCGGCCGGTTCGAGCGTCGTCAGCTTGATCGGGAACCCCTGCTCCTGCAGCATCGCGGCGATCAACTCGCCATATTCGCGGGTTTTCGGATAGAAGCCGACCGAGGTGATGTACTCGATCTCCGGCAGGCCCTGGCCGTTGGGATATCCCGCTTCGGCGAGCAGCGCCTGGGCCTTCGCCGGATCGTATTCGGGATAGCCCGCCACATCGGTGAAACCGAATTTCACCGGCGAGATATGGCAATTGGAGGCCTGGCCGGCCTCGCCGACCACTTCCAGCACCTGCGACCGGTCGATCGCGTGACAGACGGCGAGCCTGACGCGCACATCGTCGAAGGGCGGCTTGTTGCAGCGGAAGTGAAGATACTTGTTCTCGCTGGAAAGGGAGCGGTCGGTCTTGATGCCGGCCTCATTCGACAGCGACACGTACTGCTCGGGTTCCAGACGCTCGGTCAGATGGTACTGGCCATTGAGCAAGCCGAGAACCCGCGTGTTGGCGTCCGGCACATAGGCCCAGACGAGATTGTCGATGGCCGGCTTGCCGCCATGATAATTCTCGAACGCCTGAAAATTGATCTGGTCGCCATTGGTGCTGACATATTGATACGCGCCAGTGCCGTTCGGCCGCTGCTTCAGCGTCTCGGGATTGGCCACATCGTCGGCCGAAAGGATCGGCAGGAAGCTGACGACATACCAGAAATTGAGCGCCGGATAGCCGTATTTGGCGGTGTTGAGACGCACGGTGTGGTCGTCGACCACCTCCACGTCGACGCGGCCGGGATACCAGGCGGATGCCGGGCGCGACGGGTCGGAGGCGTATTCGTACGTCGCCTTCACATCCCTGGCGGTGAACGGCTTGCCGTCGTGAAACGTCACGCCCTCGCGCAGCTTGTATTCGAGCGTATGCTCGTCGAGCTGGCTCCAGCTCACGGCGAGGTCGGGCAGGATCTCGCCCGGATTGTCCGGCGTCATCGGGCAGCGCGTCAGGCGGCCGAAGACGAAACCTTCCGCCGTGATCTGCGGGGCGACCGTGTGCGAACTCGGATCCCAACTGCCGGTGACCGTGCCGGCGGCGGCAAAGATCAGTGTGTTGCTGGCCTGGGCAAAGGCCTTGTTGAACAGGGCCGACGTGCCGATCGCGCCGGCAATGCCGACCGCCGTCGAGCCTGCGAGAAATTTGCGCCTGGTCGTCTTCATCATGTGGTTCCCTCCGCTTGGCGATGAATGAAATCCGATCGCATCCCTGAGGGACTGCGCCGAGCAGCGGTTCCGGTCTCCGACCGGCCGATCGCCCACGCACCCCTCCCCCAAAAGCTCCCGCGGCATCCTCTTTGCCGGCGGGCACGACGGGGATGCTAAACAAGGATGGAGTCTCTTTCAAGTTACTTGAATGAGTTTCAATGAAATTTCTTCAGGACGGCAGACGCGCGCAATCACCACCTCCAGCCGAATTGTGCGTTTCGGCGGGAGGCGACGTCGGGATCGGTGGAAACGTGCCTGGAGCGCCGGCGGCTGCGGTCAGCCAACCAGGCCGGGCGGCGTCCGGCCGGCGAAATGCGCCGCCAGATTGGCCAGGACCAGGTCGCAGATCGCCATGCGCGTCTCGACCGTCGTGCTGGCGATGTGCGGTTCGACGATCACATTGTCCATGGCCAGCAGCGCCTCGGGCACGTTCGGCTCGTCGGCGAAGACGTCGAGTGCGGCGGCCTTGATGGCGCCCGTCTCCAGCGCGGTCACGAGCGCCTTCTCGTCGATCACCGAGGCGCGCGCGATGTTGACCAGCATGCCTTCGGGGCCGAGCGCGGCCAGCACCTCACGATTGACGATGCCGGCGGTCTGCGGCCCGCCCGGACAGGTAAGAATGAGGAAATCGACCTGGGCGGCGAGCGCGGCCAGATCCGGCACATGGGTCCAGGCGCTCACCGGTTTGGCGCGCGGACCGTTGTAGCGGATGTCCATCCCGAAGGCTTGCGCGCGGCGGGCGACGGCCGAGCCGATGCGGCCGAGGCCGACAATGCCGAGTTTCTTGCCATGCACGCGGGTCGAGTTGGCGAGCAGGCCGGCGGGCCATTTGCCGGCCCGCACATAGCGGTCGCCCTCGACGATGCGGCGCGCCAGCGCCAGGAGCAGGCCGATGCCGTAATCGGCCGTGTCCTCGGTCAAAACGCCGGGCGTGTTGGCGACACGGACCGCTCTGTCCCGCGCCGCCGCCAGGTCGACCGCGTCGGTGCCGACGCCGAACACGGCGATGATCTCCAGCCCCGGCAGGGCGGCCATCAGCGCCTCATCGGCGCCGATGACGCTGCGCGTGACGACGCCGCGCACGCCCTTGCCGATCGCGGCGAGGAAGGCCGGCTTGTCCGCGGCCTCCCACAGCCGGTGAACGCGGTAGACGGCTTCGAGATCGGCTTGCAGGCGCGGCTCGACCGGCGCGGTGAGCAGGATTTCAGGCTTCATTGCACATTCCGTTCGGTACTTCCGTGGGATTTCAGCCGGCGAAGCGGGCTTCGGGCAGCCCGCGCACGCCCGGCCGGACGACGAACAGATTGCCGGCCAGCGGCTCGGCCGCCAGTTGCTCCGGGCTCAGGCGCTGCCTGGCCGTGGTGATGTAGAGTTCGTCGAGCCCCACCCCGCCGAAGGCGCAGCACGTGACCTGCGACACGGGCAGCTCGATCACCCGGTCGACCCCGCCGTCCGGCGTGTAGCGGACCACGCGCCCGCCGGCGTATTCGGCGTTCCACAGGCAGCCCTCCGCGTCCATCGCCGAGCCGTCCGGCCTGCCCGGCCCGCCCTTCAGGTCGGAAAACAGCGTCTTGTTGCGGATCGTCCCGTCATCGATGTCGAAATCGAACGCATAGATCTCGTGCCGGTAGGTGTCGGACATGTACATGCGTCGGTTGTCGGGGCTGAACGCCAGGCTGTTGGGCACGATGATCTCCGATTGCATCAGCGTTGCGGAAAAATCCGCATCGATCCGCCACAGCGCGCCGGTCGCCACCCGCTCCCGGTCGTTCAACGTGCCGACCCAGAAGCGGCCGTGCCGGTCGCAGCGCCCGTCATTGAAGCGGTTGTCGGGATGGTTGGGCTGCGGGGCCGCCACCCTGGCGCCGACCGCGCCGTCCATGGACAGGCGGAACACGCCGCTGGTCATGGCCGCCAGCAGGCCGCCCGTCTCCGTCAGGCAGATGCTGCCGATCGTCTCCGGCATCGCATGGCTGGCAACCGCACCCGTCGCCGAATCGAGCGACAGGAAGGCCGGCGCGCGGCCGTCCACCCAGAACAGGCGTCCGGTGCGCTCGCACCAGATCGGGCTTTCGCCGAGCAGGTTTTGCGCCGGCGCGGCGATTTCGACAGTCGTCATTCAGCTTTCTCCATTGATGCGCGCCGCGTCCGGCATCTGCTTCCAGATGTGGTTCGAGCGCAGTTCGGCGACGATGGTTTCGATCAGGCCCTTGACGACGATCAGCGACAGGCGCCGGTGCTGGTCGGCGCGCATGGCGACGGCCAGCGGCCAGGGAACGTCCGGGTCCTTGATCAGGGCGACGTCGAAATCGCCCTTTTCGAGATCGGTGACGACGGAGCCGAAGGTGACCATGGTGTGGCCGAGCCCGTTGCGGATCATCGCCTTGGTCAGCCAGAATCCGTTGCACAAGAGGTTGACGTTGAGCCGGATGTTGCGCTCCTGGGCGATCTGGTCGATGCGCAGGCGCAGGAGATTCGGCCCCTCCGGCAGGATCAGCGAGAAGGCCGCCGCCTCGTCGAAGCTGTAGGCCGGCTTGTTCAGCGTTCCGGCGCGGCCGACGAGGCACAGATAATCGATCAGCAGATCGTGCACGACGATGTCGGGATGCGGCATCGGCGCGTGCATGACGGCGATGTTGATCTCCTGGTTGATCAGCATCGAATGCAGATCGCCGCTGTAGCCCTCGACGATGCGGAACTTGATCTCCGGATAGAGTTTTCGCGACTGTTCGACGAGGCGTGGAATGATGTACTCGCCGGGCGTCGGCAGGACGCCGATGGTCACCACGCCGCGCGGCGTGTCGCCGGAGGTCACCGCGTGGTCGCGCAGATTCTCGATCTGGCGGAACAGGCCGTAGGCGTTGCGCAGCAGGCTCTCGCCCGGCTCCGTCAGGTCGACGCCGCGCGTGTGCCGCGTGAAGAGCTGCACGCCAAGATCCTGTTCCAGCGCCTTGATCTTGCGGCTGATGGCCGGCTGGGCGATGCGCAGCCGCGCCGATGCGCGCGAAAAGCTGCGCTCCTCGGCGACGACCGAAAAATAGTGCAGGCCCGTTATGTCGAAATGCGAATAGGATTTCATCGTGCGCGTCCGTTCTCTCGCCGCCGAAAGTGCGGACTATACAGCCCGTTGGCGCAAACGACCGCATTCGGCCCGCTCACGCCTGCTGCCCCCGGTCGATCGAGACGAAGCGCCGCCCGGCGCCGTAGAAGAGCGCCATCAGGAGCGTCATGAACGCCGCCCAGGCGAGGCCGAGCGCGAACACCTCGACGCTCTGCCCGCTGCTCCAGCGCTCGAACATGGCGACGGCCATCACCTGCGAGCGGGCGCCCGCCAACAGCACCGACATCGACAGTTCATTGGCGCCGAGCAGGAAGATGAAGACCCAGGCCGAGGCCAGCGCCGGCAGGAGCAGCGGCAGGACGATGCTGGCCAGCACGCGCGGCTGGCTGGCGCCCGAGGCCGCCGCCGCCTCCTCCAGCTCGTGGTGGATCTGCAGGATGCCCGTATGGGCATAGCGCATGCCATAGGGCAGGAAGCGGATCAGGAAGGCCAGCATGATCAGGGTCAGGCTGCCATAGAGCGGCACCGGCAGGTTGAGCGCGATGATGATCAGGGCGACGCCGACGACGATGCCGGGAAAGACGATCGGGATGGCGGCAAGCTGCTCGACCACCCGGCCCCCGGGCCAGCGGCGCACCACCAGCCAGGCCGACAGCACCGCCAGGACGACGGCGGCGGTTGCCGCGCCGGCCGCCACCAGCACCGTGTTGATGCCGAGCTGCAGATAATGCGGGTCGGTCAGGACAATGGCGAAATTCTCCAGGCTGAGCGATTTCAGCGCCGACAGGCGCATCGGCTGCACATAGGGCGACAGGGCGATCCACAGGGACACCAGCAGCGGCAGCGCCAGGACGAGAAGGAAGTTCACCAGCACCACCGCCGTGCCCAGCCAGCGGTGGCGACCGAGATTGAACAGGCGCGGGCGATACCCCTTGCCGGTCACGCTGGCATAGCGGTCGGCATTGGCCGAGAAGCGATTGTAGAACATGAGGAGGACGGTCAGGATGGCGATCAGAAGCAGCGAGAAGGCGCTGGCGTGGCCCATGCGCGGCGGCATCTCGGTCATGCTCAGATAGATGTCCGTGGTCAGCAGGTAGACCTGGCCCGGACTGCCGACCAGAACCGGCACGTCGAAGGATTCCAGGTTGCGGATGAAGACGAACAGCGCCATGCCGGTGATGGCGGGCCAGGCAAGCCGCATGGAGATCGACCACATGGTGCGCGCCACCGAGGCGCCGCTCATGCGAGCCGCTTCCTCCATCTCCGCATTGGAGCGCTGGAAGGTGGCCGACAACAGCAAAAACACCAGCGGCGACCACAGCATGCCCTGGATCAGCACCATGCCCCATAAAGAGAAGACGTTGAGCAGCACGCCCGCCTCGCCGGTCAAATTGCGGTAGAACTCGTTGATCGGGCCGGAACGGCCGAGGAAGAACAGCCAGGCGGCGACATGCAGCACATAGGGCGTGCCCAGCGACAATACGGCGGTGACGTAGGCCAGCCAGCGCAACGGTGCGTCGGTGCGCACCACCACCCAGGCCAGCACCCCGCCGAAGGCGATCGACAGGCAGGTCGACAGCGTCGAGAACAGCAGCGAGTTCCAGGCGCTGGCGTAAAAACGCGGGTCGGCGAACAGACCGGTGAAATGGCGCAGCGTATAGCCTGCCGCGCCCTCGTCGCTGAGGCTGGTGTCGAGCAGGACGACGATCGGCGGCACCGTCAACAGGGCCAGGACGCCGATAAGGACCGCCGACGGCAGCCCGCGCCCGGCCCGGTTGAACCAGCCCGGCGAGAGGCGGCCCGGCCGCGCGGCGAGATCACCGGCTTTGCTCATGCCACCGCTCCCGCCGCCGCCGCGCCTACTGGAACAGCTCTTTGTAGACGGCGATCCACTTCTGCAGATCCTGCTTTTCCTCCTCCGGCGTCGGCGCCACGGCGGTGAACCCGCCATTCTCCGGCTTCAGTTTCGGCTCCTTCGGCTCGATCGCCGGATTGGCCGGAATGTAATTCGCCTCGCGGATCACCTCGGCGCCTTCCGGCGACAGAAGATAGTTGATCAACAGCTTTGCGGCGTTGGGATGCGGCCCGCCGGCAATCAGCACCGAACGGGCCATGGCGCCGATGGCCGGGCTGATCGGCAGCCATTTGACCGGCGCGCCCTTGCCGGCGCTGATGACCGAATGATGGTTGTAGGTGACGAGGCCGATCGCATACTGGCCGGCGATCACCTGGTCGAGGACGACACGCGGGTTGGACGGGATCGTGGCGATCTCCTGTTTCGCCAATTCGCGCAGATACGCCATGCCCTTTTCCTCGCCCATGGAAGACAACACCACGGCGATAAAGCCGGGAGGCCCTCCGACGGTCATTTCTCCCGACCAGGCGATCTTGCCCTTCCATTTCGGGTCGAGCAGGTCCTGCAGCGATTTCGGCTCGTCCTCCGGCTTGACCAGCTCCGTGTTGATCGCCGGCACCAGGAAATAGACGATCAGCGCCGTCCATTCGCCGTTGGCGTCCTTGTACTGGTCGGGAACGCCGGCGGCGTTTTCCGCGTGATAGGCGGCGGCAAGGCCGGCATCCTTGAGCGGACCGAAGACGGACGGCCCGTCGGTCATGTCGGCTTCCAGCTTGCCGGCCTTCGCCTCCGACAGGATCTTGGTCAGGAAATCATTGTCGCGCCCGCCCGTCACATTGATGGTGATGCCGGGATATTTGGCCTCGAAGCCGGCCATGATCGGCCGCACGACCTGGTTCTGCACCAGGCCCGTATACCAGTTGACGCTGCCCTCGGCCTTGGCCGCCTCGTATAGCTCGGCCTCGCTCTGGGCCGATGCGGCCGCCGCCGATGCCAGCAGCAGGGCGGCGGCAAGGCCGGAGCCCAGCCAGCGGCGAAATGTGTCCTGTGTCATGTACTCCCCCCGAGTTCGGTTGACGCGGATGTGGTAGCCCTGCCGGCCGAAAGCAGCGACGGCGATCGATGGGCCGGCGCGGCGCGGGCGATGTCCGCAGGCTGCGATCTACGGAGGTTTTGCGCTATAATTCCAAGACAATATTTCGATAGGCTTGATGCCGAACCAGCATAGATCGATCGCGTCGGTGCGCGTTTCCAAATGAGAGGCATGGCGAAAGCTGCTTCTTCAGCCGCAATCTTCGAATGCTCTACCGAAGCCCGTGGAGCATACCCATGCCGTTTCGGCATCAAGCCTATCGAAATATTGTCTTGGAATTATAGCATCAAACACCCCTAGATCGGCTCCGGTGCAGCGCCGCCCATGGATGGCGCGCGATGACGTTCGCAGTGTCGGGGAGAACAATCAGGTGAACAGTCTGGACGGCAAGATCGCCCTCGTCACGGGGGCGGCCATCGGCATCGGTGCTGCCACGGCGCGGATGATGGCCGAGGTCGGCGCAAGCGTCATTCTCGCCGATGTGCGCGACGTCGAGGGTGCCGCCGTCGCAGACGAGATCGTCCAGGCCGGCGGCACGGCGCACTACATCCATCTCGACGTCGGCAGCCAGGCCCACTGGATGGCGGCCGTCGCGCTGGCCGAGCAATTGTTCGGCGGGCTGGACATCCTGGTCAACAATGCCGGCATCCTGTTCGGTCGCGACGTCGAGGAGGCCAGCCTGGAAGACTGGCAGGCCATGTCCGCCGTCAACCAGCAAGGCGTGTTCCTGGGCACCAAGCATGCCCTGCCCGCCCTGCGTGCCCGCGGCAGAACCAGCCCAGAGGGCAGCGCCATCGTCAATCTTTCCTCCGTCTCCGGCCTGGTCGGCTCGCCGGTCGACCCGCTCTATTCGATGACCAAGGGCGGCATCGCCCTGTTCACCAAGTCGACGGCGCTCGCCTTCGGCCGGCAGGGCTACCGCATCCGCGTCAATGCCGTGCATCCGGGCGTCATCGAGACCGCGCAAGGCAGGCAGACATTCGCCGCGCGGGCGAGGAAGCTTCCCTCCGGCGACGTCGCCGAAGCCCGTGCGCTGGCGCTCGCCAACCATCCGATCGGCCGGTTCGGCACCGTCGAGGACGTCGCCAAGGCGATCATCTTCGTCGCCTCGGACGACGCCGGGTTCATGACCGGATCGAGCCTGGTGATCGATGGCGGGTTGACGGCGCAATGACGGACACGGCGCGCAAAACGCTGGGCAGGCTTCCCGCGGCGGCGTTCGGCCGCCTCACCCTGCCGCCCATCCCAAGCGACATCCTCGACGGTTTCCGCGCCCTGCCGGACCTGACCGGCATGGTTTCCGATGCCATGGACCTGGCCGGCTTGAGCGGCGCGGTGGCGGGCTCCGAATTGCGTCCGACACTCGCCGGCCGACGCGTCGTCGGCCCGGTGATCACCGTTCTCAACCGCGCGCGCGGCGACACGCCGGCCGAGGCCGTGGCGGCGGCCGACAACCGGCTGGCCGATATCGAGGCGCACAATCTGGCCAGGCCCGGCGATGTGACCGTGATTCAGGGCGTCGACGGCGTTTCTAGCCTCGGCGGCATCGCGGCGGCAATCGCCAGGCGCCAGGGCGAAGCGGCGATCATCGTCGACGGTGCGGTGCGCGACGTCGAGGCGAGCCGCGAACGCGACCTGCCGGTCTGGGCGCGCGGGGTGACGCCAGTAACCGGCAAATGGCGCATCGAGACCGTTGCCATCAATGTCGCCGTGACGATCTGCGGCGTCACCGTCCACCCGGGCGATCTGGTGGTGGCCGACGATACGGGCATCTGCTTCGTGCCGCATGCGGCGCTGGCCGACATCCTCACCCGCGCGCGGGCCATCGCCGCCGATGAACGGCGCCGGCAAGAGATGATCGCCAATGGCCGGACGCTGCACGAGCTTGCCGCCCGCCCCGGCATCAAACCCCAGACAGACCAACCGAAATAGAGGCGTACGCATGCTCGTCGAGCAACGAATTTACACAATCCCGCATGGCAGGATGAACGAGTATCTCGAACGCTACGAGAAGTTCGGCCTGCCGGTCCAGCAGCGTCATCTGGGCGGGCTGGTCGGCTTCTTCATCAGCGAGATCGGCCCGCTCAACCAGGTCATCTCGCTGTGGGCCTATGCCAGCATGGCCGACCGCGAAACGCGGCGGGAAAACCTGGAACAGGACCCCGACTGGATCGCCTTCCGCGGCATGAACACCGGGTCCTTCACGGCCCAGGAAACGCGGATCATGCGGGCGGCATCGTTCTCGCCGGCCATCCGCCGCGACACGGGAGAACCGCGAGCGGATTCCTGACACAATTTTCACAATGGGAGGAAGACATGAACACCGACAAGGCACACAGGCTGTGGCGCGCCATCGCCCTCACCGCCGGTCTGACAGCGGCGGGCCTCACCGCCCCGGCCTCGGCTGCCGACCAGGCGCTGATCGACGCGGCGAAGAAGGAGGGCGAGGTCGTCTGGTACTCCTCGCTGATCGTCGACCAATTGGTGCGCCCGGTCGCCGAGGCTTTCGAGCAGAAATACGGCATCAAGGTGCATTATTCGCGCACGCCGGCCGGCGAGATGGCTTTGAAGCTGCAGAACGAAATCCGCGCCAACAGCGTCCAGGCGGACGCCTTCGACGGCAATTCGGCTTTCTTCCAGGTGATGCCGCTCGACAAGCTCGTTGCCTACGCGCCGGAGGCGGCCACCGCCTATCCGGCCGAACTGAAGGATGCCGACGGGCGCTTCCACGCGATCAACGTCGCCACGCTGACCGTCGGCGTCAACACCGACCTGGTGCCCGAGGCCGACCGGCCGAAAACCTATGACGACCTGCTCGATCCGAAATGGAAGGGCAGGATGGCCTGGACGACCGACCTGACGCCGAACGGCCCACCCGGCTTCATCGGCAACATCCTGACGGTCTATGGCGAGGAGAAGGGCATGGACTATCTGCGCCGGCTCGCCGCGCAGGACATCGTCAAGGTGCCGGCCAGCCAGCGCGTCGTCCTCGATCAGGTGATCGCCGGCGAGCATTCGATCGGCCTGATGATCTTCAACCACCACACGGTCATCAGCGCCGCCAAGGGGGCGCCCGTCACCTGGCTGCGCGTCGAACCCCTGATCAGCACCGGCAATTATGTCGGCCTTTTGAAGAACAGCCCGCATCCGGAGGCCGGAAAGCTGTTCGTCGATTTCATCCTGTCCGAGGAAGGGCAGATGGTGTTCCAGAAGGCCAACTACCTGCCCGCCCATCCCGGCGTGCCGGCGGCCGAGCCGACCTTGAAGGCGGAGGGCGGCGGCTTCAAGGTGACGGTCATCACAAATGAGGCGGCGCTGGAAAACCTGCCCAAATGGACGGCGATCTACAAAGAACTGTTCGACTAGGCATGACCCAGGAAACATCCTTGACGGCGACATCGCGCGCGGGGCGCGCGGTGTTGCGAACCTGGCTGCCCTCAGGCCGGATCCTTGGCGGCATCGGCGGTCCCGTGCGGGTTCTGGCGCTGGTGCTGATCGTCCTGCTCGCCCTGCTGGTCATCCCGCCGATCCTGACGCTGGTCGAGCTCAGCTTTTCCGATATCGGCCTCGACGGCACGCGCAGCGGCTTCACCCTGGCGCATTACCGCGACCTGGCCGGCGACACGGATTTCATTCGCGTGCTGTTCAATACGGTGGTTTTCGCCGCCAGCGCGACGCTGATCTCGCTGCTGCTCGGCGGCACGCTCGCCTGGCTGGTGGAGCGGACCAACACGCCGTTCAAGCGGCTGGCCTATCTGACGGCGATCGTCTCGCTCGGCACGCCCTATGTGCTTTACGTGATGTCGTGGCTGTACATTCTCGGCCGCGCCGGCCCGGTCAACCAGCTTTACCGCTGGCTCAGCGGCGGGTCGGGCGTGCTGTTCGATCCCTATACGCTGACCGGCATGATCGTCGTCGAGGGGTTCCTGTGGTCGCCGCTGGTTTTCCTCCTGATGGCGGCGAGCTTCCGCATGGCCAACGCCGAAATGGAGGAAGCCGCGCGGATGAACGGCGCGTCGGTGTTCGACACGATCCGGCTGATCTCGCTCCGGCTCGCCTGGCCGGCCATCCTGGCGCTCGCCATGTTCGTCTTCATCCGCAACATCGAATCCTTCGAGGTGCCGGCGCTGATCGGCATTCCCGGCAAGGTCCAGGTGCTGACCACGGACATCTACCTGGCGGTGAAGGAGTTTCCGCCGCAGCTCGGCCACGCGGCCTCGTTCTCGGTCGTCATGCTCGTGCTGATCGCCGTGCTGATCCATTTCTACGGCCGCATCGCCCGCCAGGCGGACCGCTATGCCAGCATCACCGGCAAGGGTTTTCGGCCGCGCCCGTTCGATCTGGGCGCCGCCCGGCCGGTTGCCGGCGCGGTCATCGTCGTCATCTTCCTGATCGTGCTGGCGCTGCCGCTGATGGCGCTCGTCTGGATGGCGCTGACGCCCTATGTCGCGCCGGTCACCCTGGCCGGCATGAAGACGCTCAGCCTGCACAATTTCATCGCCGTCCTGACGGCGCCCTATTATCTGACGCTGGCCGTCAACACGCTGCTCGTCTCGGTCTTCGCCGCCACCACCGCCATGCTGCTCACCGGCCTCGCCGGCTGGCTGGCGGCAAGGCGGCGGTTCGGCGGCCGCATCGTCGACCAGCTCGCCACCGTGCCGCTGATCTTCCCCGGCATCGTGCTCGGCGTGGCGGTGCTCGACATGTCGCTGCGCATGCCGTTCTCCATTTACGGCACGGTGTGGCTGATCGGCTTCGCCTATCTCATCCGCTACATGCCCTACGGCATGCGCTACGCCTATTCGGGCGTTCTGCAACTGCACAGGGAATTGGAGGAGGCATCGGAAGCCTCCGGCGCCGGCGTATTGCAGACGCTCGGCCGCATCACGGCCCCGCTCCTGTCGCCGGCGCTGATGGCCGGCTGGCTGTTCATCTTTCTCATCGCGTCGCGCGAACTGTCGATCGCCGTGCTTCTGGCCGGCCCGCAATCGCAGGTCATCGCCGTCGCCATGCTCGATCTCTGGCAAAACGGCCAGGCGGGCGAGCTCAGCGCACTGGGCCTGTTGTGGACGGTGCTGATGGTCATCGTGGCAAGCATCTTCCAGTATCTGGAACGGCGCGGCTCCACCGAAACATTTGGGTAGGCACGACATGCATGGAAACGGCGTCACGGTAGAGAATCTGCGCAAGATCTATGTCACCAGCGAGCAGATCGCCGGCGGCATCCACGCAGCGAACTTCAACCTGCCGGAAGGAACCTTCTTCACGCTGCTTGGACCGAGCGGCTGCGGCAAGACCACGACGCTGCGCTGCATCGCCGGCCTGGAGCAGCCCGACGAAGGGCGCATCGAGGTCGGCGGCACCACGTTCTTCGACGCCGATCGCGGCATAGCCGTGCCGCTCAACCGGCGCGGCATCGGCATGGTCTTCCAGTCCTACGCGATCTGGCCGCACATGACCGTGTTCGAGAACGTCTCCTTTCCGCTGCGCGTCGCCAAGGACCGCAGCTATGGGCGCGAGGAGATCCGCGCCCTGTCGGAAAAGGCGCTGGCGACCGTCGGGCTCGACCAGTTCGCCGACCGGTCGGCGACGCGCCTGTCGGGTGGCCAGCAGCAGCGGGTGGCGCTCGCCCGCGCCATCGTCCGCGAACCGCGGCTGCTCCTGCTCGACGAGCCTTTGAGCAATCTCGACGCCTCGTTGCGCGAGACCATGCGCCAGGAACTGAAGCGCCTGCAGCGGCAGATCGGCGTGACCACCATCTACGTCACCCACGACCAGGCCGAGGCATTCGAGATGTCCGACCAGATCGCCGTCATCGACAAGGGTCATGTCGTCCAGATCGGCGCGCCCGAATCCATCTATTTCCGGCCGAAGAACATTTTCGTCGCCTCCTTCGTCGGCAACACCAACCTGGTCAGGGGCATCGCCACGGGCAAATCCGGCAACAACGCCGCCACCACCGTGCGCCTGCCGTCGGGCGCCGCCTTCCGCTGCCTGACGACCGACGGCGGCGCGCTGAACGGGGGCAGCGCGGTGACGGTGTCGATCCGCCCCGAAGCCATCGCCGTCGGCCTGGTGAAAGCCGGCGCTTCAACCACGGGCAACGGCCTGGAGGGCGTCATCTCGGATGTCGCCTTCCTCGGCAATATGCGCCGCTACGAGATCCGCCTCGACCAGACGGTCATCACCGCCAATTCGGACCCGCGCCAAACGCTCGGCATCGGCGACCGGGTCTTCGCCCGGTTCGATCTGGAAGACGCGATCGTCCTGGCCGAGTGAGGCAGCGGGATTGCCGCAGCGAGAAATTGTCAAACGGGCTTGCGATTTACTGGTTTGACCGCCCGGCGCTTTGCTTTGAGGATTGAGAGACCGCCCCGCAGCCGCGCGGGCAGATGTGAACGAACATGACCGCAACAGCGCTCGGCAGCAGCAGTTTCCGCCTCTATCTCGGCGTCAATTTCCTCTCACTCAACGGCATCTGGATCAACCGCATCCTGATGAGCTGGCTCGCCTGGTCCTATACGGGCTCGGCGGCCTGGGTCGGCATCGTCTCGTCGCTGCTGTTCGCCCCGACCCTGCTCGCCGGGCCGTTCTTCGGCGTCCTGGCCGACCGCATCGACATCCGCCGCGGCGCGGTGGTGACGCAAATTCTCCTGGCGCTGATCATGCTCACCCTGTGGACCGTCCATTCCGCCGGCGCGCTCGACATTGCCGGGCTGGCGGCGATCGCCTTCGCCTTCGGCCTGACGGCCAGCGCCAACCACCCGATCCGCCTCACCCTGGTGCCGCTGCTGGTGCCGCAGAGCAACATCCCCAATGCCATCACGCTGATCTCGATCAACTTCAACATCGCGCGGCTGCTCGGCCCGGCCGTCGGCGGCCTGCTGATCGAGCGGCTCGGGCCGGGCCCCGCCATGCTGATCAGCCTGGCGATGACCCTGCCGATGCTGGTGGCCATCCTGTTTCTCAGGCCGCGCCTGCGCGAAGAGAGCAAGGATGGGCCGACGCCGCTCCTGGCGCAATTGCGCGAGGGCGCGCGCCACGTGCTGCGCAGCGAGATGATCCGCCAGGCGATGGTCGTCACGCTCATCGCGGCGGTGATCGCCCGCGGCGCGCTGGAAGTGCTGCCGGCGGTCGCCGACGGCATGTTCGGCCGCGGCGCGCGCGGGCTCGGGCAGATGCTGTCGTCCGCCGGCGCCGGCGCCCTCATTTCCGGTGCCGTCATCATGCTCGACGGCGGCCGGCGGCCGCATGCGGATCTGATGCGCCGCAGTTGGGTGTGGATGCTGATCGGCATTCTCGCCGTCTGCGGGCTGGCGGCGATCGATCACTGGTGGGTGGCGATGCTGATGGTGTTCGTCATGGGCGCCTCCGGCACCTTCACCTCGATCTACACCCAATCGGCGATCCAGTTGGAGACGAGCGACGCCTATCGCGGCCGGGTGGTCAGCCTGTGGCTGTTCGTCGGCATGGGGGGCAACGCGGCCGGCGCCGTCATCTTCGGCGCGCTGGCCGACGCGATCGGCATGCGCCGCTCCTTGCTGACGATTGCGCTCGTCGGGCTGGCCGCCGCCATTCCCTGCATGTTCAGAGCCAGAAAAAACAATGACTTATAACCGGAAACGCGGCGTGCGAGGAATTGTCAAGCGCGCTTGCGAATAACTTGTTTGACCGTTTCCACCTTTGTTCAGAACATCGAAACACCCCGGCCGACACGCGGAAAATGCGGTCGCCGCCGGCAACAAGAGCAATCATGAGGGAGAGAACGATGAGGGACAGCAGACATTCGAGAGGACCGTTGATGGACCGCCGGCAGGCGTTGAGCGCCAGCGCCTTGCTCGGCATGACGGTGGCCGCCGGCGGCCTCGGCATGACGGCCACGACAAACGCCCGTGCCGCCGAGACGATGGACGATGTCGGCGTCGTTCCCGTGCCGCTGCCCGAGCCCGCGCCGCAGACCGAAGGACTGGTCGATGTCGGCGACGGCCACCAGATCTGGTATTTCGACACGGGCGGTACCGGCAATGCAGTGATCTTCCTGCATGCGGGCACCGGCAGCGGTCTCGTCTGGGGCTATCAGCAGCCGGTCTTCGCCAAGGCCGGCTACCGCATGATCGGCTATTCGCGCCGCGGACGGGCCAACTCGAAGGTCGGCGACCTCGACAAGCCGGGCAACGGCTCGGACGATCTCCTGAAGCTCGTCGACCATCTGGGCCTCGACAAATTCCATCTGCTCGGCACGGCCGCCGGCGGCATGATCGCCACGGATTTCACCGTGTCCCACGAGGATCGCCTCCTGTCGCTGGTGCTCGCCAACACCATCGTCGGCATCACCAATGACGACTACCGCGCCATCTACGGCCTGTTGTGGCCGAAAGAGTTCGGACCGCTGCCCGGCGATTTCAAGGAGCTCGGACCCTCCTATCGGCATCTGGACGTGGAAGGCCGCGCGCGCTGGAACGAGCTGGAGCACAAGGCGAAGATCGCCGACATGAAGAGCCAGGGCTATGCCAACAAGGTCACCTGGGACCATGTCGAGGCCTGGAAGGTTCCCGTGCTGGTGCTGACCGGCGACGCCGACCTCTACACGCCGCCGTCGATGATGCGCCTGGTGCACAGCCGCATTCCCGGCGCAGAAAAATACCTGGTGCCGGATTCGGGCCACTCCGCCTACTGGGAACGGCCGGAAATCTTCAACACGGTCGTGCTCGATTTCATCGGCAGGCACAACGGCGCCTGACGGACGGAGGGCCGGCGATCCCCTCGCCGGCCCTCCTCAACGGTTCCTGATGCAGCGTCGCCGCGCCCGATAGCCCCAAACGGGCGCGGCATTCGGCGCTGCATGCAGTCCGTTGGTTCGACCTCGCCCGCTCCGCCTTACGCGGTGAGACGAAGATAGAGGGCGGGCAGCTTTTCCGGCAGGCGCTCGATGGCGCTGAACGCGACCACGTTGCGGCGTCCGAAAATCCGCTCGGCATAGGATTCGGCATCGCAATCGAGCGCGATGCAGAACACGTCGATCCCGTCGCGGTTGAGCGCATGGACCGCCGCGCGGGCATCCTCGACCAGGTAATCCCCATCATCGACATCGACATCCGACGGCTCGCCGTCGGTGATCAGCAACAGCAGCCGGCGGTAAGTCTGCTGAGAGCGCAAATCGGCGCCGGCATGGCGGATGGCGGCGCCGAGACGGGTCGACAGGCCGCTCTCGAGCCCGGCCAGCCGCGCCCGCGCCGCGCTGTCATAGGGTTTGGCGAAATCCTTGACGCGCAGATAGCGCACATCCTCGCGCGTGTCGGAGCAGAAGGCGGCGATGGCGAACGGATCGCCCAGACCGTCCATGGCCTGCGCCATCAGGGCCGCGGCGTGGCGCTCGATGTCGAGCACGGTGCGTGCCGCGCCCGACACGTTCTCGCCGGTCGAGCGCGACACGTCGATCAGCAGATGCACGCAGAGATCGCGGCTGCGCCGCTCGTAGCGGCCGTGCACGCGCGGGTCGGGCGTTTGCCCCATCCGCCGCGTGATCGACGCCTCGATGCAGGCATCGATGTCGAGGAACTCGCCGTCGGTCTGCCGCCGCACGCGCTCCTGCCGGCTGATGCGCGACGCGCTGATCAGGGCCGTCAGGCGCTGGGTCAGATCGGCGCGCTCGTCGAGCAGCCGCGCGATCGACGCGGCCGAGGCGGTCTTCGGCGCGTATTCGCGCAGGGCGCACCATTCCGGCCGCTCGCGCCCCGTCGCATGGTCGAATTCGGCATAGCGGGCGACCAGCACGCCATTCTCCTCCTCGGCGCGCAGGGAGACGCGGTTGACCTCGTCCTGTGGATCGGGATCGGGCTCCTGGCGGTCCGGCTCGCCATCGTCGCGCTCCTCGGTCTCGATGCGCGCGGTCTCGATCATCTGCTCCATCTCGAACGCCGCCTGGTCCTCCTGGTCGGCGAAATCCCAGATGCCCAGATTGTCGTCGCGATAGGCCGGCTGGACCACATAGGTCTTGGCGTCGAACTGCAATCGCATCTGGCCCAGATCGTTGCCGAGCAGGCCGCCGATGCGGCGGCTGAAATCCTGGTCGGCGGGGTCGGCGGCGAAAGCCTCCTCGAACAGCGCCCTGCCCTTTGCCACCCAGCCGTCCGGGTCGGCGTAATCGCCATCGACCAGGGCGCGCGCCAGCCGCGCCATCAGGCCGACGGCGATGGCAGCACCACCGGGCCGTGCCCCATGGAACGGACGCCACAGCGCGGCCAGGCCCGGCAGCTCGGCCATGGCGAGGCGCTCGACGCGCGCGTCCTCGATCAGCGAGATCACGGCGACCTGCAGCGGTTTCAGCTTGCCGGCCGGAAACGGGCTTTTCGTGAAGCGGTGGTGCGCGCCGACATGGGCCAGCGCGGCGTGATACAGATTGCGGCTGTCCTCGGCGCTGAAACCGGGGAACGCCGCCGGCACGCGAACCACCCCGCCGCCGAAGCCGACCCGCCGGCGCAGATGGTCGGGTGCCTCGCGCGGCACCTCGCGGATGGCCGGCCGCAGACCCCATAGCGCCGTGTAATAGGATTTGAGCCGTCCCTCCAGCGCCAGGAAGTCGGTCATGCCCGCCTCCCGGTCAAGGAAATGGCGGGCCTCGTCATCCTCGCGCCGGAAGAAGCGCAGGCGCCGCTCGGGATCGCCGCGCCCAGCGGCAAGCCCCATGCGGACAAAGGCCTCGAAACCGGCGCCATCGAGGATGGCCAGAAGCTTGCCGGTGCCCTCCAGCAGCGGTGGCACCGATTCCGGCGCCTGGCGGGCAACCAGCTCGACCAGTTCGAACCAGCGCGTCAGCACCATCTGCTCTGCCGGTTTCCCGGCGGCGGCAAGCGCCGCCTCGGGCAAGGCCGCGGCCGCCCGCCGGCCGGCGCGGATGGCCAGTTCCGAGACGGCGCGGCCGAGGCGGAGCGCGGCTTGCGGGGACGCCAGCAAGGCCAGTTCGACGCCATGCCGGCGATAGGCGGCGGCGATCGCGCCGCCATAGCCCGCCTGCTCGATCCGGCGGCGCGCGGCGCGCCATTGCTCGCCCCATTCGCCGGGAAAAGCCTGATTTTCCTTCAGGGAGAGGGCCGGATCGGCGGCAGCGGCATGCCTGGCATTCATCGGCGCTGGCCTCACATGCAGGCGGCGATCGCCGCCGTCAGCGCGTCGCGCAGTTCCGGGTCGTCGGTGATCGGCAGCACCATCGCCACCTGGCAGGCGTCGGCCAGCGGAATGCCCTTGGCGGCGAGCAGCCCGGCATTGATCAGCATGCGGGTCGAGGCGCCCTCGTCCAGGCCGTGGCCCTTGAGGTTGCGCGAGCGCTGGGCGATGCGCACCAGCGTGTCGGCGATGCGCCGCTCGACGCCGGCCTCGCGGGCGACGATCTCCGCTTCGATGGCCGGTTCGGGATAGGAGAAGGCAATCGCCCCGAAACGCTGCTTGGTCGATTCCTTCAGATCCTTCAGCACGCTCTGGTAGCCGGGGTTGTAGGAGATGACGACCTGGAAATCCGGATGGGCGGGCAGCACCTCGTTCTTCTTTTCCAGCGGCAGGATGCGCCGGTCGTCGGTCAGCGAATGGATCACCACCGTGGTGTCCTGGCGCGCCTCGACGATCTCGTCGAGATAGCAGATGGCGCCGAGCCGGACGGCCAGCGTCAGCGGCCCGTCGTGCCAGACGGTCCCGTCGGCGTCGAGCAGGTAGCGGCCGACCAGGTCGGAGGCCGTCATGTCCTCGTGGCACGAAACGGTGATCAGCGGCCGCTTGAGCCGCCAGGCCATGTGCTCGACGAAGCGCGTCTTGCCGCAGCCGGTCGGCCCCTTCAGCATGATCGGCATGCGCGCCTGATAGGCGGCGTCGAACAGGGCGATTTCCTGCCCGACGGGCCGATAATAAGGTTCGCTGCCGATGCGGAACTCAGCCAGATAATCTGTTTGCGCGGCGATGGCCTCGGCGCCGGACATGGAGGTCATGCGTCGTTCGTCCTTTCGGGTTTCGCGCCGCAGCGCCTTGGAATGCGGCGCTGCGGCGTCCGGGAGGATGCCCGCACGAAGTCGCGCGGGCACGGGTTGTGCGATGAAACCTCAGCGATGCCCGGAACCGTTGTTGGGAATGCCGTCGATGGGACATTCCTCGGTTCCGACGCTGGAGCGCGTCATGGCCTCGACCATCTCGCGGGTGCCCTCGGGATCGGTGATCCAGTTTTGGTAGAAGGTGTACGGGCAGACCGCGTGACCGCGCTCGTCGTCGCCGGAATTGATCAAGCCGGTATAGCCGCGATGCACGAGCTTGAAGAGATGGTTCTGCGACTGCATGTTCTTGCGCTGGTCGCGGATCGCCGAAACCGACAATTGCCCATACTGGATGCCGTTTTCCTCGGTGCCGCATTCGCCCAGCGTGCGGCCGTCGAAGCCGATGATCGCCGAATGGCCGAAATAGGAATAGACACCGTCGAAGCCGGCCGCATTGGCCACCGCGACATAGCAATTGTTGGCCCAGGCCATCGATTTCGAGATCAGGATCTGCTGCTCCTTGGCCGGATACATGTAGCCCTGGCAGCGGATGATCAGCTCGGCGCCGCGCATGGCGCAATCGCGCCAGATTTCCGGATAATTGCCGTCGTCGCAGATGATCAGGCTGATCTTCAGCCCCTTCGGCCCCTCCGAGACATAGGTGCAATCGCCCGGATACCAGCCCTCGATCGGCACCCAGGGCATGATCTTGCGGTACTTCTGGACGATCTCACCCTTGTTGTTCATCAGGATGAGGGTGTTGTAGGGCGCCTTGTTCGGATGATCCTCGTGGCGCTCGCCGGTCAGCGAGAAGACGCCCCAGGTGTTGGCCTTGATGCAGGCCTCGGCGAAGATCGCCGTCTCCTCGCCGGGCACCTGCGAGGCGGTCTCGTACATCTCCTTGGAATCGTACATGATCCCGTGCGTCGAATATTCGGGGAAGATGACCAGGTCCATGCCCGGCAGGCCGATCTTCATTCCCTGGACCATGTCCGCGATGTTGCGGGCATTGGCCAGCACCTCCTCACGCGTGTGCAGGCGCGGCATCTTGTAGTTGACGACCGCGACGCCGACCGTGTCCTTGCTGCTCGAAATATCGCCGTGATACATTTCTCAGTTCCTCCTGTTGGATTGGTGTCGCGCCGTTCACACGACGAGATGCTCGTGGATAAGATCGTCGGTCAGGCCGGATATCGCGCCGGCGACCGAAACGCTGCCGCGGTTCAGAATGGCGAAGCGGTTCGAGGCGCGGCGGGCGAATTTCAGGTTCTGCTCGACCAGGACGATGGTCAGCCCCTTGTCGCGGTTGAGGTCGATCAGCACCTGCTCGATCTGCTCGACGATGTTCGGCTGGATGCCTTCCGTCGGTTCGTCGAGCAGCAGGATCTTCGGCTCCGACAGCAGCGCCCGGGCGATCGCCAATTGCTGCTGCTGGCCGCCCGACAGATTGCCGCCGCGCCGGTTGATGAACTCCCTGAGGATCGGGAACAGCTCCAGAACCCATTCGGCGATGCGGCCCTGGTCCGGCCCCGGTTTCGATTGCGCGGCGAAGGTGCCGACAAGCAAATTCTCACGCACGGTGAAGGCCGGCAGGATGCCGCGCCCCTGCGGCACGTAGCCGAGCCCGGCACAGGCCCGTTCATGGGTGGGCAGGCCGATCAGTTCGCTGCCGTCGAGGCGGATCGAGCCGGAGGTGCGGCTCATCAGGCCGAGGATCGTCCGCAGCAGCGTCGTCTTGCCGACGCCGTTGCGTCCGAGCACGCTCAGGAACTCGCCCGTGCCGACCGACAGCGAGACCGCCTGCAGCGCCCGGCTGCGGCCATAGAAACCGTCGAGATTTGAAAGCTCAAGCATGGCCGATCCCTCCCGAGCCGAGATAGGCTTCGCGCACCTGCGGATCGCTGGAAATCTCCTTCAGCGACCCCTCGGCCAGAAGCTTGCCCTGGTGCATCACCGAGATCGTCTCGGCGATGTCGCGCACGAAGCCCATATCGTGCTCGACGACGATCAGCGTGTGCTGGCCGCGCAGGCGGTTGAACAGTTCGGCCGTCTTGCCGGTCTCCTGGCCGGTCATGCCGGCGGTCGGCTCGTCCATCAGGATCAGCGCCGGGTCCTGGGCCAGGATCAGGGCGATCTCCAGCCATTGCGTCTGTCCGTGCGACAGATGGGCGGCGGCGCTGTCGAGCGCGTCGCTCAGGCCGACCAGTTCGGCCAGCCGCTCGAGCTCGTCATCGTCCATGCTGCCGCCGAAGCGGACGAGGTTGGCCAGAACGCCGGTCTGGCGCGACTGGCCGATGTGCAGATTCTCGCGCACGGTCAGTTCACGAAACACGCTCGGCACCTGGAATTTGCGGCCGATGCCGGCGCGGGCGATTTCGTATTCCTTCAGTTTGTCGATCGAACGCCCCTCGAAGCGAATTTCGCCGGACGTGGCCTGCGTCTTGCCGCAGATCAGGTCGAGTGCCGTCGTCTTGCCGGCGCCGTTCGGGCCGATCAGGCAGCGCAGTTCGCCCTTGCCGACGGCCAGGTCGAGCCCGGCCACCGCCACGAAGCCGCCGAAAGAAACGCTGACATCGTTCAGCGCCAGCTGGATTTCGCCGTCGTCGCTCATCATGCGCCCTCCCCGTGGGTGATCGCCTCGCCGCCCGGCTTGGCCGCCGTGGCAGGCTGCCCCGCCGGCTGGCGCTGGAAGCGCGCCGTCAGCATTTCGAAAGCGCCGGCAATGCCCTTCGGCAGGAACAGGACGGTAAGCACGAACAGGCCGCCCATGATCAGCATCCAGCTTTCGAGGAAGGTTTCCGATTCCGACAGCGCGCCCTGCACGCCGGTGACGATCAACGCGCCGAGTGCGGCGCCGAGCAGGCTCTGGCGCCCGCCGACCGCGACCCAGATGACGACGGACAGGCTGAGCGGTACGCCGAGAAAGGTCGGCGAGGCAAACTCCATGACGATGGTGTAGAGCATGCCGGCCAGACCGGCGATGCCGGCCGAGACGGCGAAGATGAAGATCTTGTAGAGCGCCACGTCGTAGCCGAAGAAGCGGACCCGGTCCTCCTGGTCGCGGATCGCCTGCAGGATCATGCCCGTCTTGCTGCGGGTGATGGCCAGCGACAGGAACAGCACCGCCGACAGGCACAGTGCGACCAGATAATAGGTCGAGGAGGAATAGGCGTCGAAGGACAGGCCCGCCACCTCGAACTGGGCAAGGTCGGTGATGCCGTTGAAGCCGCCGGTGAAGCGCTGCTGGTCGATGATCACCAGATTGACCACCACCATGGCGGCCAGCGTGATGATCGCCGCGTAGACGCCGGTGACGCGGCCGCGGAACATGAACCAGCCAAGCAGCGCCGCGAACGTCGCCGGCACGAGAATTCCGGCGACCAGCGCAAAGGTCGTCGAATGGAACGGTGCCCAGAACCAGGGCAGTTCGGTGACGTTGTTCCAGACCATGAAGTCCGGCAGACCTTCACTGCCGGTGTGAACCGGGACGGTGCCGAGCTTCAGCGCCATCGCCATGCAGTAGGAGCCGAGGCCGAACGTGGTCGCCTGGCCGAGATTGAGGATGCCGGCATAGCCCCAGGACAGGCTGAGCGCCACGGCCAGCATGGCGAACACCAGGTAGCGCGAATATTTGTTGAGCAGGAACGCGTCGTCGAGAAACAGTGGAACGAGCAGGATGGCGATGCAGAACGCCAGGTAGAGCAGCGTTTGTTGAGCGGATTTTCCGGTCAGGAGCATGATGGGTCTGGATCCTTCTGTCCGGGCGGCGTTCACGAGCGCACACGCGCCGAGAACAGGCCCTGCGGGCGGAAGCGGATGAGGATGACGATGGCCAGCAACACCAGCGCCTTGGCGATCGTGTCGTTGCTGTGGAAGGCCAGGAAGCCGGTCAGTTCACCGAGAATGCCGGAGCTGGCGACCGTGCCGAACAGGCTTTGCGCGCCGCCCAGCACCACGACCATGAAGGCATCGACCACATAGGTGGTGCCCATTTCCGGTGAAACGCTCTTCAGCGGCGAGACCAGCGCCCCGGCCAGGCCGGCAATGCCTGCCCCGTAAGCAAAGGTCGAGCGGTACACCCTGGCCGAATTGATGCCGAAGCTCGAGGCGATATCGCGGTTTTGCGTGATGGCGCGCAGCTTCAGGCCGAAGGAAGTGTGCCGGTAGATGTACCAGGTGAGCGCGAACAAACTTAGCGCCAGGCCGAGGATGAACAGCCGGTAGGCCGATTCCGTCGCGCCGAAGATGTTGACGCTGCTGGCGAGCGCCGCCGGCATCTCCACATAGCGCAGTTCGCCACCGGCCGTCAGCCGCACCGCCTGCTGCGCCATCACGCCGATGCCCCAGGTGGCCAGGATGGTGTCGAGCGGCCGCGCATAGAGATGGCGGATGACGAGCGCCTCGATGATCCAGCCGAACAGCGCCAGGATGATGAAGATCGGCACCAGGCTGGCGATCAGGCCGAGGCCGAGCTGGGTTTGCAGGAACCAGGCGCAATAGGCGCCGAGCATGACGAATTCGCCATGCGCCAGATTGATGACGCCGGTGACGCCGTAGATGATGGCCAGGCCGAGCGCCACCAGCATCAGGATCGATGCGATGCTCAGGCCGGTCAGCAACTGGGATACGACAAGTTCCATCTCACTGCTTTCGAAGAGGTCAAAAAGGTGGCGATGGCGCCCGGGCGCCATCGCCGTTCGGTCGCCAGCGCGTCAGACTTCCTTCAAGCCTTCGGCAGTGCAGCTCTGGTTGGCATAGGCCTTGTAGGGATCGGGCTCCAACCAGTCGGCCGACTGCTTCAGGATCTCGAACTGGCCGTCGGACTTGCAGCGGCCGATCTTCGGGCGCAGCCAGGCGTGCAGGTTTTCCGGCTCCACCTTGACCAGGCCCTGCGGCGCCTGGAACTGTTCGCCCTTGACCGCCTCGCGGATGGTGTTCGGATCGATGTCGCTGGCGGCCAGTTTCTCGACCGCCTGCTTGAACAGGTAGATCTGGAAATAGGATGGTTCGGAGACGAAGTGCGTGACCTTGTCGCCACCCCAGCGGGAGCGATAGGCCTCGACGAATTTCTGGTTCTCGGGCGAGTCCCAGACCATGAAATACGGCGCCGAGGTGAAGTGGCCGGCGGCCGCCGCGCCACCCATGGCCGCCACCTCGTTCTCCGAGGTGGTCAGGCTCGCCATCGGCATCGTTTCGGGGTCGAGGCCGGCCGCATGATATTGCCGGTGCAATGCCACGACGGAATCGCCGACCACCGTCGAGAAGATCACATCCGGCTTCTCGGCCTTCAATTTGTTGATGACGGACGAGAACTCCGAGTGGCCGAGCGGCACGTATTCCTCGGCGACGACTTCGCCGCCGAGTTCGGCGAGCAGCTTCTTGCAGTAATTGTTCTCTTCCTTCGGATAGATGTAGTTCGAGCCGATCAGGTACCAGCGCTTGCCGAAATTCTCGACCAGCCAGGGCACGAAATCATCCTGCTGCTGGTTCGGCACGGCGCCGGTGTAAATGACGTTCTTCGAGCATTCGCGCCCCTCGTAGAGGGTCGGATACCAGTAGAGATTGTTCTGTTTCTCGAACACCGGCAGCACCGCCTTGCGGCTGGCCGAGGTGTAGGAGCCGAAGACCGACACGCATTTGTCGGACAGCACCAGCTTGCGGGCCTTTTCGGCGAAGGTCGCCGGGTCCGATGCCGGGTCCTCGACGACCGGGACGATCTCCATGCCGTTGACGCCGCCGGCGGCGTTGATCTCCTCGATCGCCATGATCGTCGCCTTGTTCAGCGATTCCTCGATGATCGCCGTCGTGCCTGTCAGCGAGAACAGGACGCCGACCTTGATCTGGCCGTCCTGGGCCCGCGCCAGCATGCCGTTCTTCGACCAGATGTGGGGGAAGCCGCCGAGAGAGGCCGCGCCGAGCGCCGCCGTGCCTTGAAGAAACTTACGCCGATTGGTTGTCACCTTTGTCGCTCCCTGAAAATAAAAAAGCCCCGAAACGCGCCGCCTCGCGGCAGCTCGTTTCGGGGCTTCGTCGCCTCTGATTGTTTGTTGCGGCAACCTCGCCGCAAGCACCTTCACTTTGGTTCAGGCAACAAAAAACCCCACGTCCCGCTCGCGCGAAATCCGTGGGGTCTCGTTACCCGTATGTGCGCGGCATCGTTGCCGCGAATAGCCTCAAAAAGCTAGCTAAGAAGTTCGTGCGAGTCAATGATCGCATTGGCCACCGCGCCAATGGTCACCCGCCGCTCCATCGCCTGGCGGCGCAGATAGTTGTAGGCCTCCTCCTCCGTCACGTCCTTCATGCGGATGAGCAGGGATTTCGCCCGTTCGACGCTGCGCATGGTGCGCAGATTCTCGTCGAGCTTGTCGATCCGGCCGCGCAGGCGCTTCTCGTACAGGAAATGTCCGCGCGCCAGCGCGACGCAGGTCTGCGTCGAGCGCGGCGTTGCCGGATAATGCATGACGCCGTGGGCGGCGCAATTGTGGATCAGCTGCAGGTCGAGTTCCCCCTCGCCGCAGTCGATCACCACCAATGCCGCCTCCGGCTCGCCGGGGATCCAGGGAATGCGCTGCGGCAGGTCTTCCGTCAGCGCGCAGAACACCAGGTCGAACTGAACCGGAATCTGCGGCGGCATCGGCCATATGTGGCGCACATTGCAGCGCAGGCGCTGCAATTCGCGCATCAAACGCTCGCCATCGTCGTCGCGCTGGGCGATGACGGCCACGTTGAGGTCCCAGAAGCTTTTCTGCTGAGCCTGGACATTCTGCTGGCCGGGCCGGCCGACCGGCTTCTGCGATGGGCCACGCTTGCCCTGGGCGTGATCGTGTCTTGCCATGTTGAGCATCTTTTCTCTTGGCCCGATGATACCCGGGCTTCTGGTCAACTGTATTCGAGGCATCGGCCATACCCGAGCAGATAAGGGTCCGCCTTCACGCTGGAGGGCGATTCATAGACGATGTCGAACTGTCCCTGCCGGTTGGCGCGGCCGATGCGCGTCCACAGATCCGCGTGTCCCCAGACCGGGTTGATCGACACGCCGCCCTGCGGCGCGTCGAATTCCGACCCCATGACGCTGTCGCGCATGAGATTGGTCTCCATCGAGTTGGTCTTTTCCAGCGTCTTGGCGAACACATTGACCTGAAAATACGATGCTTCCAGGCACATATTGGTCGGCTCGTCGTCGCCGTAGCGCTTCTTGTAGCGGTTGACGAAGGTGGTGTTGCTGTCGTTGCCGACACCCTGGAAATAGGGCGCCGCCGTCAGGTGCCCCTCGCCGACGTCGAAGCCCATGGCGCGCACCTCGGCCTCGGAGGTCGTCAGGCTGGCGATCGGCGTCACCTTCGGGTCGAGCCCCATATCGGCGTAGGCCTGGTAGAGAAAGGTCGTCGCCTCGCCGACGACCGTCGAGAAGATGACGTCGGGCCTGACCTGTTTTATGTCGCGCATGACCGGCGTGAAGGCGCTGCGCTCGGCGCCCAGCCGAACATAGCTTTCGCCGACGACGCTGCCGCCCGAATGGCGGATCAGTTCGCGCATGATGCGGTTGGATTCGCGCGGATAGATGTAGTCGGATCCGACGAAGTAGAAGCGCGTGCCGTAAAGCTCCATCAGCGTGCGGCAGAGCTGGACGCTGTTCTGGTTCGGCGTCGCGCCGGTGTAGATGACGTTGGAGGAGAACTCGAAGCCTTCGTAGAGCGTCGGATACCATAACAGGCCGTCCAGCCGCTCGACCACCGGCAGAACCGCCTTGCGGCTCGACGAGGTGTAACAGCCGAAGATGGTGCTGACGCCGTCCTCGACCATCAGCTTCTTGGCGTACAATCCGTAAGACCGTGAATCCGATCCCGGATCATAGACGATCGGCTCGACCGGCCGGCCGTTGATGCCACCCTTGTCGTTGATTTCATCGATGGCGGTCAGCGTTCCCCGGAGTTGGGTTTCCTCGATCACGGCCATGAAGCCGCTGCGCGAGAAAAGAACGCCGACACGCCACGGTTCGGAAGTGTTGCTTGATCGTGTCAACTCACACTCTCCCATTTCTACCCCGGCCGCGCGTTCCCCGGCGCGGCCCGTCCCGACAAACGACGCTTTGTTGTTTTATGCGTCGCTCGCCAAAAGCTCCTTGAGCTTGTCGTCCAGGAACTTGACGTCGACCGGGCTCGTGCCCGGACCGCCGGCAAAATGCCCCCAGACGGATTCGATCGGGATCAACGTCGCGTTCGGCATGTGCGACACTTCGATCTCGCTGTCTTCGGGCGGAAAATACAGATCCGTCCGTCCCGGCATAACATAGGCCTTCGCCTTGATTGCGCCGAGCGCTTTTTTGAGGTCCCCGCCGTAAAGCGTGTTGGCGCTGATGTCGCCGTTCTGCCAGGTCCACAGCATGGTGAGCAGGTTGTTGGCATCCTTCGGCAGGAAGAAGCCCTCCCAGAACGCCACCAGGAAATCCTCGAGCGAGGAATAGCCGAGCGTCTTCAGGTCCAGTTCCTGGCGGTAGAAGGTCTGCGAAAAGCCCCAGCCGGCATAGACGCGGGCCATGGCGCGCAGGCCCCGCTCCGGCTTCTTCTCGTACCAGCCCTCCTTGAAGGCGGCGTCGGCCGTCAGCGCCGCCTTGACGCCTTCGAGGAAGACGAAATTGTGCCGCGAGCACTTGGCCGAGCCGCAGAACGGCGCGATGCGCTCGACCATGTCGGGGAACATCGCCCCCCAGTGGAAGGTCTGCAGCGCCCCCATCGACCAGCCGGTCACCAGCTTGATGGTCTCGACACCGAATTTCTTCGTCATCAGCTGGTGCTGGGCGCGAACGTTGTCATAGGCCGTGACATTGGGAAAACGCGATGCGTTGTAGGGCTCGGGCGTGTTCGACGGCGAGGAGGACAGGCCGTTGCCGAGCATGTTCGGGATGACGATGAAATATTGGTCCGGGTCGAGCGCCATGCCCTTGCCGACCAGCCATTCATTGTCGACATGCTGGCCCGAATACCAGGTCGGATAGACGATGACGTTGTCGCGTTTGGCGTTGAGCTTGCCAAAGCTCTTGTAGGCCAGCTTGCAGTCGCGCAGCGTGGCGCCGCTCTGCAGCGTGAAATCACCCAGATCGTAAATTTCATGGTCGGCCATGGCCGGCAATCCTCCAGTTGAACGAGATCAGGTGCGAGGGCCGCCCGAAGACGGCCCCGCTCTTTATGCTATACGCCGGCGCGGGCCGCCACCGGCGCCCGGTTGATGACCGCGTAGGCGATGCCCCCGGCAAGCCCGGCGGAGATCGCCGTCGACAGATGCGGCGCGTAGAACTCGACGATGACGGCCACCAGCGAGCCGATGCCCCAGGCGAGGAAGGCCGACGGGCGCCAGTCGCGGTCGATCGCGGCGTTGCGGCGGTGGATGTACTGGTCGACCAGGATGATGGCGCCGATCGGCGGCACCAGGATGCCGAGCAGCGACAGCCACTGGATGAAGAAGGCCCAGACATTGCCGGCGGCAACCGCGATGCCGATGGCGCCCAGCACGACGGCCAGGACGCGCATGCGGCTGTTGAGGATGCGCGACCAGCCGGTGGCGGCGTTGTACAGGCAGTGCGCGCAGACCGAGCCGAGATTGCAGTAGAGGAACAGGAAGGCGAGCAGGCTCAGGAACGTCGCCTGCTTGGCGTTCATGTAGCCGAACATGTTGTCGGCGCCGAACGGGTTGGCGTCCGGCACGGCCAGTGCCGCCGTCATGATGCCGCCGACCAGCATGGCGCAGAGATTGGCGAAGGGGAAGGCGCTGAAGGTGGCGATGAGCGAGCTTTTCGTGTCCTTCGCCCAGCGGTTGAAGTCCGCCGAAACCGTGCCGGCATCGATGAACAGGGCGATCACCACGGTCAGGCCGACGCCCATCGACATGGAGGCCGCGCCATTGTTGCCGGGATAGGCGAAGATCGCCTCCCAGGTGGTGGTCGAGGCCGAATCGAAGACCACCCAGCCGCCGAGCACGACGAACAGCGGCACCGAGACCAGGCCGATCAGGTGCAGCCCGTGCACGCCGACGAAGGTGATGCCGATGTAGAGCAGCCCGGCGACGATGGTCATCGCCACATAGTTCAGATCATAGGCGGAACTGATCAGCGCCCCGGTGATGCCGGTCTGCACCGCGTACCAGCCGAGCAGCAGCGTCGACAGCAGGCCGGACGCCAGCATGTAGCCCTTGCGGCCGAAGACGACGCTGGCCAGCAGCGCGAAGTTCATGCCGCGATTTGTGCCGAGTATGCCGAGCGCGGCGACATAGGCGAACATGATGATGTTGCCGAGCACCATCGCCCACAGGGCATTGGTGAAGCCCATGCCGAGCACCAGGATGGAGCCGGTCATGGCGCCCGTGATGATCATCGGGAAGCCGATCCACACGGTGGTGACGGAAAATGTGCTGCGCCGCGCTGCCAGCGGCACCGGCTCGTGTTCGTATTCTTCGCCAAGGACGTGATCCACCTCGTCGAAGGCTTCGGCCTCATTGCGTGTCTTGCTCATCGTCAGCCCCTCACTCGCTTTTTTTTGCTTGGTTGCGGCCCGCCGTTCGCCCTTCTGGGGCCGGCGTGGCGGCATTTATTTGCGCGCAAAAGAAAAAGCCTCCCCACGTCTCTGTTTCCAGAGGCATCGGGAGGCCTTTTCGCCTGCGAATTTTTGCCGGCTACATTGCCGCGCGTGAAACCGTCATCGGTTTGTCGAAAAGCTAGTCCTGAGGGGCAATTGTGTCAATCCCACCATTCGAATACGCCTAGCTCTACAGTTGCTTTTCACGCTGGCGCTTCGTCACACACCCCCCTCTGCCCGGCAGGGCAGAGGGGGTGTGACGGAACGCGGTGTAAGTCGTAACTGTAATGCTACGGAGACATTCCGTGCGCAGCCAGCGCGGCCTTCAGCGCCGCCGGACCCTCGGCGATCTGGGCATCGGTGGGCGAAAAGCCCGCCGCCAGCATGCGCCTGCCCAGCATGTGCTCGCCCGGCCGGTTGACCGTTTCCAGCGCCACCAGCCGCTCGCCGGAAAACAGGAACACGGCGAAGGCGCCGGCATCCAGGTCGCCGGACAGCACCTGGCGGTCGATGTCGAAGGCAAGGCCGGCCATCTGCAGCTTGCGTTCGCCCTGGTCGGACCAGAACCAAGCGACGGCGTCGAAATCGGCCGGCCGGCCGAGCATCGCCTTTGCCGCGCAACGCGCCTGGTCGGTGGCGTTCTGCACGGATTCGAGCCGCAGCACGCGCCCGGAAGCCTGGTGCGGGAAGGACACACAGTCGCCGATGGCGAAAATGCCGGGCGCGCTGGTGCGGCACGCCGCGTCGACCCGAATGCCGTTGTCGCAGAGGATGCCGGCGGCCTCGGCCAGCCTTGTGTCGGGTTCGGCGCCGATCCCGACGAGCACGGCATCGGCGGGGATCGCCTCGCCCGCATCGGTGACCACCGCCCTCACCCCGCCGTCCTGGTCGCCGTCCTGGCCGCTGATCTGGCGAACACCGGTCCGGGTCAGGACGCGAATGCCCAGGCCCTCATGGTAAGCGCGCATGTGCGAGGAGACCGGGGCGGAAACGGCGCGGCCGAGCAGCCGGTCGGCCGCCTCGACGACCGTCACCCGCTTGCCGGACATTGCCATGGTCGCGGCCACTTCAAGGCCGATGAAGCCGCCGCCGATCACCACCACGTCGCCGGCCGCCGCCGTCCGCTCGCGCAACAGGCGGGCATCGGCGCACTCACGCAGATAGAAGACGCCGTCCAGTTCGCTGCCTGGAACGGCCAGGCGGCGCGGCCGCGCGCCGGTCGCCAGAAGCAGCTTTGACCAGGCGAGCGTGGCCCCGTCCTCCAGCGTCAGTGTGCGCGCGGTCGGATCGATCGAGGCCACCGTCGATCCCAGGCGCAGGGCTATGTTCTGCGCATCGTAGAACATCTGCGCCTTGAGGATCTGCGGTGCGGCGTCCTGCGCTTTCAGGAACGTCTTAGACAGGGGCGGCTTGTGGTAGGGCAGTTCCGGGTCCGCCGAGACAAGCGTCAGTGCGCCCTGATACCCCTCCTCGCGCAAGCTGGTGGCGGCCTGCACCCCGCCATGCCCCGCGCCGATGATGATGATGTGCTCGTCCAGCGTTCCATCTCCGGTCACTCGGGCGCCGGGCCCGCCACGCACCGACATAAACACGGCCACCGGCGCCGACAAGTCCCGTCAGCGCATGGCGGCCGTTTGGGCAAGCATGGCGAAGGTTTCCGGTCCCTGCCGGAGCCGGCCGTCCTCGATCCCATGGATCAGTTCGACCAGTCGGGCAAGCATCGGCGTTTCGATCCCCGCCTCGCGGCCGAGATCGCCGATGATGCCGAGTTGCGCGTCGGCCTCGGTGCGCCGCTTGCGCACGGCCAGATCGCGCCAGATGCCCGAATGGGTCTTCGCCGTGTGGCGGTTGAATTCGGCAAGATCGGCAATCGAGCGGCGCGCGCCACTCTCCGGGGCATCGGCGGCGAACGCAGCCGGTTCGAAGCCGTTGAAGCCGCGCGGCATCACCTGGCGCGCCGCCGCCACGCGGTAAACCTCACGCGCCAGCCGGTCGAAGACGGCAAACCGTCCGGGGTCGGCGAAATTCTCCGCCATGGTGTCGTTGTTGAGCGCCGTGGCGAACAGCATCGCCCCATAGGCGAGTTTGCCCCACAGATAGCCCCAGATGTCGTCGGTCAACACCGCGTCGGCATCGAAGGCGGTCAGCAGTTCGTGCATGGCGCGGGTCCGCTCGCGGATCGACCCGTCGATCTCGCCGACCACCACCGCGCCGCGATTGCCGTAGAGGATGCGGCCGGGCGCAATCCAGTCGGCGCCGAAATTGACGAAGGCGCCCATGGTGCGCTGCTGCCCGACGATGGAGGCAATCACCAGTTCGTTGAGGCCGTTCTGGGCCGACAGCACGAAACCGTCCCCGGCCAGGTGCGGCAGCAGCATGCGGCAGGCGTCCGCCGTATGCTGCGCCTTGACGGCCAGCACGACGCGGCTGAACGTGCCGGTCAGTTCATCGGGTATCGCGGCGGCGGTCTTCTGGCGGAATTCGGCCACCGGCCCCTCGATGGACAGGCCCTCGGTGCGGATCGCCGCGACATGCTCGGCGACCACATCGACCATCAGCACATCATGGCCGGCGCGCGCCCAGAAGGCGCCGAGCGCGCCGCCGATGGCCCCGGCGCCCCAGATCAGGATCGGTTCGCTCATGCCCCGGGCGCCCCGGGCACTTCCAGCGTCTCGACGAAAAACACCTCGCCATGGCTTGCCACATGCAGCTTGCCATCGCGCGTCACCCAGCCGCGGAACATGCCGTCGGTGTTGTAGGGCGCGCTGACATTGCCGCTGCCGTCGACGGCCACGGCACCCGCGCCGATGCCGTAGGATTTCAGATCGTCGCGGATAACCTTGTGCGAGGCCGTCTCCAGCGTCTCGCCCAGATAGGCGATGCGGCTGGCGATCTCGTGGCCGACCACATGGCGGATGAAGAACTCGCCCTGCCCTGTGCCGGAAACCGCGCAGACGCCGTCGCGCGCGTAAGTGCCGGCGCCGATGATCGGCGAATCGCCGACGCGCCCCTGCGGCTTGTTGTTGTAGCCGCCGGTCGAGGTGGCGGCGGCCAGATGCCCCGCCCGGTCGAGCGCCACCGCGCCGACCGTGCCGTGTTTCTCGGCCTCGGAGGCGGCGGCGTAGGTGCCGGTCCTGGCATGCGCCTTCATGGCGGCGAGCGCCTTTTGCCGTCGTTCGGTGGTGAAATAGTCGGCGGCGACGATGTCGAGCCCGCTGCGTTCGGCAAAACGGTCGGCGGCCGGCCCCGTCAGGAGCACCGCGCCGCTCCGTTCCATCACGGCGCGCGCCGCCTTGACCGGGTTCCTGATGCGGCTTGCCGCACAGATGGCGCCGGCATCGAAGTTCGACCCGTCCATGATCGAGGCGTCGAGCTCATGTTCGGCATTCTCGTTCAGCGCCGCGCCATAGCCGGCGTTGAAATGGGGCGAATCCTCCATGACGACGACCGCCACCTCGACCGCGTCGAGCGCCGTGCCGCCCTTGGCCAGCACCGCCCAGCCGGCCCTCAACGATGACGCCAGATCGGCGCGCGCGGCCTGCCATTCCTCTTCACTGAGGTCGAGCTTGGCCATCACGCCACAGCCGCCATGGATCGCCAATGCTACAGGGTTCATCATCAATCCTTTTCAAAAAAGACGCCCGACCGCTGAACGGCCGGGCTGGAGCCAAAATGCTCTGGAGACGTTGGGTGTTGTGACCAGAGGCGGATGCGCTCCGAAGATTGCCCGCGCGCAAGGGAGGCCGCGCGCCGAAAACTACTGAGCCGGACGGATGTTCATGGCCAGCGTGTCCTCGTCGGAACGCGGCACGATGGAGAAGTTCTTCTTCATCGCCCAGGCGGTGACGATCGAGGCGATCGGCAGGTTCGGCCGGTCGGTGGAAACCAGCGCGTTGGCCTCCTCCAGCAGCGTGCGCCGCTTGGCCTCGTCCATCTCGGTCGCCGCGTCCTCGATCAGCTTGTCCATCTCCGGGTTGGAGTAGCCGCGCACGTTGAACGCGCCCATCTTGGTCTCGGGATCGTTGGTGTGAACCAGCGACGACAGCGTGTAGTTCGCCTCGCCGGTCAGCGTGCCCCAGCCGGACATGGTCATCGAGTATTCGCCGCGCGTCTTGGCGGGGAAGAACACGGCGCCTGGCGCCGCGTTTGCCTCGGCCTTGACGTTGATGCCGGCCAGCATCTGGGCGATCGTCGTGCCGACGTCCTTGTCGCCCGGCAGGCGGTCGTTGGTGAAGGAGAAGGTGACGGTGAAACCGTCCGGATAGCCGGCCTCAGCCATCAGCGCCTTGGCCTTTTCGACGTCGTAGCCGGGAACCTCGACCGCCTCGTTGTAGCCGAAAATGTTCGGCGTCACGAGCTGGCTCTGCGCCGTTCCCATGGTCTCCATGGCGATCTCGGTGATCGTCTCGCGGTCGATGGCCAGGTCGATCGCCTCACGCACGCGCGGGTCCTGGAACGGATTCTTGTCGAGCTTCGAACCGTCCTTTGCCGTGATCTGCGGTGTGTCGTCGCGGAAGTCGAACTCGACGTTGAACAGGTAGACGCTGTTCTGCTTGGTCACCGTCAGCGCGCCGTCGCGCTCCAGCACAGGCACGTCGGCGGATGGCACGCGGGCAATGATGTCGATCTGGCCGGCCTTCAACTGGGCGACACGCGCGGCATCGTTGGGGATCTCCTTGCGGACGACCTTGTCCCAAGGTTCGGCGCCGCCCCAATAGCCGTCGAATTTTTCCAGGACCAGCTCTTCCTTCGGCGTCCAGGAGACGAATTTGTAGGGACCGGTGCCGATGGCGGCCTTGCCGGTGTTGAAGCCGTCATTCGCCGTCTCCTGCGTGGAATAGTCGGCGGCTGCGGTGTGCGAGACGACGAACAGGCGGATGAAGTCGTTGGGCAGCGTCGGCGCCGGACCGTCCGTCTTGACGCGGATCGTGTAGGGATCGACGATCTCGACCGACTGCACGCGGCGCACATAGATCGTCGTCGGATTCGGGCCGGCCACATTGGGAATGCGTTCGATGGAGAACTTGACGTCCTCGGCGGTGAAATCCGAGCCGTCATGGAATTTTACGCCCTGGCGCAGCTTGAATTCCCAGGTCGTCTCGTCGACCGCCGTCCAGCTTTCGGCAAGGCCGGGCTCAAGCTCCAGATTGTTGCCGGATTTCACCAGCGTGTCATAGATGTGCTTCATCGCCTCGGCGTGGGTGCCGGCGGCGGTGAAATGCGGGTCGACGGACAGCGGGCCGGCGCGCACGCCGATGGTCAGGTCCTCCGCCATGGCATAGCCGGACACGCCGGTCATCAAAACGGCGGCAAGGGTCGCCGCGCGGAACTGCGTCTGGAATTTCATCACTCTACTCCTCTGGATCGATGCTGGTTGGCCAGTTCTTGGAATCGACGACCATTTTCGCCAGAAGCTCGGAGAGCATCAGGCGCTCGGCCTGGGTCAATCTGGCGAGAAGCACCTGTTCCCGCTCGACCATCGGCAGAAGCGTGTCGTCGAAGATTTTCCGTCCCTTTTGCGTCAAATGGAGGACGAAGCTGCGCTGGTCGTCTGGCGCGACCTCGCGCAGGATGATGCCCTTGTCCAAAAGCTTCTGCACCGCGCGGCTGATCGTGTTGCGCGGAAAGCCCGAAGACGAGCAGATGTCGCGCGCGGCGATGCCGCCCTTCAGGCCGATCGAATAGAGCACGACGAATTCCGGGCGCGCCAGCCCATGGTGCTTCTCGGTCCAGCTATAGACAGGGATGTTGAAGCCGAGGGCCAGGTAATTCAGCCGGAACGAGAACCAGCACGGGTTCTCCCACAGCTTGACGCCGACCAGATCGTCCACCGCGCGCGCGGCGTCGTCGGTCAGCCCGCCGCCCATGGCCGGGTCGGTGAACCCGTGCGCGGCGACGCCCCTCTCCCATCGGTCTTCCACGAAATTTCCTTTCGCAGTTTTGTTCCATATGGAACTTGACGCAACCAATTGTCATCGTCAATATCTTTTTATTGTCCCATATGAGACTAATGTCGAGTTTCTGGCCACCCACTGGCCACGCCCTTTCACGATGAAGAAACAGGTGCCCGATGCGCATTGCCGAGATGAACTGGATGCAGGTTGAGGAACGGGCGGCAAAGGACGACCGCTGCATCCTGCCGCTGGGCAGCGTCGAGCAGCACGCCTATCTGAGCCTGGCCGTCGACATGATCCTCGCCGAGCGCGTTTCCGTCGATGCCGCCGAACCGTCCGGCGTGCCGGTGTTTCCGGTGATGCCCTACGGTCTCGCATCCAGCTTCGCCGACTATCCGGGCACCGTGTCGCTGCGCCTGTCGACCTATGCCGCGCTGGTCGAGGACATGCTCGACAGCTTGCACCGCTCCGGTTTCCGCCGCATCCTCATCGTCAACGGCCATGGCGGCAACACGCCGGTCACAGCCCTCGTTTCCGAATGGCTGAACGCCCACCGCGACACGATGGTCAAGTTCCACGACTGGTGGCGCGCGCCAAAAGTCTGGGCCAAGGTGCAGGCCACCGACCCGGCCGCCTCGCACGCCTCGTGGATGGAGAATTTTCCCTGGACGCGGCTCGCCGGCATTGCCATGCCGGAGGCACGCAAACCGCAGATCGACTATGCAAGGCTTGCCCGCCTCGACGCCGGGCGCAAGCGGGCGCTGCTCGGCGACGGCAATTACCACGGGCTCTACCAGCGCCCGGACGCGGACATGACGGCCATCTGGGAGGTTGCCGTCTCTGAAACCCGCGCGCTTCTGGAGAATGACTGGGACTGACGAGACAATAAGAAACTGAGGGGAACGGCAAACACATGCTCGGCTTCATCATTCAGCGCTTGTGGCAGGCGGGGATCGTCATCCTCGCCATGTCGGTGCTGGTCTTCTGCGGCGTCTTCGCGGTCGGCAATCCGATCGACGTCCTGATCTCGCCCGACGCGACGCAGGACATCCGCGCCCAGGTGATCGCCCAATACGGGCTCGACCAGCCGCTCTGGCGGCAATATTTCACCTTTTTCGGCCGCATGCTGCACGGCGATTTCGGCCAGTCATTCGTCTACAACATGCCGGTCACGCAGCTCATCCTGTCGCGCCTGCCGGCGACGCTGGAACTGGTGCTGTTCGCCGTCGTCGGCGCCAGCCTGATCGGCATCCCGCTCGGCATGTATGCCGGCTACCGGCACGAAAGCCCCGCTGCCAAGATCATCATGGGCCTGTCGATCCTCGGCTTTTCCGTTCCCAGCTTCTGGATCGGTCTGGTGCTGATCATGACGTTTGCCGTGCAGCTCGGCTGGCTGCCGGCCGGCGGACGCGGCGAAACGGCTTCCCTGTTCGGCATTCAATGGAGTTTTCTCACCGGCGACGGGCTAAAACACATGCTCCTGCCGGCAATCAACCTGGCCCTGTTCAAGTTCGCCATGATGATCCGGCTGGCGCGCGCCGGCACGCGCGAGATCATGCTGACCGACACGATCAAGTTCGCCCGCGCCGCCGGCCTTTCCGAAGGCACGGTTCTGGTGCGCCACGTGCTGCGGCTGATCGCCATCCCGCTGGTGACGATCTTCGGCCTGGAGCTCGGCTCGACGCTGGCCTTCGCCGTCGTCACCGAAACCATCTTCTCCTGGCCCGGCCTCGGCAAATTGATCATCGACAGCATCACCTCGCTCGACCGGCCGGTCATGGTCGCCTATCTGATGCTCGTCGCGCTGCTCTTCGTGCTGATCAACTTCTTCGTCGACCTCACCTACGCGCTGCTCGACCCACGGCTGCGGAGGGCGCGGGCATGATCTCGAAGAACAGCTTCCTGGGCCGCTTCTTCCAGGAGTTCGCCCGCAACAGGACGGCAACGCTTGCCGCCCTCGTCGTGCTCGTCATCGCGGTGCTGGCGATCTTCGCGCCGCTGGTCGCGCCGCAGGATCCCTACGATCTCGCCAATCTGGTCCTGCGTGATGCGCGCCGGCCGCCCGGCTATGTCGGCACCACCGGCATGCTGCATGTGCTCGGCACGGATTCGCAAGGCCGCGACCTCCTGTCGGCCATCCTCTACGGGTTGCGCATCTCGCTGCAGATGGGCCTGCTCGCCGGCACCATCGCCTTCTCAGTCGGCGCCGTGGTCGGCACGTCGGCGGCCTATCTCGGCGGCCGGTTCGAGGCGATCATCATGCGCGTCATCGACCTGCAATTGTCCTTCCCGGCGATCCTTCTGGCCTTCGTCATCGCCGCCATGCTCGGCCAGGGCGCCTGGCAGCTCATCATGGCGCTGGTCTTCGCCCAATACGCCTATTTCGCCCGCACGGCGCATGGCGCGGCGTCGGCCGAACGGCACAAGGATTACGTCGAGGCGGCGCTGTCGACGCCGCTCAGCGCGCGGCGCGTGGTGCTGCGCCACATCCTGCCCAATTCGCTGCCGCCGCTGATCGTCGTCGCCACCGTGCAGGTGGCCAGCGCCATCGCGCTCGAGGCGACGCTGTCCTTCCTCGGCGTCGGCCTGCCACCCACGGAACCGTCGCTCGGCATGCTGATCGCCAACGGCTTCCAGTATCTCCTGTCGGGCCGCTACTGGATTTCCATCTATCCGGGCGTCGCGCTGATCATCCTCATCGTGTCGATCAACCTGGTCGGCGACCAGGTGCGCGACCAACTCAATCCGAGGCTGAAACGATGACCGCGCCGCTGCTCGAAGTTTCGGGGCTGAAAACCCAGTTTCCCACCGCCTCCGGTGTCGCCAAGGCCGTCGACGGCGTCTCCTTCAGGCTGGAGCGCGGCGAAGTGCTCGGCCTGGTCGGCGAATCCGGTTCCGGCAAGAGCGTCACCGGCTTCTCGCTGATCGGCCTGGTGGACGAGCCCGGCCGCATCGTCGAGGGTTCGGTGCGCTATGAAGGCCGCGATCTCGTCGGCCTGCCGACCAGCGATTTGCGCCGCATCCGCGGCAAGGAGATCGCCATGGTCTTCCAGGACCCGATGATGACACTCAATCCGCTGCTCAGCATCGCCACGCAGATGCGGCTGGCCATCGCGGCGCATGAGCGCGTGTCGAAGGCCGCCGCCCGTGCCCGCTCGGTCGCGGTGCTCGCCCGCGTCGGCATCCCGGCGCCCGAGAGCCGGCTCGATGCCTATCCGCACCAGTTCTCCGGCGGCATGCGCCAGCGCGTGGCGATCGCCATCGCCCTGTTGCACCGGCCGAAGATCATCATCGCCGACGAACCGACGACGGCGCTCGACGTCTCCATCCAGGCGCAGATCCTGACCGAAATGAAGATGCTGGTCGACGAGATCGGCATGGCGATGATCTGGATCAGCCATGATCTCGCCACCGTCTCCTCCATAGCCGACCGCATCGCCGTCATGTATGCGGGCCGCATCGTCGAATCGGGACCGGTCGGCGCCGTGCTGCGCGATCCGCGCCATCCCTACACGCAGGGGCTGCTCGATTCGCTTCCCTCGCGCACCCGGCCCGGTGAGGAACTGCGCCAGATCCCCGGCACCACGCCGTCGCTTCTCAATCTGCCGCAAGGCTGCGCCTTCGCGCCGCGCTGCCCGCGCGCCGACGATCTTTGCAAGGCGGTGCCCGTCGAAAGCGTCGCCATGGACCGCACCTATCGCTGCCACCATCCCGAGACGCAAAGGAGTGCGGCATGAGCGCCTTTCTGACCGTCGACCGCGCCGCCAAGCGCTTCTCGCCCGCCGTCAATCTCGGCGACAGGATCGCCACCTGGCTCGGCGCGCAGAAGCCGCCGCGCACGGTTCATGCCGTCGATGGCGTCGACCTCACCATCCAGCGCGGCGAAGTGCTCGGCCTGGTCGGCGAATCCGGCTGCGGCAAGTCGACCCTCGGGCGCATGATCGCCGGCATCCATGTGCCGACCGAAGGCAGCGTCCTGCTCGACGGCGCGCCGGTCATGTCCGGCGGCAGCCGGCCGCGCAAGATCACGACGCGCGTGCAGATGGTGTTCCAGGATCCGTTCGCCTCGCTCGATCCGCGCATGCGCATCGCCGACACGGTCTCGGAAGGCCCCATCGCCCACGGGTTGACGACGCGGGCGGACGCCGCCGCCTATACCCGCCGCTGGCTGGAGGCGGTCGGCCTCGATCCCGATTTCGCCTCGCGCTATCCGCACCAGTTCTCCGGCGGCCAGCGCCAGCGCATCGCCATTGCGCGGGCGCTGGCCATGCAGCCGGACCTGATCGTCTGCGACGAACCCGTGGCCTCGCTCGACGTCTCGATCCAGGCGCAGATCATCAATCTTCTCATGAAGTTGCGCCGCGAACTCAATCTGACGCTTCTGTTCATCTCGCATGATCTGTCGGTCGTGCGCCATCTCTGCGACCGCGTGGCGATCATGTA
This sequence comes from Nitratireductor soli, assembly GCF_001050155.1. GTDB lineage: Bacteria > Pseudomonadota > Alphaproteobacteria > Rhizobiales > Rhizobiaceae > Nitratireductor > Nitratireductor soli. The sequence continues at coordinate 276,462 of NZ_LFVY01000005.1, forward strand.
TCTCGGCCGCATCGTCGAGGAAGGCGCCACGGCGGCGGTCTATGACGATCCGCAGCACCCCTACACCAGGGCGCTGCTCGACAGCGTGCCGAAGCTGGAGATCGACGACGAGGTCGCGGTGGTCTTCAAGCCCATCGAGGGCGAGCTGCCCTCGCCGCAAAACCCGCCGGCCGGTTGCCATTTCCATGCCCGCTGTCCGGTTGCCGTCGAGCGCTGCCTGAGCGAACGCCCGCCGCTTGTGACGACCCTGCCCGGCCGCCGCGCCGCCTGCCATCTGGTCGCGGCTTTCGCAAGTGGTGCGATCCTGACAGATGGTATCCATCTGTCAGGACAAATCGCCCCACCAGATCAATAGCTTGTGGGCTGACTTATCGAAACGGATGGGAACCATTCGTTTCGGTCAGACCACTAAGCGCCGGCTGAAACCCTTTTCATCATCCAATCGGAGAGAGACATGGAACCGTGGGAGTGGAGCGAGGACGTCTGGCGCGCCAAGGTCGACAAGGTGCGGGCGGGCCGCTCGCTGAAGCCGGCGCGCTGGAAGGACGGCGCGCGCTGTGCCGTGGCGCTGTCCTTCGACAGCGATCACGAGACCAACGAGCTGCGCGACGGCGGACAATCCATCGGCCGCCTGTCGCAGGGCCAGTACGGCAATCGCGTCGGCGTGCCGCGCATCCGCGACGTGCTGGCGCGCAACGGCGTCAAGGCGAGCTTCTTCGTGCCCGCCGTCTGCGCCCTGCTCTATCCCGACGAACAGCGCGGCCTGGTGGCCGAGGGGCACGAGGTGGCGCTGCATGGCTGGATCCATGAGCTCAACACCAAGGTGCCGGCCGACAAGGAGCGCGAGCTGCATCTGCGCGCCGCCGACACGCTGGAGAAGATCACCGGCGTCCGCCCCGTCGGCATGCGCACGCCGTCGTGGGATTTTTCCGACGTCACCCTGCAGATCGAGCGCGAGCTCGGCCTGCTCTACGACAGCTCGCTGATGGCCGACGACGACCCTTACGAGATCGTCGAGGAAGGCCAGCCGACCGGCATCGTCGAACTGCCGGTGGAATGGATTCGCGACGACGCGGTCTATTTCAACATGAACCGGTTCCAGGCGCTGCGTCCCTACACACCGCCGACGGACGTGCTCGACATCTTCAAGCGCGAGTTCGACCGCGCCTATGCCGAGGGCGGTCTGTTTCTGCTCACCATGCACCCGCATGTCAGCGGCTACCGCTCGCGCATCTTCATCCTCGAGGAGCTGATCGCCCACATCAAGGCGCATGACGACGTCTGGTTCGCCACCCATGCCGACATCGCCGCCTATGTGAAGGACGCCGCCGGCTGACGGTTTCGGGATCGGGCGTTCAGGCATGGTTCCTCGGGTCGGGGCCCGAGGATGACGAGAGACAGAGGCGTGATGTCAATCACCAGGTTCAGCGCGTTGCAGCGCCCTTTCCACGGTTCGTCATCCTCGGGCTTGACCCGAGGATCCATGCCTGAACAGCCGACCCTCGCCAACACTGAAAAACATTCTGCCCTCCGGCGGGGCTCACGCCGGAGGGCACCGCTGCACAAGCCCTGTTGCTAGAACAGAGCCGCGGTCTTCTGCAGCGTTATCCAGATGCCCCACAGGATGGGGATGCCGACCACGGCCCAGGCGGCGAGCGCCTTGCCGTCGAAGCCGCCCTTGCCGATGCCGAACGAGCCGGTGGGGCCTGCTGCTGCGGCCGCCGATTTCGCCTGCAGGGCCGCCACCTCCTCATCCGACATGTACCATTTGTCGGAAAGCGGCTTGACCAGCATGTTGCAGATCAGGCCGAGGACCAGCATGCCGGCCAGAATGTACATGGTGAAGTCGTAGACCTGCTCGCGCGGGATGCCGGCGTTGATCTGCGCCTCGCGGATGTAGTTGACCACCACCGGGCCGATGATGCCGGCGGTCGCCCAGGCGGTCAGCAGCCGGCCATGGATGGCGCCGACGAACTGGGTGCCGAAGATATCGGCCAGGTAGGCCGGAATGGTGGCGAAGCCGCCGCCATACATGGACAGGATGATGCCGAACATCAGGACGAACAGCACCTGGCTGCCCATATGCGCCGCCGAGGGTGCCAGCGCGTAGAGCACGATGCCGATCAGGAAGAAGGCGTAATAGGTGTTCTTGCGGCCGATCTTGTCCGACAGCGAGGCCCAGAAGAAGCGCCCGCCGATGTTGAACAGAGACAGCAGGCCGGCAAAGCCGGCGGCGATCGCCGCGATCGCCGTCTTCTGCGAGCCGTCGAGCTGGCCGAAGGTCAGTTCCGGCAGGCCGATCAGCCGGCCGCCGAAGATTTCCTGCAGCATTGGCGAGGCCATGCCGATGACGCCGATGCCGGCCGAGACGTTCAGCGTCAGCACGGCCCAGATCAGCCAGAACTGCCTGGTCTTGTGGGCGTCGCGCAGATGCACGTGGCGCGAGGTGATCATCGACCTGGCGCTTTTCTCTGGCGGCGTCCAGCCGTCCGGCCGCCAGCCGGCGGGCGGGATGCGATAGCCGAAGGCGCCGCCCATCATGAAGACGAAATAGATCGCCGCCATGACCAGGAAGGTCTGCCAGACGCCGACGGAATCGGCCGTCTTGAACATGTTCATCAGCATGTCGGCCAGAGGCGCGCCAATCATGGCACCGCCGCCGAAGCCCATGATCGCCATGCCGGTCGCCATGCCGCGCCGGTCGGGGAACCATTTGATCAGCGTCGATACGGGCGAGATATAGCCGAGGCCGAGCCCTATGCCGCCGATGACGCCGGCGCCCAGCCACATCAACCACAATTGATGCAGCATCACGCCGAGTGCGGCGATCGCGATGCCGCCGCACCAGCAAAAGGCTGCGACGACGCCGGCCTTGCGCGGGCCGGCGGTTTCCAGCCAGCCGCCCCAGATGGCGGCGGACGAGCCGAGCAGGACGAAGAACAGCGTGTAGATCCAGCCGAGATCGGACACGCGCCAGTCGCAGCTGGTGGTGAACAGCGCCGAGATCAGCGTCATGTCGGCGCATGCGACGCGCTCCGTGATGCCGACCGCCTGGGTCAGCGGCAGCCAGAAGACGCTGAAACCGTAGGCCATGCCGATGCACAGATGGATCGCCAGCGCGGCCGGCGGCACGAGCCAGCGGTTGAAGCCGGGTTGGGCGATGATGCGCTCGCGGTCCAGTAATCCGCCGGCGGGTGCGCCGACCAAAGTGTCACTTGCTACGGACATGAAATCCTCCTCCATGCCGCCGGAAAAATCCCCATGGCGGCCGTCCAGCTGGTTATGCGGTCCGGGATCGTTCGCGCCCGACTATGGCAGCGTCCTCCACGCCGCCGCGCACCGGCATCGCCGGATGCGCCCTGTGCCGGCCAAATCCTCCCGCATTCGCGCCTTGCACGAAGCAACACGCATGCCAGATCGCACTGCGAGCGATTTCAGTTACTTGTCGTTCGAAGGAGACGAAAGATGGACATTTTGTCCGTGGCTGGCGGACAGAATGTCCGGTGTCAGGTGGCCTCGGGCAGCCAGATCGTGAAGACAGTGCCCTTGCCGGGCTCGCTGGCGGCGGCGATCTTTCCGCCCTGGCGGCTGACCAGCGTCTGGCTGATCGACAGGCCGAGGCCGGTGCCGTCCTGCCGCTTGGTGGTGAAGAACGGGTCGAACACTTTTCGCAGCAGTTCCGCGCTCATGCCGATGCCGGTGTCGGTCACCTCGATGACGAGCCCCGCCTCGCCGTCCATGTCGCGGTCGGCGGTGGCCAGCCTCAGCGTTCCGCCGTCGGGCATGGCGTGGATGGCGTTGACGATCAGATTGACCAGCACCTGCTGCAATTCCGTGCGGTTCATCAGCACCAGCCGCGAGGCCCGGTCGTCGCGCTCGACACGAATCTCGGCCTTGTTCAGGAGATGCTGCACCAGCGGCAGCGAATCGGCGATCACATCGGCCGGCGCGTGGCGCTCGACGAAGCCGGCATATTCCTCCGGCTTGGCGAATTGCAGGAGTTTCGTGACGATCTGGCCGATGCGGTGAATCTGTTCGTCGAGCAGGCGAAACTCGGTCTTCGCCTCGTCGGCGCGCTCCCCCATCACCTGGCGCACCACTTCCAGATTGCCCTGCATCACGGCGATCGGATTGTTGATTTCATGCGCCACGCCGGCCGTGATCTCGCCGATGGCGGCCAGCTTCTCCGACATGATGAGCTGCTTCGTCGTCGCCTCCAGCTGCCGGTTGGCGAGCCGCAGTTCGCGCGTGCGCTCCTCGACGCGGGCGTTCAGTTCCTCGTTCCAGGCGCGCAATTGCCGGTCGCGCTCCTGCAATTGCTCCAGGAGGTGATCGAGATGCTGCGCCACGCGGCCGATCTCGTCGTCGACGCCGGAAATCCCCGTGCGCGCGCCCAGATCGCCGCCCTCGACATCGGCGATCGTGCCGGCCATGCGCTCCAGCGGCTTGAAGATCGAGCGCGCCCAGCGCAGGAAGATCGGCACGCTGAGCGCGGTGATCGCCAGGAAGGCCAGCGCGATGGTGATCAGCGTCGTGTATTTGGCCTGGGTGAACGGCGTTTCGAGAAAGCCGACATAGAGCATGCCGACGCGCCTGCCGAAACTGTCGGTGATCGGCTCGTAGGCGGAGATATACCAGTCGTTGACGACGAAAGCGCTGTCGAGCCAGACCCGTCCCTCGTCCAGCACCGCCGAGCGGACGGCGGCCGAGACGCGGGTGCCGAGCGCCCGGCGCCCCTCGAACAGGCGCACATTGGTGCTGATGCGCACATCGTCGAGAAACAGCGTCGCCGTGCCCTGGCTGCCCTCCGGCAGGCTCGCCTCGCGATAGACGAGGTCGTTGATCGTGTCGATGAAGACCAGGTTGCGGTTGAGCAGGATGCCGCCCACCAGCGCGCCCATGCGGCCGTCGGCGAGCCTGACCGGGCTTGCCGAATGCACCACCATGCCGCGCGTCTCGGCGTCGCGGTCGGTCGGCACGGCGTTGGGCGTGGGCACCAGCTCCAGTTCCGCCCGCTCCAGCAGCGCCGGCGCGATCGCCGCCAGCTCGCCGCCCGAAAAGATGTCGACGCCGGTCGACGCCTCCCCCTGCATCGCCTTGGCAATGATCGGCCAGTCGCCGCGCGGCGTGCTTGAAAAGGCGGGTGCTGTGGCGAGCGGACCGCCATCGGCGCGCGCCAGATAGAGAAAATCGAGAGCGAGCCGCTTGCGGTTTTCCTCCAGCAGCGCCGGCAGCGCGCCCGGCGCGCTGTCGACCGTGTCGCGGAAGCGCACCGACTGGCCGAGCGCCGTCAGATGCTCGCCGGTGTTTTCCAGGATGCGGGCGAAATACTGATGGGCAATGGTCAGGTCGCCATTGACCTTGGAGATCAGCGCCGCATCGAACTTGGCGTTCCAGCGGTAGACCGCCACGCCGAGAAGCAGCGGCAGGATGACCAGCGTCGGCAGCAATGCGATGGCCAGCAGCCGGAAGCGGACGGAGCCCTCCCGCCTCCTGGCGACGGGTTTCGCCGCGTCGTCAGGCATTCCAGGCGGCGCATTTGCGGTCGATGGTCTTGCGCGAGATGCCGAGCTTGCGCGCCGCCGCGTCGCGGTCGCCGCCGGCGCCCTGCAGGACCGACAATATGTGCCGCCGCTCCACGTCGGCCAGGCTTTGCCCGCGCGTGCCGGCTGGTACCGCCGGTCCGCCGCCGAAATCGTCGGGGAAGCGGCCGAGAATCAGCGAGCGCTCGACCAGATTGCGCAATTCGCGCACATTGCCGGGCCAGTCATAGGCGGCGAGTGCCGCGCGCGCTGCGGCGCCGATTTCCACCTGTGGCATGCCGAGTTGCTGCGACAGCTTGCGCATGAACAGGTCGGCCAGTTCCTGCACGTCGCCGCCGCGGTCCTTCAGCGGCGGCAAATGAATCTGCATCACGTTGATGCGGAAAAAAAGATCGGCGCGGAAGCGCCCCGCCTCCACCTGCTTTTCCAGTTCGGCATTGGTGGCGAAGACGAAGCGCAGATCGACGGGAATCTCGCGCTCGGAGCCGACAGGGCGGATGCGCCGGTCCTCCAGAACGCGCAGCAATTTGCTTTGCGTGGCAAGCGGCAGTTCGCCGATCTCGTCGAGAAACAGCGTGCCGTTCTGCGCGTGCATGAACAAACCCTCGCGGGCCGATTCCGCCCCGGTGAAGGCGCCCTTCAGGTGGCCGAACAGCTCCGTCTCGATCATGTCCGGCGGGATCGCCGCGCAATTGACCGGCACGAATGGCTTGTCGGCGCGCTCCGACAGCGCATGCAGCGAGCGCGCCGCCACTTCCTTGCCCGTGCCCGAGCGGCCGGTCAAAAGCACCGATGTCGGCAGCGGCGCGACACGGGCGAGCGCCTCGCGCACATCGTTGATCGCCTTCGAGCCACCGATCAGCTTGTCGCGCAAAAGCACGTGATCGGAGGTCGATTTCAGCTCGTAGCGCAGCACGGTGTTCTCGCGCTGCAGGCGCATCTGGTCGAGGCAGCGCGCCACCGCGTTCAGGAGCTGGTTGGAGCGGAACGGTTTTAGGACGAAATCGACCGCGCCGGCACGCAGCGCCTGGATCGCCGTTTCGAGGTCGGCATAGGCGGTCATCAATATGGCGTTGGAGAAGAAGCCGATGGCGCGTTGCTCGGCCAGCCAGTCGACGCCGTTCTTGCCCGGCATGATGTTGTCGAGGATGACCACGTCATAGTGGTTCTTGTCGAGCTTCTTCGAGGCCTCTTCCGTATCGGCGGCCTCGTCGAGCCGCTTGCAGCGCGGCCCGAGCGTGCGCATCAGGAAGTTGCGCATGCCCGGCTCGTCGTCGATCACCAGGATCGACGCCTGCGCCAGCCACGGGCCGAACTCGGGGCCGAACCCAGGGTTGGCCGCACTGTCGCGCGGCCGTCGTAACGCTGCCTGTCCGGTCGCCATTGCCTCCAGCATCCTCCCCCGGCACTCTCCCATGCGTCACCGCATGATTAGCGAAGGATGCCGGGAAAGCAAATAGCGGCTAGCCTTCCTGCATCGGCAGCCACAGCCCGTTCTCGCGCGCGCAGTCGATGGCGATGTCATAGCCGGCGTCCGCATGGCGCATGACGCCGGTCGCCGGATCGTTCCACAGGACGCGGCCGATGCGCTCGGCGGCCTCCGCCGTGCCGTCGGCCACAAGCGCGATGCCGGAATGCTGCGAATAGCCCATGCCAACGCCGCCGCCATGGTGGAACGACACCCAGTCGGCGCCGCAGGCCGAATTCAACAGCGCGTTGAGGATCGGCCAGTCGGAAACGGCGTCGGATCCGTCGAGCATGCCCTCCGTCTCGCGGTTGGGGCTGGCGACCGAGCCGGAATCCATATGGTCGCGGCCGATCACCAGCGGCGCCGACAGTTCGCCCCGCGCCACCATTTCGTTGAAGGCCAGGCCGACGCGGTGCCGGTCACCCAATCCTATCCAGCAGATTCGCGCCGGAAGCCCCTGGAACTTGATGTTTTTCTGCGCCTTGTCGATCCAGTTGTGCAGGAACGCGTCGTCGGGCAGAAGTTCGCGGATCTTGGCGTCGGTCTTGTAGATGTCGTCCGGATCGCCCGAAAGCGCCACCCAGCGGAACGGCCCCTTGCCGCGGCAGAACAGCGGCCGCACATAGGCCTCGACGAAGCCCGGATAGGAGAAGGCGTCCTCGACGCCCTTTTCCTTGGCCATGGCGCGGATGTTGTTGCCGTAGTCGAGCACCACCGAACCCTTGGCCTTGAAGGCGAGAATGGCGCGCACCTCGGCCGCCATGCTCTCCTTGGCCGCCTCGGACACGGCCTGCGGATCACGCTCGCGGCGATCTTCCCACTCGGCCAGCGTCCAGCCCATCGGCAGGTAGCCGTTGACCGGGTCGTGCGCCGAGGTCTGGTCGGTCACCATGTCTGGGACGATGCCGCGCGCGGCGATTTCGGCAAACACTTCCGCCGCGTTGCCGAGCAGGCCGACCGACACCGGCACCCCGGTCCGCTTCGCCTCCTCGACCAGCGCCAGCGCCTCGTCCAGCGTCGCCGCCGCCTTGTCCAGATAGCCGGTGCGCTGGCGGAACTCGATGCGCGAGGGCTGGCATTCGACGGCGATGATCGAGGCGCCGGCCATGGTGGCGGCGAGCGGCTGCGCGCCGCCCATGCCGCCCAGCCCCGCCGTCAGGAACCAGCGGCCGGCCAGCGAGCCGCCAAAATGCGTGCGGCCGATCTCGCCGAACGTCTCGTAGGTGCCCTGGACGATGCCCTGCGAGCCGATATAGAGCCACGAGCCGGCCGTCATCTGGCCGTACATCATCAGCCCCTTGCGGTCGAGTTCGTTGAAATGCTCCCAATTGGCCCATTTCGGCACCAGATTGCCATTGGCGATGATGACGCGCGGCGCGCCCTTGTGGGTCGGGAACACGCCGACCGGCTTGCCCGACTGCACCAGCAGCGTCTGGTCGTCGCGCAGCTCCTTCAGCACCTCGACGATGCGGTCGAACGACGCCCAGTTGCGCGCCGCCCGGCCGATGCCGCCATAGACGACGAGTTCGCCCGGCCGCTCGGCGACGTCGGGATCGAGATTGTTCATCAAAAGCCGCATCGGCGCTTCGGTCGCCCAGGATTTGGCGGTCAGCTCGGGGCCGGTCGGGCTCTTGATGATGCGGATGTTGTCGTGGCGGGTCATGCGATGGCTTTCTTGTTGCGCAGATCTGCGATGCGCCCGGCATCCAGGCCGAGCAGAGTGGTCAGGACGGTGTCGGTGTCTTCACCGATCAGCGGCGCGCGCTGCGCCTCGGGCGCGGGCGCGCCGTGGAAATGCACCGGCTGCCGCACCAGCGGAATGTCGCCCAGAACGGCGTTCTGGCCAGTGCTCACCAGGCCGCGCGCTTGCGCATGCGGGCTTGCCACCACATCGCCCAGCGACCAGACCGGCCCGCTCGGCACGCCGGCCTTCTGCAGGGCCTCGACGGCTTGTGCACGCGGGCGCCCTGCCGCCCATTCGGCGATCGCCGCGCGCAATTCCCCTTCATGGGCGTTGCGCGCCTTGTTGTCGGAAAAGCGCGGATCATCGGCCAGTTCGGGCCGGCCGATGGCCGAGACGATGGCGCGGAAGGCGCTGTCGGAAAAGCCGACCAGGACGAAATCGCCATCGGCGGCGCTAAAACTGTCGACGGGATAGGTTTCGGGGTGCCGGTTGCCGACACGCCGCGCATCGGCGCCGGTGTAGAGCTGGCGGCTCAAACCGGTCAGCAGCATGGAAAACACCGAATCGAGCATGGCCACGTCCAGATAGCGGCCCTCGCCCGTCCGCTCGCGGTCGAACAGGGCGGCCAGGATGCCCCACGAGGCAAACATGCCCGTCGCCACGTCGGCAAAGCTCTCGCCGACCGCCATGGCGCGCCCGTCGCGCTCGCCGGTGATGCTCATCAGGCCGCTCATCGCCTGGATCACCAGGTCGAAGGCCGGCCAGTTGGCGAGCGGCCCCTCCTGGCCGAAGCCGGAAATCGAGGCATAGACCAGCTTGGGATTGTCGCCGCGCAGCGTCTCGTGGTCGAGGCCGAGCCGGGCGGCGACGCCGGGGCGAAAGTTCTCCACCACCACGTCGCAGGTGGCGGCCAGCTCGCGCGCCAGCTTGACGCCGTCGGCGTCCTTCAAGTTCAGCGCGACGCTTTTCTTGCCGCGGTTGAGCAGCATGAAATAGGTGCTCAGATCGTCCTTGAACGGCGCGAAATGCCGCCCTTCCTCGCCGAATCCCGGCATCTCGATCTTGATCACCTCAGCGCCCAGATCGGCCAGCATCGCCGTGCAGAACGGCCCCGACATGACGCGGGTCAGATCCAGGATGCGGACGCCTTCAAGAAGGTTTTTCCCCTTGTTTTCCATACTCTTATCACATGTCCTGAATGTTTATGACGACTTTGCCGCTGGTGCGGCGGGCGGCCAGGTCGGCGAGCGCCTGCGGCAGGGATTCGAGCCCTTCGCGGCGGTCGACCACGGGGCGAATGGCGCCGCTTGCCAGATCGTCGCCCATGCGGCTCGTGACGCGTGCCAGCATCTCGGTGTCGGTCTCGTGGTTCCAGTAGACGCCGATCGCCAAGGCCCGTTTGAGCAGCAGGCGGTTGGCGGGGATCTGGGCGATCTCGCCCGATGCGAAACCGACGATGAGAAGCCGCCCGCCAATGGCCAGCGCGCGCAGGCTTTCCAGCGTCGCGTCGCCGCCGACCGGGTCGACCACCACGTCGACGCCGCGCCCTTCGGTCAGTGCCTTGCAGCGCCTGGACCAGCCCGCTTCGGCCGGGTCGATGGTCTCGAACGCTCCGTTCCCCATCGCCAGGGCGCGCTTTGCAGCACTGCCCGCGGCGGCGATCACGCGCGCGCCGCGGGCCGTTGCGATCTGCACGGCGGCGAGCCCCACTCCGCCGGCAGCCGCATGAACGAGGACCGTTTCGCCGGCCCTCGTGTTCGTGCTCTCCGTCAACGCCACATAGGCCGTGGTGTAGACCACCGGCAGGGCTGCGCTTTCGGCAAAGGAAATGTTCTGTGGCATCGGGATGGCCATCGTGTCGCGCATGATGGCGTGACTGGCGAACCCTCCCCAATCGACCTTTCCGGTGACGCGGTCGCCCGGCTTATGACGCGTGCCGGGACCGGCGGCGCGCACCACGCCCGCCACCTCCTGGCCGGGCGTGAAGGGACGCGGCGGCTTCACCTGGTATTTGTCGTCGATCATCAACAGGTCGGAAAAGTTCAGCGCGGCAGCCCCCACCGCGACGCACAGTTCACCAGGTCCCGGCTCCGCCGGCACAAAGCGCTCGAGCGACAGCTTCTCGAGCCCCGGTTGCGTCGAAATCCATTTCCTTGCCTCAGCCGTCACCGTTGCGCTCCTGTTTCCTGTTTCACGGCGTCGCCGCCGAGGCGGGCGCTCAAGGTGCGGGCCGCATCCGACACCGCGTGGCCGAGCTCCTCGATGCTCTCCCTGGACATGCGCTGCAGCGGGGCCGCAACGGCCAGGCTGCCGAGCGGCCGCCCGTCGGGACCGAGAATCGCCGCGCCGACGCCAGCAACGCCGGGATAAGTCTCCTCGAAGGAGACAGCGAAGCCGCGAACACGGGTCTGTTCGAGGTCGGCGCGCAGCAATTCGGGCCTGGGCACCCATTCGGGGTTGATCGGCGGCATCGGTGATGCCAGCACGTGCTCGGTGATGTTTTCCGGCAGATGCGCCAGCACCGGCTTGGTCGAGGCGCCGGCATAGAGCGGGAATGTGGCGCCGACGGTCTCGTAGACGCGCAGCACGCCGTGCTGGCTGGGGATCTGCGCCAGGCAGACGACGTGCAGCGCCGCCGGGTTGAAGCCGGTCAGCATCACCGTCTCGCGCGTCTTGCGCGCCAGTTCCTCGAGAATGTCCTCGGCGAAGGCCGCCAGGTCGAGCTGCGACTGGGCGCGGCGGCCAAGCTCGATGGCGCTGAAGCCGAGCGTGTAGCGGCCGCTGCGCTCGTGAAAGCTCAGATAGCCGCGCACGCACAGATAGCGCACCAGCCGGCTGACCGTCGAGCGCGGCAGATCGGCGGCGCGGCCGATCTCCACCTGGGTCCATCCCGGCTGCTCGGGGGAAAACAGCTCGAGGATCTGGAACGCCTTGTGCAGCAATCCGACCCCGCGAATGTTGTGCTCTTGCTCGCTCTTGACAATTCCCACGTTGATGCTCTCATAATGTGAAATAGAAGTCCTACAATATAGGATCAACTATCCGACCTGCGGCCGCCTTCGTCAAGTTCGTTTTCCCATCTGGGGAGAAAGGCCGGACGTGGGAGGCCGCGAAAGACACAAGAGGGAACAGCAATGACATTGATTTCTCGCACCGCCCTGGCACTGCTGGCGACGGGCATTCTGTCCGGCAGCGCCTTAGCCCAGGACATGAAGAGGGTGGCGATTTCGACCATCGTCGAGGTGCCGGCCCTGGTGGAAACCAAGGACGGCATCATCAAGGGGCTTGCCGACAAGGGTTTCGTCGAAGGCAAGAACCTCGAGATCGACTACCAGAACGCCAACGGCAACATGCCGACCCAGCAGCAGATCGCCAAGAAGTTCGTCGGCGACAATCCGGACGTGATCGTCCCGATCACCACGCCGACGGCCCAGGCCATCATCGCCTCGACCGACACGATCCCCGTCGTCTTCACCACGGTCACCGACCCGCTGAAGGCCAAGCTGATCCCACATTATGAGAAGTCCGGCGGCAACGTCACCGGCGTCTCGGACGCAGCTCCCATCAAGCAGCAGCTCGACCTGATGCAGGAGCTGGTGCCGGACCTGAAAACCATCGGCGTCGTCTACAATCCGGGCCTCGACAACGCGCTGGCCGCCCTTGAAGAATTGAAGAAGCACGCCGAGCCGCGCGGCATCGGCGTGGTCGAGTCCGCCGCTCCGACGACCAATGAGGTGGCGCTCGCCACCAAGAAGCTGATCGGCAAGGTTGATGCGGTCTATGTGCCGAACGACACGACCGTCGTCGCCGCGCTCGAATCCATCATCAAGATCGGCGAGGACGTCGACCTGCCGATCTTCGCCGGCGAGACGGGCGCGGTGGCGCGCGGCGTGGTCGCCTCCGTCGGCCTCGATTATGTGGAGCTCGGTCGCATCACCGGCCACATGGTGGCGCGAATCCTGAACGGCGAGAAGCCCGGCGACATCGACGCCGTCATCGCCTACCAGGTGCTGACCGACTTCAAGGTGGCGGTCAACAAGAAGTCCGCCGCGGCGATGGGCGTCGAGCTCCCCGAAGCGGTTCTCGCCCGGGCCACCGAAATCATCGAATAAGGCCGCCGCACCGGCCCGCCTCCTGCCGGCCGGTGCGCCGCTTCCATCAGCGAGCAGAGCGTCAATGTCCCTTTATGAACTTCTCGGCACCCTCGAGACCGGCTTCGTCTTCGGCCTCGTCGCCCTCGGTGCCTACCTCACCTTCCGCATCCTCGATTTCCCCGACCTGACCGTCGAAGGCAGCTTTCCGCTCGGCGCGGCCGTCTGCGCGGCGCTGATCGTCACGCTGGGCTGGAACCCGTGGCTGGCGACGGGCGCCGGCGCGGTCGCCGGCTTCGCCGCCGGCTGGTCGACCGCCTATCTGAATGTACGCTTCAGGATATTGCATATCCTGGCCGGCATCCTGCTCGCCATCTCGCTCTACTCGATCAATCTGCGCATCATGAGCGGGCCGAACAAGCCGCTGCTCGGCGTCGATACGGTGTTCGACGCGTTTGGCGGCTTCGGCGTCGCCACCTACATCATCAGCCCGATCTTCCTCGGCGCGGTGACGCTGATCGTGCTGGCGCTGGTCAACGTCTTCCTGCACACCGGCCATGGCATCGCCATGCGGGCGGCCGGCGCCAATCCGGCCATGGCCGAGGCCAACGGCATCAATGTCGGGCGCATGAAGCTCTACGGCGTCGGCCTCGCCAACGCCATGACGGCGCTTGCCGGGGCGCTGTTCGCGCAGATCTTCGGCGCCGCCGACGCCTATATGGGCATCGGCGTCATCATCGTCGGCCTGGCCTCGGTCATCGTCGGCACCAGCCTCCTGCCCTCGCGCACCATCCTGCAGGCGACGCTCGCCTGCATCGTCGGCGCGGTGCTCTACCGCTTCGCCGTGGCGCTGGCGCTGAACGCCGATTTCCTCGGCCTGCGCGCCTCCGACGTCCAGCTCGTCACCGCCGCGCTCGTCGCCCTGGCGCTGATCGCCCAGTATTCCGGCTCCGGCTTCAAACGCTTCTTCAAGGGGGCCGACAAGAAATGATCGAACTCAAGGACGTACACGTCACCTTCAACAAGGGGACGCCGCTCGAGACCAAGGCGCTGCGCGGCATCGACCTGATCGTGCCCGAGGGCCAGTTCCTGACCGTCATCGGCTCCAACGGCGCCGGCAAGTCGACCTCGCTCAACGTTCTGGCCGGGCTTGCGCCGGTCGAGAGCGGCACGGTGCGGCTCGACGGACAGGACATCACCAACTGGCCGGTGCACCGGCGCGCGCGCATCATCTCGCGCGTCTTCCAGGATCCCAAGATGGGCACCTGCGAGGACCTGACCATCATGGAGAATTTCGCCCTGGCGCATGGCCGGACCGCGCCGCGCGGCTTCCGCCTCGCCATCGAGAAGGACATGCGCGAGAAGACCGCCGAGCGGGTCAAGGTGCTCGGCCTCGGGCTGGAGAACCGCCTCGACGACAAGGTCGGCCTGCTTTCCGGCGGCCAGCGCCAGGCGGTCAGCCTGCTGATGGCTACCACCGGCCCGTCGAGCGTGCTGCTCCTTGACGAGCACACCGCGGCGCTCGATCCCAAGACCGCCGATTTCGTCCTGGAGACCACCCGCACCATCGTCGACCGGCTGAAGCTGACCGCCGTCATGGTCACCCATTCGATGGCCCAGGCGCTGTCGACCGGCGAGCGCACCGTCATGTTCCACCGCGGCAAGATCATCTTCGACGCCTCGGGCAAGGAGCGCGCCGGCATGAGCGTCGAAGACCTCCTGCACCTGTTCAAGAAGACGCAGGGCGAGGAACTGAGCGACGACAGCCTGCTGCTTGGTTGAGCATCCGATTTTCTGGAGATTTTCGCGTGACCTGGATCAACACCATCGCCTATGACGACGCCTCCGGCCGGCTGAAGCAGCTCTACGACCGGGTCAAGGGCCCCGACGACAATGTCGACAACATCATGATGGCGCACAGCCTGCGGCCGCACACGATGGACGGCCACATGGCGCTGTACAAATACGCCCTGCACCATTCGGCCAACACGGTGCCGAAATGGTTCCTCGAAGCCATCGGCGTGCTGGTCAGCCATCTCAACCGCTGCAGCTACTGCGTCGAGCATCATTTTTCCGGCATGACCCGGCTTCTGGGCGATGCCGGGCGCGCCAATGCGCTGCGCGCGGCGATCGAAGCCGAACGCTATGCCGACGCTTTCGACGCCCGCGAACAGGCGGCGCTCGCCTATGCCGGCAAGCTGACCCGCGCGGCGGCGTCGGTCACCGAAGCCGACATCGCCGCCATGCGCGCCGCCGGCTTCGACGACGGGCAGATCCTCGAGATCAACCAGGTGGCCGCCTATTTCGCCTATGCCAACCGCACCGTGCTCGGCCTCGGCGTCAACACCGACGGCGACATTCTCGGCCTCTCCCCCAACAATTCGGACGATCCCAATGACTGGTCCCACCGCTGACGCCGCGATGGCGCCGGCCATCCGCCGGCTGCATCTCAATGAAAGCCCCTATCCGCCGTCGCCGGGCGTGGTGACTGCCATCGCCGCGGCGGCCGCGCAGGCCAACCGCTATCCCAAGCCCGACAGCGATGTCCTGCTCGACGCGCTGTCGGCCTATGCGGGTGCTGCGGCCGAGCGCATCGTCGTCACCAGCGGCTCGAACGAGCTGCTGCATCTCCTGCCGCTGATCACCCAGGCGCACGGCGCCGAGATGGTCGTGCCGGACCCCAGCTTTCCGACCTACCTCAAGGTCGCCGGTTTCTTCGGCATCAAGGTGCACGGCGTGCCGGTCAGGGCCGACGGGCGGCCGGATGTCGACGCGCTGCTCGCCGCCATCACGCCCGGCTGCCGCATGGTCTGCGTCCCCTCGCCGAACAATCCGACCGGCGGCCTGCTGTCGGCAGCCGAAATCGAGCGGCTGGTGGCCGGCGTGCCCGAAACCATGCTGCTGCATTTCGACGAGGCCTATTACGAATTCGGCCGCCAGGCCGGCGGCGCCGAGGCGCTGCCGCTGCTCGAAAAGCGCAAGGGGCCGTGGATGACCTCGCGCTCCTTCTCCAAGGCGTTCGGGCTGGCCGGCCTCAGGCTCGGCTATTCGATCGCCAGCGACCGCGAACTGGCCATGCGGGTGCGCGGGCTCAGGCCCAATTTCAGCGTCAACGCGCTGGCGATGGCCGCCGGCGTCGCCGCGCTCGCCTCGCTCGACCACATGCGCGAGACGGTGGGAAGCATCGCCGCCGAGCGCCGGCGGCTGAGCGACGGCCTGGCCGCCGCCGGCCTCGATCCGCTGCCGTCGGCGGCCAATTTCGTCGCCTTCGCCGTGCCCGCCAGCGACGGGGACCTGGCCGGGCGGCTGGCGGCGATGGGCATTCTCACCACCGCGTTCCACATGCCCGGCAACGTTCCGGCCATCCGCATCACGCTCGGCAGGCGCGACGACACGGACGCCGTCCTCGACGCCCTGTCGACCTGTCGCGGCAGCTGAATGGCCGCCGCATCCTCCATCGAGGCACTGACGGCCCGGCTGGGCCGGGGCGGCGTTCTGACCGCACCGCACGACATGGCGCCCTATCTGGGCGACCTGCTCGGCCTGTACCGGGGCGAGGCCCTGTGTGTCGCGCGGCCGCGCGACACCGGCGCGGTCGCCGAAACGCTGCGCCTGGCCGCCGCGCATGGGTTCGCCGTCACGCCGGCCGGCGGCCGCACCGGATTTTGCGGCGGCGCGGTGCCGACGGGCGCGCGGCCGCACATCATTCTCTCTCTGGAACGCATGCGCCGCATCCGGTCGGTCGACACGGTCAACGACGCGCTGATCGCCGAGGCCGGCTGCACGCTGGCGGAAATCCGCCAGGCGGCCGATGCCGCCGGCCGTCTGTTCCCCGTCAGCCATGGCGGCGAAGGCACGAGCCAGATCGGCGGCATGATCGCCACCAATGCCGGTGGCAACAACGTCCTGCGCTACGGCATGACCCGCGCCCATGTTCTGGGCCTGGAGGTCGTGCTTGCCGACGGCACGGTCTGGGACGGGCTGCGGACCCTGCGCAAGGACAATGCCGGCTACGATTTGAAGCAGCTTTTCATCGGCGCGGAAGGCACGTTGGGCGTCGTCACGGCGGCGGCGCTTGCGCTGCGTCCCAAGCCGCTGGCGCGCGGCACAGCACTTGCCGCCGTCGCCGATCCGCAGGCGGCACTCGATCTGTTCGTGCATATGCGCGGCCAGGCCGGCGAGCTGATCAGCGCCTTCGAACTGATGCCGAAGGCCGGCATCGACCTGCATCTGGCGCGCTCCGGCGCCGGGCGCGATCCGTTCGGCGGCGCGCATTCCTGGATGGTGCTGATCGAACTCGAAACCGTCATCGCCAATCTCGATCTCACGGAGCTCATGGAAACGGCGCTGGCCGGCGCCTTCGAGCGCGCGCTGGCGCTCGACGCGATCATCACCCAGTCGGAGGCGCAGCGGCGCGAACTATGGGCGCTGCGCGAGGGTCTGGCCGAGGCGCAGGCCGCCAATCCACGGGCGCTGAAAAGCGACACCTCCGTACCGCTCGGCGCATCGCCCGAATTCGTCCGCCGCGCCGGCGAAGCGGTGGAAGCGATCCTGCCCGGCGCGGTGCCGGTGCCGTTCGGCCATATCGGCGACGGCAACATCCATTTCAACGTCGTGGCACCCAAGGGCATGGACGTGGCGGGTTTCTCCGCCGTCACGCCGCGGCTGACTGAAGCGATCCGCGAGGTCGCGCTGGCCCTGGGCGGGTCGATCGCCGCCGAACACGGGCTCGGCCAATCGAAACGGCAGGCCGCCGCCGAGACGAAGCCGCCGGCCGAACTCGACCTGATGCGGCGTGTCAAACGGGCGCTGGACCCGGACACGCGCTTGAACCCGGGGAAAATTGTCGATGTCTGAAGCGCCGGCGCAGCCGGCATGGGGTGAAACGCCGGCGCAGCCGGCATGGGGTGAAACGCCGGCATGGCCGGCATGAGGTGAAACGCCGGCATGGCCGGCATGAGGTGAAACGCCGGCATGGCCGGCATGAGGTGAAACGCCGGCATGGCCGGCAAGGGAGGGAAGCATGACCGCCTACATCATTTCACGTGTTTCGATCAGCGACCGTCCGGCCATGGCCGGCTACATGGCCGATGCGCCCGAAAGCGTCCACGCCTATGGCGGCGAATATCTGGTGCGCACAGGCGACATCACGGCACTCGAGGGTGACGCGCCCTATGAGCGGGTCGTCGTCGTGAAGTTCCCGGATAAGGAGAAGGCGCTCGCCTGGTATCATTCGGACGAGTACCGCGACCTGCGCGACATTCGCTGGCGCTCTGCCGACGCCCACATCATCTGCGTTCCCGGCGAAGGCGGCTGATCCCTATCATTGTACTTGCGATTTACCGCGGCGTCCCTTCGCGCCCCCCTCTGCCCTGCCGGGCATCTCCCCCTCCGGTGGGGAGATTGGCTGTCATGGCCGATTTCACCAATCTTCGCGACCTTGAAAAATCAGGCGAAACATCGATGAAGAGATAATCTCCCCCCTCGAGGGGGAGATGCCCGGCAGGGCAGAGGGGGGCGCGAAGGAGCGCTACTCCAAATCGCAACTGTAGAACTACCCGCCGCCGGCCTGGAACGATTTGCGCCACTGGTCGAGAAACGCCTTGCGCTTGGCCTGGTCGAGCTCGACCAGCAGCGCCGGCGACAGGGCGATCGGCCGGAATGCGGCCTCGCCGGCCTGCCGGCCGATGCCGTTGCCGGCCTGCTCCAGCATGGCCGGGCCGTTCAGCGATGAAAAAAGCATGGATGGCCCCGAAAGGATGCGCTGGCCGGTGTCGGACAGCGCCAGGGCAAGCAGCGCGTTGGCGGCCTGCTTGTTGCGGGCATGGCGCGAGACAAGCGCGGCGCGCGACAGGGCCAGCGTGTAATCGGACGGGAAAACGATGCCGATGCGCGGATCCTCCACCTGGCGCGCCAGGGCGTAGGAGCCAAGCACGTTGTAGCCGAGCACCAGCCGCCCCGATGCGACGCCGTCGATAACGTCGGAGCTGCAGCAATAGAGCTGCGCCCGGTTCTGGCCGAGGCTTTCCAGCAGGCGGCCCCAGGTGGAGGCCTGCTCGGAATCCTCAAAGGCGAAAAGGTAGCCGACGCCGGAATCCTCGATGTCATAGGTGCCGATGCGGCCGCGAAAACGGTCCGTCTGGCGCAGCAGGTCGACGAGTTCGAAGCGGTTGCGCGGCACTTCGGCAGGATCGAGCCCCTGCCGGTCGTAGACGATCACCGCCGGCTCGAAGGTCAGCCCGGCCAGTTCGTTGCGCCATGAGGCCCAGTCCGGCAGGTCGTCGGGCAGCGCGAAGCGGAACGGGTCGGAGCAGCCGTCATTGACCAGCCGCACCTGTTCGGGAATGGCCGACGAGATCACCGCGTCGGCGAAGAATTCGCCCGCCGCGCAGGCCTTCGCCGCCGCCGCATAGAGGTCGAGGCTGGTCATTTGCCGGTAGGTCACCTCGGTCGATGGATTGGCGCGCTGGAACGCGCTGATCAGCGGTTCGATGAAGGCGAGGTCGGTCACGCTGCCGATCACCAGCGCCTCGGACTTGTTGCCCGGGGCCGGAAAAACGGTGTCTTCAGCCAGCGCCCGATCGGCCGATAGGGCGACCAGCAGAACGCAAACAAATCCCATCAAGCTCTTCATGACGCTTCATTTTCCGGTGGAACCAGAGGTAGGTCGAGACCGATGCCGAACGTGCCCTCGCCGCGCTCCAGGCGAATCTGGCCGTCGTGGAACTCGGCCACTTCGCGGACGATGGCGAGGCCAAGGCCGGCGCTTTCGGGTTTGTTCGGATCGATGGCGAAGCGCCGGCCGACCTCGGCGGCGTTGCGCACCGGCAGGCCGGTGCCGGCGTCCGTCACGTCGACCGACGCCCGCCCGCCAGGCATCGCGCGGACCGACATCCGGACCGGCGCCTTGCCGTGCGCCTGGGCGTTGTTCAGGAGATTCTTCACCGCCTCGCGCAGGCTGAAGGCGTCGCCGGCGACCATCACCGGCTCTTCCGGCAGATCGAGCCGGATGCGCGCCTTGCTGTTGCCGGAGAGCTGGCCGAATTCGCGCTCGGCATCGACGGCGACCCGGCGCAGGTCGAGCGGCGTCAGCGGCGCCGTGTCGGCCCGGTGGGTGACCAGCGCGTGGCTCAGAAGCTGATCGGTCAGCCGGTTCAAGCCGATGGCGCGGCTGCGGATGCGCTTGTGCAGCACTTTCAGCCGCTGCGGATCGTCCTCGTCGAGCGCCAGTTCGCTGTGGGCGCGCAGCGCCGTGATGGAGGTGCGGATCTGATGGGCGGAATCGGCCACGTAGTCCTGCATGGCGCGCACACGCCGGTCGAGCCGGCCCATGAAGCGGTTGATCGCCGTCACCAGCGCCGAAACCTCGTGCGGCGCCTGCATGGAAAACGGCGACAGGTCGAGCGGATCGCGCTCGAGGATCGCCGTCTGGATCCGTTCCAGCGGGCGCAAGGCGTAGCGCATGGCAAGCAAAGCGAGGATCAGGATGGCAAGCCCCGCGCCGGCGATCACCGTCACGGCTTGTGCGGCGACGCTGCGGGCGAGCTGGGCGCGGCTGACCATGGTGTGGGCGACGACAATGTAGATGTCGCCGCTGACGGCGCGTTCGGCCAGCCGGCGCAGCATGACCAGCGCCCGCACGCGCTCGCCGCCATATTGCGTCTCATAGGTCAGGCCATTCTCGGGGATGGTGTCGCCCTCGGGCAATGGAAAGGTGTCGTAGCCGGTCAGCGTCGTGCCATCCGGCGTCGCCACGCGATAAAATACCCGTTCGTCCTTGGCCAGCGAGAGGAGCTCGAAGGCGGAGACGGGAATGTCGACGCGGATTTCGCCCTCGATGACGAAGATGCGCTCGGCGATCTGCAGGGCCGCACCCTGCAACAGCCGGTCGAACGCCTCGTTGGCGGCCCGCCTGCCATAGCCATAGGCGGCGTAGATGGTCGCCGCCACCGCCAGCGCCAGGACCAGCGTCAAGGCGATCGCCAGGCGATAAGCGATGGACAGGCTGCGCTGGCCGGCCGGCTCGCCGGCAATGCCGCGCATCACGCCTCCGTCTCGGCGATGACCGCCTGGTAGCCCAGCCCGCGCAGGGTCCTGATCTCCAGGCCCGAACCCTCGATCTTGCGGCGCAGCCGTCCGACATAGAGTTCGACCGCGTTGGGGTTTTTCTCGCCGTCATGGCCGAACAGGCGGACGAGCAAATCCTCCTTGTCGAGCACGCGGCCGCGATTGGTGAGAAAAATCTCCAGCAGCGTCTGTTCGCGGCGCGTCAATTCGCACGGCCGCCCGTCGATCAGGACGCTGCGCGCCGCCATGTCGAAGGTCAGCAGTCCAACGCTCAGGGTCCGGTCCGCCTCGCCGCTGCGGCGGCGGATGATGGCGCGAATGCGCGCCTCCAGCTCGCCCAGGTCGAACGGCTTGATCATGTAGTCGTCGGCGCCCAGATCGAGCGCGTCGATCTTGTCATTGACCGCAAGCCGCGCCGTCAGCACCAGCACCGGCACGCGGTTTCCCTCCGCCCGCAGGCGTTTCAGGAAGGCGATGCCCGAGCCGTCCGGCAGGTTGATGTCGAGGATGATCAGGTCGTGGCTGGCCATGGCGGCGAAATGGGCGGCGTCCTCCAGCGTCTCGGCGCGATCGCTGACGTGACCGGCCTTCTCCAGCCTTCGTTCGATGGCTTCGGCGACATCGCGCGTGTCCTCGACGATCAGAAAATGCATTTTCCCGCACTATGACAGCTTGTTGACAGGCTCACCCTATAGGCTCGCCTCAGCCAAGAGAACAAGTCATTGGCGCTGCCGCGACCCGGCCGGGATATCCGAACGGGCCTTCTGGGAGGAAATGCGGTAGAATGAACATTGGAGAGCGGGTCCGGCCGTCTTGAGGACAGGATCGCTCGAGTGGAGGAAATCTCATGAAGAAGCTGATCGGCCTCGCGGCCGTCTTTACCGTCGCATCCAGCCTTTCCGCCTTCGCCTTCGATCCGGGCAAGACCGAGTGCATCTCGCCGGCGGCGCCCGGCGGCGGCTGGGACTTCACCTGCCGCCAGGTCGGCAAGACCCTGCAGGACCTCAAGCTCGTGCCAGGCTCCATGCAGGTCACCAACGTCGCCGGCGGCGGCGGCGGCGTGGCCTATGCGGAAGTCGTCAGCAAGCGCAAGGACGACAACAATCTGATCGTCGCCGCCTCCTCGGCCACGGCCACCCGGCTGGCGCAGGGCGCCTTCCCGGGCAACACCATGGATCAGGTGCGCTGGATCGGCTCCGTCGGCGCCGATTACGGCATCATCGCCGTGGCCAAGGATTCGCCCATCACCACGCTCCCCGAACTGATGGACATGATCAAGAATGATCCGTCCTCCGTGTCGGTCGCCGGCGGTTCGGCCGTCGGCGGATGGGACCATCTGAAGGTGCTTGTCGCTGCCAGCAAGGCGGGCGTCGAGGATGTCCGCCAGGTCAAATACGTCGCCTTCGACGGCGGCGGCGAAGCCGTCACCCAGCTCCTGGCCGGCTCCGTCCAGGCCTTCACGGGCGACGCTTCTGAAGCCAAGGGTTTCGTCGATTCGGGCGACATCAAGGTCATCGCCGTCTTGGCGCCGGAGCGTCTGGAGGGCGATTTCGCTTCCTTCCCGACCGCCAGGGAACAGGGCCTCGACGTGGTCGGCGCCAACTGGCGCGGCTTCTACGCGCCCGGCGACATGTCCGACGACGCCTACAATTACTGGGTCGAGGCCATCGGCAAGGTCTACGCCTCCGACGAATGGAAGGCGATCATGGCCGCGAACGGCATTGCGCCGCTCGACCTGCAGGGCGACGCGTTCCAGGCCTTCGTCAAGGAATCCATCGATTCCATCACCGACCTGTCGAAGCAGATCGGCATCGTGAAGTAGCACGCCACGTCGCCGATCGGGCCTGCCGGAGCATCCCGCAGGCCCGCATTGCATCAAGCGCAAACAGGGGAACGATGCCGTCATGAGCGACCGCATATTCGGCGTTTTCGGCCTGCTGCTCGCCGCCTTCTATATCTGGCAGGCGACCCGGATCGAACTCAGCTTCATCTCCGATCCGTTCGGACCGAAAGTCTTTCCATACATGATCGGCATCGTGCTTGCCGTGGCCAGCGCCATCGTCGTCCTGAAACCGGACACGGAACCGGAATGGCCGGCCTTTCCGCGCCTGTTCGAGATCGGCATGGCGGTGGCGGTGATGGTCGCCTACGCCTTCTTCCTCAAGGAATACGGCTTCGTCGCCTGCACGGCGATCGCCGCCGCCTATCTGTCCTGGCGCCTCGGCGCGGCGCCGCTTTCGGCCGTCATCGCCGGCGTTCTCATCGCCATCGGCATCTATGTCATTTTCCATCTCGTCCTCGGGCTGTCGCTGGCGCGCGGCCCGTGGGGCTTTTGAGCCGGGAGGCAGATCATGGACACACTCGCTTCACTGGCTGACGGTTTCGCCGTCGCGCTCACCTGGCAGAACCTGTTCCTAGCGCTGATCGGCTGCTTCCTCGGCACCATCATCGGCGCCCTGCCCGGCCTCGGTCCCTCCAACGGCGTGGCAATCCTCATCCCGCTCGCCTTCACGCTCGGCCTGCCGGCGACGCCGGCGCTGATCCTTCTGACCAGCGTCTATTACGGCGCCATGTATGGCGGGCGCATCTCGTCGATCCTGCTCAACATTCCAGGCGACGAACCGGCGCTGATGACGACGCTCGACGGCTATCCCATGGCGCGCGCCGGCAAGGCCGGCGAGGCGCTGGCCATTTCCGGCCTCGCCTCCTTCGTCGGCGCCTTCTTCGCCACCTGGGGCCTGGTCTTCCTTGCCCCGCAGCTCGTCAAGGTGGCGCTGCTGTTCGGCCCGGCCGAATATTTCGCCCTGTTCGTGCTGGCATTCGCCACGCTCGGCGGCATCGCCAGCCGCAACCAGGCCAAGGCCGCCCTCGCCGCCGCGCTGGGGCTGGGCATCGCCACCATCGGCGTCGACGGGCAGACCGGCGTGCCGCGCTTCTCCTTCGGCGAGGTGCATCTGTATGACGGCATCGACTTCCTGGTCGCCATTGTCGGCCTGTTCGCCCTGTCGGAGGTGTTCATCTTCCTCGAACACCGCGCCGGCGGGGCCGCCGACGACAAGGCGGTGAAGATCGGCCGCATCGTTCCGCCCTGGAAGACGGTGCGCCAGACGCTGCCGGCCATGGGCCGCTCGACGATCCTCGGCTTCATCGCCGGCGTGCTGCCCGGTGCCGGCGCCTCGCTCGGCTCGTTCATCTCCTACACGTTCGAAAAGCGCCTCTCCGACCGCAACGGCACGTTCGGCAAGGGCGACCCGCGCGGCGTGGCGGCACCCGAGGCCGGCAACAATGCGGCGGCCGGCGGCGCGCTCGTGCCGATGCTGGCGCTCGGCGTGCCGGGTTCGGGCACCACCGCCGTGCTGCTCGCCATGCTGCTGGCGCTCAACATCACGCCGGGTCCCCTGCTGTTCCAGCAGAATCCCGACGTGGTCTGGGGCCTGATCGCCGCGCTGTTCATCGGCAATCTGATGCTCCTGGTCATGAACCTGCCCATGGTGTCGCTGTTCGTGCGCGTGCTGCTGGTCCCGACGCGCTATCTGATGCCGGCCGTGGCGATGATCTCCTTCGTCGGCATCTACGGCATCTCCGGCTCGACCTTCGACCTGATGGTGATGATCGCCTTCGGCGTGATCGGCTGGGTCCTGCGCAAGCTCGACGTGCCGCTGGTGCCGATCATCCTCGGCGTGCTCCTCGGCGACCAGATGGAGAAGAATCTGCGCCGCGCCATGACCATCCATGATGGCGACTGGACGATGCTGTTCAATTCATGGCTGTCGATCGGCCTGTGGACCTTCGCCATCCTCGGCTTCGTCCTGCCGCTCATCGTCGGCCGTTACTTCCGGCCGAAGATCGCCGACGAGCCGATCGCCGAAGGCGCCGATCCGGACTGAAAGCCGATCAGCTTCCCGAGGCGGCGTGGTTTCGCACCCGCGCCGTCCGATAAGTCAGAAAACCCGTCGCGGCGACGATGATCGCCGCGCCGATGACGGTGTTCAGGCTCGGCACCTCGGAAAAGAAGACATAGCCGACCAGGCCCGACAGGATCAGGCTCGCATAGCCGAGCGGCCCGAGAAAGCCCGCATCGCCCAGCCAGTGGGCGCGCAGGAAGCAGAACTGCGCCGCCTGCGAAAAGACGCCGACCGCCAGCAGGAACGGCCAGTGCCCGGCCGCCACCTCCTGCCAGCCCGACAGGGCCGGCCAGGCGGTGATGAGCGCCAGCCCGCCCGTGTAGAACAGCATCATCACCACCGGCGGCGTGCCCTTCAATTGCCGCGTGACGATGATCGCCCCGGTGCCCGCCAGCACGGCGGCGAGTGCTGCCAGAAGCGCCGGTGTCCACGGCACGTTGCCCGGACTGGCGGCGATGAAGGCGCCGACCAGCCCGAGGCCGGCCGCCAGCCAGCGCGAACCCGACACTGCCTCGCGCAGGATCAGCGCCGACAGCGCCACCAGCACCACGGGCCGGGTAAAATTCATCGTCATGTAGAAGGCCAGCGGCAGATGCGCCACGGCGTAGAAGCCGCCGGTCAGCGCGACGGCCGACAGCGCGACGCGGAAGAGATGCAGCCCAACACGGTCGATGCGGGCCAGCACGTGGCGCTGGCGCGCCAGCCACGGCAGGATCAGCACGAACCCGGTCAGCGCGCGCAGGAAGACCATCTGCCACGCCGGGTATCCCGCGCCCAGCGCCTTGACGATGGATATGGCCCAGATGTTGAGGCCCATATCCGCCATCAGCCACAGGCCGGCGCGGATGTTGTCCCTGGCCGAGGCCCCCTGGCTCACGGTTTCGCCAGGAGATTGGCCATCAGCCGGAAGCCGCCCGGCACAAGCTTCTCCATCTGGTGATGCAGGATCAGCGCCACATGGCTGTGCCGCCCCTTGCCGATCGCGGCCGACAGCAAGGCTCCCTCATGCGGCGCCTCGTCCGGATCGGCCATGGACAGCAGCGGCGCGTAGGCCGCGTCCCAGCTCTTGGCGAAGTAAAGCCCGCGCTCCTTGTGCCAGTCCTTCCAGTCGTCGCCGGTGATGCGGTTGGGCGTATTGAGCAGCGGATGGTCCGGCACAAGATGCGTCACCTTTGCATTCTCGTCGGTCACGCGCCAGCGCAGCGACGGCTTGCCGATCTCCAGCCGGCGCGGCGGCACGGTTTCAGGCTCCCAGGCGTCCCAGGGCCGGTGGTACAGCGTCACCAGATTGCCGCCCGCCTCCACCCAGTCGCGCACGAGCGGCATCGCCGCCTTCAGCGCCGGGCGCGTGCGCATGGCGAAAATGCCGACCAGCAGCGTGTCGAAACCTTGCAGGCCTTCCGCCGTCAACGCACCGTCGGCCACATCGGTCACGTCGAGGCCGAGCGCCTTCAGCCAATGGCCGACCCGGTCGTTGCCGCCGCCCACATAGCCGATGCGGGCCTCGGGCAGCGCCACGTCGAGCACGCGCACGGCAAGCTCGGCCGGGAAGGCACGCGCCCTGGCGCCGATATGCGGGTAGGCGATGCGATGCACGGTCATGGCCGGCGCGCCGTCGAGCCGGAGCGGCAGCCGGTAGAGGCCGGGCGCCACGTCCCGCGCCACCGTCACGCGCAGACCGGTCGCCGTCGCCGTGGCGCGCCAGCCATCCGGCAGATCGAGCGATGGGTTTGCCGCGGCCGGAAACGCATCCGTCAGGACAAGATCGATGGCGCGTCCCGCTGCGGCGGTGTTGATCAACGCCCGGTCCGGCGCCAGCGTCGCCGAGCGCGCCGGCAGGACCACCGGCGCCGTTTCCAGCGGCAGCAGCGTTTCGGCCGAAACGCCGTCGACCGTCACGCCGACGCGCATGGCCGGCAGGCGCGCCATGCCCGGGCGATAATGCGCCGGATAGGGATCGGTCGGCGCGGCGTCGTCCGCCACCTGAATCCTGCCGTCGGCGAAATGCCAGCCGCCGGGCAGCACCGGCGCGGCTTCGGCCACCGCGCCCGCCGTCTCGACCGTCAGCGCGGCATCCTCGCCGGGCCGCAACGCGTCGCGGTCGAGGGCCGCGCGCAGCTCGACGCCGCTGGCGATGCGCATCACATGCGACAGCTGCGTCTCCTTGGCGGCAAGCCGGTGCTGCACCTCGCCCTTCGCCCGCTGCGGGCAGGCATCGCGCGCCGCGCGCACGGCCTTCAGCGCGGCGGCGGCCTGGCGCGCCACTCCTGCCGCATCGGGAAAGGCCGCCCGCGCCGCATCGCATGCGCTCTGGGCTGCGGCCAGATGCGCTTCGATCTCGGGCGCGCCGGCGAAATCCGCCAGGTCGGCAAGCCGCGCCGGCAAGCCGTCGGTCAGATGATTGTCGGGACGACCCTGCCCGGCGACCTCGGAGCGCACCAGATGCAGCGGCCAGTCCTTCCGTGTCCCATGCGGCACCCAGCGTCCCATGCCCTGCGTGCGGTGAAAGGCGCGCGACTGTTCGCCGATCTGCGCCCAGCTCCAGCCCGTCACCTCGTCCTCGCCGCTCGCCTCCACCGTCAGCGTCGCGTTGGGTGGCGGCAGGTCGTCGTCATAGGCGTCGCCCGCACCCGACCAGGCCGGCAGATAGAGTTTTTTCACCCGCCAGACCGGCAGGTCGACATCGGGGAATTTCGCGTCGGCGGCCGCGTCGAGCACGTCATGCGCCATTTCGGTCATGGCGCGGTGATGGCCGTGCTGGCCGGGAATGTTCAGGAAGGTCGGGCAGATGATGTCGGGCCGCTCGGTGCGGATGATCTCGACGAACCGCTTCAGCGTCCGCCTGCTCCCCCATTTGCCGAGCGTTTCGATCCCGCTCTTGGAAAAGCCGAAATCGAAGATCGCATCGTCGGGCGTTTCCGACAGCCAGTAGAGGTTGAGGTTGAGCACATCGGCCGCCCGCTCCATCTCGGCGGTGCGCACGACGCCCAGATCATGCGTCACCTCCGTGCCGATGTCGTTCTGCCCGCCCTCGCCGCGTGTCGAGCAGGCATAGGACAATGAAAGCCCGTCGCGAAAGGCGAGCGCAGCCAGCATCTCGGAGGTCTCGTCATCGGGATGAGCGCCCGTGTTCATGAAGGAGACGCAGGATTTGAGCGGCGCCAGCGCACGCCACAGACGCACGATGCGCGGATTGCGCGCTTGCGCGGCAATGCGTTCCTGATCGGAAACGGGCATTTCAAACCTCCCAGTGTATCAAGTTCTCTCGGCGATGCGCGGGGTGACGGCGTCGTGAATGACCAGCGCCGCGCCGCCCAGCGCCGCGGTCAACCGGCCGCAGGCGCCACGCAAGACGCGCGGCGTGTCGCGCCCCGGCCGCACGGCGACGGAGCCGCCGGGCAGGCTGAGCGCGGAAATCAGGTGATCGAGAACGGCGTCGGGCATCGCCCCGCCGAGGATCACCGTCTCGGGATCGAACAGGTTCTCGATCATGCCGATGGCCTGCGACAGCGGCCCCGCCGCCTCGTCCAGCCAGGCCATCAGGTGCGGGTCGCCGGCCTCGTAGAGCTGCTCTATGTCGCTGGCGCTGTTGACGGCGATCCCTGCCAGGGCGAGTTGCGCCCGCGCGGCGATGCGGCTGGCATAGGTTTCGAGACATCCCTTGTTGCCGCAGGCGCACGGGCGTCCGCCGGGCGTCATCACCACATGGCCGATTTCGCCGGCATTGCCGAAGGCGCCGCGCTGCACCTCGCCATCGGCCATCACGCCCAGGCCAAGGCCGGCACCGAAATAGACAAAGCAGAAGGTGCGCAGGCCGGAGGCGACGCCGCGCACGCGCTCGGCGACCGCCGCCGCCGTGGCGTCGTTCTCGACGATCACCGCCATGCCGAGCGCTTCCTCGAACAGGGCGACCGAATCGACCCCCTCCCAGCCCTGCAGGACAGACTGGCCGGCACCGGAAATGCCGACATTGCCGAAGGGACCCGGCATCACCACGCCGGCGCCGAGAAGCTGCTGGCCCGAAATGTGGCCCGATACGGCGCCGGCGCTGATGGCGCGCGCCACATGCGCCACGGTGGCCGGCGAATTGTCGCTCAGCGCGACGCGCGTCGTGAACAGCGTCTCGCCTTCCAGATTGACCAAGGCGCCGAACATGGCATCGGGGCGCACTTCGATGCCGAGCGCGGCCGCCCCATCGCCGTTCAACCGGTATTGCAGCGCCGGCAGGCCGCGCCCGGCCACCTGCCGTCCCGCTTCGACCAGAAAACCATCCTCGGCCAGTTCGGCAATGATGTTGCTGACCGCCTGCGTCGACAGGCCGGAAATGCGCGCAAGCTCGGCACGGCCGACCGGCTGCTGCTCGCGCACATGGCCAAGCACCACCTGCCGATTGTGCAGGCGCGTGCGTTCGGCGTTCGACCCGACGATGCGGCGTGGCGTTGTGAACTTCATGATCTGCCTATTAATTCAACTAACTTGAATATTCAACTTGATTGAGTTAAACGTCGAAAATTCTGTCGGATGCCCAAAGCAAGAAACCGGACAGAGGGTGAATGTTGCCGCAAGCGGGTCGATAGAGGTGCGCCGGACGCGCGCCCACGCGTTGCGGTTTATCAGGGAGCGAATGCAATGAAATTGATGAACAGTTTTCGCACGTTCATGCTCGGCGCGGCGACCGCTGCGCTGACGGCCGCCTCCGCGACGACCGCCTCGGCCGTCGAGATCGAGTACTGGCAGTATTTCTTCGAGGCGCGCATCACCGCCATGGAGAAGCTGATCGAGAATTTCGAGACCGCCAATCCCGACATCACGGTCAAGATGACCCACTTCCCCTACGACGCCTACCGCACCAAGGTGGCCGCCGCCATTCCCGCTGGTCAGGGGCCGGACGTGGTGCAATTGTTCTATGGCTGGCTGAACGACTATGTCGAGGCGAAGCTGATCCAGCCGCTGCCGGCCGACGCCTTCCCGCCGGCGAAGATCGAGGAAGACTTCTTCCCGATGGTCAAGGCCATGCGCATGGGCGACAATTACTGGGCCCTGCCGACCGCCGTGCGCTCGCTGGCGCTGTTCTACAATCAGCGCATGTTCGACGATGCCGGCATCGATCACCCGCCGGCAAACCTCGACGAACTGGTCGAGATGGCGCAGAAACTCACCCAGAAGGACGGCGCCGGAAACCTGACCGCCGTCGGCCTGACCACCGGCATGACCGCGCAGGACCATCACTGGATCCGCGAAGTGCTGATCCGCCAATATGGCGGCGAGCCCTATCTGGACGACTACAAGACCGTCAACTACAACAACGAAGCGGGCCTCAAGGCGTTCAACTTCTACAACGATTTGCAGGCCAAGCACGGCGTCACCAAGGCCTCGTTCATGGATGAGCCGCAGGCCGCCTTCAAGGCCGGACGCGCCGGCATGCACATCGACGGCTCGTTCCGCATCGGCGCGCTGGAAAGCGTGCGCGGGCTGAAATGGGGCGTCGCCGAACTGCCGGCCGGCCCGGACGGCACCAAGTCCAACTACGCCTCCTATTGGGTCAACGCCATCACCTCGAAGGCCGAAGGCGAGAAACTCGCCGCCGCCGTCAAGTTCATGGAATACCTGACCACGGACGAGGCGATGCAGATCTGGCTGGAAACGGTCGGAGAACTGCCGGCCAAGCCGTCGGCGGCAATGACCGAGAAGAACATCAACGATCCCGTCTACGGACCCTTCATCAAGGGGCTGGAATACGCCAGGACGACCGTCTTCGCCGATGAGAGCGGCCAGCGCCAGGCGATGGTCGACATGATGCAGCGCGTCGAACTGCAGGGGCAGGCGATGGATGAAAGCGTCGCCGAGGCCGCCACGGCGGAACAGAAGATCCTCGACGGATACTACAAGAAGTAAGCGGCGGGGCGTCCGGGTTCGCCCGGACGCCCAACCACATGCAGGACGGGGCAATGCGCTTCTATCAAAATCTCACCATCTCGCAGAAGCAGATCGCCTGGGCCTGGACCTTCCTCGCCCTGCCGGTCCTTTTCTATGTCGTCATCCGCTTTTATCCGACGGCAAACGCCTTCGTCCTGTCGTTCCAGGAGTGGAACCTGCTTGGCGCGCGCTCTTTCACCGGCTTCGACAATTACGTCCGCCTCTACAACGATCCGGTGTTCTGGAAAGTGTTCCGCAACACCTTCCTCTATCTGATCCTCGGCACGCCGGTCAGCCTCGTCCTGTCCTTCATCATCGCCTACCACCTGGACAAGGTGCGCTTCATGCACGGCACGATCCGGGCCTTGTATTTCATCCCCTTCATGACCAGCGCGGTGGCCATGGCCTGGGTCTGGCGCTGGTTCTACCAGCCGGTGCCGATCGGCGTGTTCAACAATTTCCTGGCGACGCTCGGCTTTGGCCAGATCGAGTTCCTGAGCTCGACCACCAACGCCCTGCCCTCGGTGCTGGCGCCGGCCATCTGGGCCGGCCTCGGCTTCCAGGTGATCATCTTCATGGCCGGCCTGCGCGCCATTCCGCAAAGCTATTACGAGGCGGCGCGCATCGACGGCGTGTCGAGCTGGACGGTGCTGAGCGAGATCACGATCCCGCTCTTGAAGCCGACCGTCGTCTTCCTCGTCGTGTTCTCGTCGATCGGCTTCCTGCGGATCTTCGACCAGGTCTACAACATGACCACCAACAATCCCGGCGGCCCGCTGAATTCCACCAAGCCGCTGGTGCTGTTGATCTACGACACGGCCTTCAACGGCTTCAACATGGGCTATGCCGCGGCGCAGACCGTGGTGCTGTTCACCATCCTTTTGATCGTCAGCCTGATCCAGCTGCGTCTGTTGAGGGATCGCTGACATGAGCGTTCAAGACATAAGCGTCAAGCCGTCCACCGACGCGCTGTTTTCCGGCTCCTCGCGCACCTCGCGGCGCAATATGGGCCAGTTCATCCGCTGGGCGCTGCTTTTCGGTGGCGGCATCCTGATGATCATGCCGATCGTCTTCATGCTGTCGACGTCGCTCAAATTCCCCTTCGAGGTCTACAATCTCAACCTCATCCCCGAAGAGCCGACCATCGAGAACTACACCTATGTGCTCGAGGACGGCCGCTTCTATCACTGGTTCTGGAATTCGCTGATCATCGCCATCCTGACCACCGTCTCGGCCGTCTTCTTCGACGCGCTGGTCGGCTACGCGCTGTGCAAGTTCAAGTTTCCCGGCCGCTACATCGTCTTCATCGCCATCCTGTCGACCCTGATGATCCCGACCGAGATGCTGGTCATCCCGTGGTATCTGATGAGCAAGAGTTTTGGCTGGCTCGACAGCTATTGGGGCATCATGTTCCCCGGCATGATGACCGCCTTCGGCACCTTCCTGATGAAGCAGTTCTTCGAGACCGTGCCCGACGATTTCCTCGAGGCAGCGCGCATCGACGGGCTGAACGAGTTCCAGATCTGGTGGCAGGTGGCGATGCCGCTCGTGCGCCCGGCGCTGGCAGCCCTCGCCATCTTCGTCTTCCTCGGCAATTGGACCGCCTTCATCTGGCCGCTCATCGTCACCAATTCGGCCGACATGTACACGCTGCCCGTCGGCCTCTCCAGCTTCGGCGACGAGGTGGATGTCGCCTGGGAGCTGATCATGACGGGCGCGGCCATCTCCACCCTGCCGACGCTGGTGGTCTTCCTGGTCTTCCAGCGCTTCATCATCCGCGGCGTCGTCATGGCCGGCCTGAAGGGGTGACGTGAAAGAATGACAATGAACGACACATTCCCCCATCCCGTCTACAAGGACACGGTGCTGGCGCCGCTGTTCGAGGGCGTCAAGGCCCACTACGTCTCCGCCTTCCGCGCCATCAACCGCGCCCATCTCGTCATGCTGGCGGAAACCGGCATCCTCAAGCCCGAGGACAGCCGCCTGATCGCCGCCGCGCTGGCCGACATCGACAAGACCGTCGACGTTTCCGCGCTGACCTACACCGGAGACGTGGAAGACTATTTCTTCCTGGTCGAGGCCGAGCTGAAAAAGCGCCTCGGGCCGGACCTCGGCGGCATGCTGCACACGGCCCGCTCGCGCAACGACATGGACCACACGGTCTTCAAGCTCACCCTGAAGCGCCACGCCGACACGCTGATCGGCAAGGCCCAGGCGCTCGCCGATGCCCTGATCGCCAAGGCGCAAGCCGAGCGCGACACGCTGATCGTCGCCTACACGCACGGCCAGCCGGCGCAGCCCTCCACCTTCGGCCATTATCTGGCGGCGGCCGTCGAGGTGCTGTTGCGCGACATCGAGCGCCTGCAGGCGGCGCGCGCCAACATCGACCACTGTCCGATGGGCGCCGCCGCCATCACCACCAGCGGCTTCCCGATCGACCGGCAGCGCATGGCAGAGTTGCTCGGCTTTGCCGGCCCCTTGCGCAATTCCTACGGCTGCATCGCCTCGGTCGATTACGTCACCGGCTTCTACACGGCGATCAAGCTCACCTTCCTGCATCTCGGCCGCCTCATCCAGGACATGCAGTTCTGGTCCGCCTTCGAGATCGGCCAATTGCACGTGCCGGGCAGCCTGGTGCAGATCTCCTCGATCATGCCGCAGAAGCGCAACCCGGTGCCGATCGAGCATCTGCGCCACCTCGCCTCGATGACCTCAGGCCGCGCCGACGCCATCGTCAACACCATGCACAACACGCCCTTCACCGACATGAACGACAGCGAGGGCGAGGTGCAGGTGGCCGGCTACGCCGCCTTCGCCAGCGGCGGCCGCGTGCTCGACCTGCTTGCCGCCCTCGTCAGCGCCGTCTCCATCGACGATGCGCGCGTGGCGAAGAACATCGATGCCGCCTGCATCACCGTCACCGAGCTCGCCGACACGCTGGTGCGCCGCGAAAACCTGTCCTTCCGCCAGGCGCATGAAATCGCCGCGGCCACCGCGCGCTCGGTCATCGCTGCGCACAGGCCACTCGGCGAAGGCTACGCGGCCTTCGCTGCGGCCTTCCGCGATCTCGCCGGCCGCGACAGCGCGCTTGGCGAACCCGCCTATGCCGAAGCCGTCAGCGCCCGCCATTTCGTCGCGGTGCGCGAGCGTTTCGGTGGCCCCGGCCCGCACGCGATGGACGAGGCGCTCGCCGCGTACCGCGCAGCGCTTGCCGCCCTTTCAGAACAACAGGCCGCCGGCATCGCCCGCGCCGCCGGTGCCGAGGCCGCGCTCGAGGCCGCCTTCGACGCCCTTCTCCAGGAGTAGACCCTTGGCCACCTTGTCCATCCGCAATCTCGTCAAATCCTACGGCAAGGTCGAGGTGCTGCACGGCATCAGCCTCGATGTGGCGGATGGCGAATTCGTCGTCTTCGTCGGCCCGTCCGGCTGCGGCAAATCCACCACGCTGCGCATGATCGCCGGGCTGGAGGACATCACCGGCGGCGAGATCCACATCGGCGAACGCCTGGTCAACAATCTGGAGCCGAAGGACCGCGACATCGCCATGGTGTTCCAGAACTACGCCATCTACCCGCACATGTCGGTGCGCAAGAACATCGGCTTCGGGCTTCGAACCTCGAAACTGCCGAAGGCCGGCAAGGACAAGCGCATCGACGAGGTGGCGGCCATCCTCGGCATGAGCGATCTGCTGGAGCGCCGTCCCAACCAGCTTTCCGGCGGCCAGCGCCAGCGCGTCGCCATCGGCCGCGCCATGGTGCGCGATCCCGCCGTCTTCCTGTTCGACGAACCCTTGTCGAACCTCGACGCGCAATTGCGCACGCAGATGCGGCTGGAGATCAAGAAACTGCACCAGCGCGTCGGCAACACCATCGTCTTCGTCACCCACGACCAGGTCGAGGCGATGACCATGGCCGACCGCATCGTCATCATGAAGGATGGCCATATCCAGCAGGTCGGCACGCCGCTCGAGGTCTATCACAAGCCGGCGAACATTTTTGTCGCCCAGTTCATCGGCGCGCCGTCGATGAACATGCTGCCCGGCACCTGGACCGGCGGCGGCGTCAGGCTGGCCGATGGGCTCACCGTGCCCCTGCCGGCACGCACCGCCGCCGAGGGCGCGAATGTGGTGCTCGGCCTGCGCCCAGACGATCTGGTGGTGACGAACAAGAAGGGTTTCCTGTCGGGCCAGGTCGCTGTGGTCGAGCCGCTCGGCGCCGACACGCTCGTCTATGTCGGCGTCAACGGCCACGAGCTGATCGCCAAGGCCTCTGGCCGCGAGCCGCCGAAAGTCGGCCAGACCGTCGCGCTGACGGCCAACGCCGGCGAAATGCACCTGTTCGACGCGAAGAGCGGGGAGGCATTGCCGTGACGCCAAGCGACCGTTCCGGCCGCGTTCTGAGTGTCGGCAGGCTCTATTGCGATCTGATCTTCACCGGCCTGCCGAAAATGCCGACGCTCGGCGAGGAAGTGTTCGCCGGCGGGCTGTCGATCAAGCCGGGCGGCGGCGCCTTCATCACGGCCGCCTATCTGGCGGCGCTCGGCCGGCCGGTCACGCTTGCCTCGGCGCTGCCATCCGGCCCCTTCGCCGCCGCCTTGAAGAGCGAGCTCGAAGCGAGCGGCGTCGATCTTTCCGCCTCGGAACCCTCGCCCGACGGGGCTGATCCGCAAATCACCGTGGCGATGGCCGCCGGCGCCGAACGCGCCTTTCTCACCCGCCGCTCCGGCCCTGCCGTCCCGGCATCCTTCGCCGCCGTCCTGGCCGATGGCGGCTTTGCCCATCTGCATATC
Organism: Nitratireductor soli; assembly: GCF_001050155.1. Lineage (GTDB taxonomy): Bacteria > Pseudomonadota > Alphaproteobacteria > Rhizobiales > Rhizobiaceae > Nitratireductor > Nitratireductor soli. The sequence goes on from NZ_LFVY01000005.1 coordinate 311,924, forward strand.
GGCGAGCTGGCGACGCTGGTCGAAGCCCCCTCGCTCGTGCCGCTGGCGCGCTCGGCCGGGCTGACCATCTCGCTCGACTGCTCGTGGGACGATGCGGTTCTGGCGCGCGACGATCTTGCCGCGCTGATCGCCTCCGTCGACGTCTTCCTGCCCAACGAAACAGAGGCCGACCGGCTGGGTATTGCCGAAAGGGCCCCACCGCCGGCGCCGCTGACCGTGGTCAAGCGCGGCGCGCAGGGTTCGGTGGCGCTCAACGCCGAGGGCGCCGTCTTCGTCAAGGCGCGCCCGGTCGAGGTGATCGATTCCACCGGCGCGGGCGATGCCTTCAATGCCGGCTTCGTCGATGCCTGGCTTTCCGGCCAGCCGGTCGAGCGCTGCCTGCGCGCCGGCAACCGCTGCGGCGCCGAGGCCGTCACCCGTATCGGCGGCGCGACGGACCTGCCGGACCTGAGCCAGCTCTTCACGCAAAGCGCCTGAACAGGAAAGAGCACGCTCCAGCATGAGCGCGTGTCCGGCTTGCGGGGACAAGCCGCGTCTTTGCATGGGTCCTGACCCTACAGCGCCGCGCGTCCTTTCAGACGCGCAAAGGACGCTGTAACACTTTGAAATGCTGCATATTTTTTTCCTCAAATCGATTCCGATTCAAGGAATTATGCAGTAGGCCCCGCAAGCCCCGGCGCTTTTCTGGCGCGCGGTTTCTCCCCGCCCTGCCAGGCTGTGCCATCATCCTCCCATCGCTCTCACGCGGCCTTATGTAGCAAAAGCACCAACTAAGCATCTGCTCAAATGGAGCGGGTTCCCATAAAATCCGGGCATGGAACACGACCCTAGAATACACGCATTGCTTCGCCGGCGCTCGGAAATCGCTGGCGAAGTTCTCCACTTGGATAGCCAAGTCGAAAAGCTCCGCGCCGACTTGAAGCATCTGGACGCGGCCTTAAAGGTGATGGGCTATATCAACGAGGATGCTTTGCCGGTGCGCAAATCCTGCACGTCTGGCCTATTCCATCGAAAGGAGCTTGGGCGGCTTGTCGTAGGCCATTTGCGGGACAATCCGGACGGTCTACAGGCGCGTGATATTGCGCTTCTCATATCCCGCGATAAGGGATGGGAGAGCGACGACAACCGCTTTCAGAAGGCGCTTAAGGATAAGGTGAGCCGTGCGCTGTCGAAGTTGAAGGCGAGCGACCGTGCGGACTATGAGAACGCACAATCCGGCTGCATCTGGCGGCTTTTGTAGCGGATGCGAAGGGGAATTTGAGTTGGGAACGGCGGGCTAGCCCACCGCCGCCACAGGGGGATGCACAATAACGCGTCCGCGCTGCTGTTGAGTGCGGTTAAAGTGAATATCGATGTTGTAGCCCAAATCGGTGAGGAAGTTCACCAACCGGTCAACACTAAATCCGGACAATCGACCTCTTGTGATGTTCGATATCTTTGCTTGGTCAGTTCCGAGAATTTTTGCCACGTCCTTTTGTGTAAGGTTGCGTTCTTCAATAAGAGCGCAAATCTCACGAGCGATAGCATTCTTAAGCTCGTCTTTGACATCCAGATTGACGCCAAGGTCGGCATAGATGTTCCCAGAACTCTTGATGATTTGGATCTCGTCAACCCTTCGTTCTGACATTCCTTCGCTCCGGCACTCGTTCTTCTTTTTCACTTCGATAATGCTCTTGTGCGACCTTCAATCGAGAGCGCACCAGGTTCATTTCCTTTTTCGGGGTGGCAATTCCCCTGGTCGACTTCTTCTTAAACGCATGAAGTACATAAACGGTTTCTCCAAAATGCACGGTATAGACCGCTCGAAAGGTGTCCCCGTCACAATCTGAGAAAATCTCAAGCACACCAGCGCCCTTGAATCCTACTAGCGGTACGACATTGATTGCCTTACCTCCAAGTTGCGCCGTTTCAATTGCAAACCCTATTTCCTGTCTGATTTCTTTTGGAAACTCACGAATTTCATCAAGCGATGAGCCTAAAAAGAATGCGTCCTTCACGTTCCCGCCACTCCTGTTCAAACCATGGTTGGGTTAATATTTTCATCGGTCTGTCTCCCTTGGTAAGAGCCTCATAGCTTGAGGCGAAGCATAAATGACAGTACGGTGGAATATGCCACTTCTGGCATACGAGGTCAAGCTGCCCGCTGCCAATACCCCGCCCACACCCGCGAAACAGGATGATTGAGCGCGCCGCCGAGCAGTGCGAATGCATTGCCACCATTTGAACGACGCCGGTGATCTTCCAGCCAAGCGGCATGGTTTGCATACTGGTACAGGTACTGGTGCGAAACGTGGTGGTGCTGACCGCCGACCATGCGACGCAGGCGCGAGAAATTGCTTTCAACCCAATTCGTATGCTTGCCGTTAAAATCACTGTAGGCTTCGCTGTGATTGATGCGGCCCGTTTCAAACTGGATTTCCAGCGCATCCCAATGCGTCGCCTCGTCAGCAAACAGCTTGGCGTTCGCAACCATGCGAGCGCGGGCGATCTCAACACCATCGGCTTCGCTCTGCCGCACGAATGACAGGGTGCGCCCGCCACGCTGGCGAAGGGCGACCACAACGCGGCGGCGGTCTGACTGGTTGACCTTCTTGCGGCGGTCTATGCGGTCTTCCTTGCGGTTCTCCGGGCGGACGTGCCCCCCGAAGTATGCGCCGTCGATCTCAACTTCGCCGTCCAGCATTTCCGTGACCGTCTCGGCAGCAAGCGCCTCGCGAAGCTTGTGCGCCAGAACGAAAGCGGTCTTATACTGCACGTCCAGATCGCGGCTGAACTGGACCGCCGACATGCCCTTAGCGCCGTTCACGAAAAGGCAGATCGCCGCCAGAAGGTCGGTGAAGGAAAGCTTGCGCGAGGCAAACATCGTGCCGCCGGTAACGCTGAATTGAGCATGGCAAGCGGCGCACTTGAACTTGCGACGGGTCGGAATGTCGTAATGGTCGAGGCAACCGCACTTCGGGCAAACCGGCTCGCCATGGGTCTCGCTCCAGCGCAGCTTGCGGAAGGTCTCATAAGCCGTTTCCTCGCCGCCCTTGTAGATAGCTTTCAGGGAGAGAGTGCGGGCTTGTGCCGAAAGGAGAAAATGCTGCGCCATTTGTCATCGTTTCCATTACCTATGTAATGGATACAGTACGTTGACGTACTAAGTACAAGGGCATATGTATCGAAAACGATACTTTTCCCTGCAAAGGCGATACGTATGACTCAAAAAACGGATTATGAAGCGCTGGCGGCAAACCTCCTGAAAGCCGAGTTGAAGCGGAAGGGCGTGACTTATGCGCAACTCGTGGACAAGCTGGCGCAATTAGGAGTTGACGAGAAGGAGGTGAATATCCGTAATAAGCTGTCTCGGGGGAAATTCACGGCGGCTTATCTCCTTCAATGTTTAGAAGCTATTGGATCGCAGCAATTGCGTTTGGACTAATACTGTCACCATCCCTGGCGCAACAAGTCACTCCACCCACGGCCCAAACCGTACCAGAGCCACAACACGGACAGTTCGAAAGCGGACGACAAAGCCAAACACAGTCCGAGCCAGAACGAGATTATCCCGCGAGCCTTCTCCCCGCGATCAAGGGCGTTGAATCCGCTATTCGCGAGTTGGTACCCAAAATAGACCATAGCCAACTCGATAGGGAGGAGGAGCACAACAGTCGCGACTTGCAAGCCCAAGAGGACATGGCTTTCTGGGCGCTGCTCATGACTGTGGCTTCGTTCGCCTCGGTTGTTCTTACCTTCGTGGGTGTGTTCTTCATCTGGCGTACTCTGCTCTACACGAGAGCTGCTGCTGAATCCGCTTCGGATGCGGTCGATGAAGCTAGAAGGGCCACTGGTGCCGCCCGCGATGCTGTGTCCGAAACCACCCGCATAGGCGAGGCTCAAGTCAGAGCCTACGTCACCGTAGGCGAATGCACCATTCGCTTCAATGATGGAAAGATGGTTCCGCGCTTCGCCATCAGGAACACGGGACAATCTCCAGCTAGAGGGGTAATTGTCACCGTAGCACTTGGTGTCGCGGCCGATGTGAATAGGCTCCTTCAAGGAGATATTGTGCGCGTCATGCATGCCCCGGGAGATATCGCTCCGGGCATGGAACCCTACATCTATGACACCGCCTTTACAGAGAATCCTTTCATGGGAGGAATGAGTCCCGCCATTCCTAACGTGAACGCGTCTGTAATGCTGGTCGTCACCGTTTCTTATAAGGACGTGTTCAAAACCGAGATTAGTGAGGCGTTTCACTTCTGGATCTTGTCGACAGGCAAAACAGGCATGGTCTGGCTCCAAGAGCCGGTGAAGCTCATAGCTATCCCTCCCATCTTCCTGGAGCAAAGCGGGAATAGCGCCACATAGCACTGCTGAGATAGCAGCCAAGACTCTAGACAACTTCATTTCCAACCGCCTTCCGATGGCCTTAACAGCTTGGTGCCTTTGCTACATAAGGCCGCTCTCACGGGAACCGGATGCGCACCGG
>NZ_LFVY01000050.1 GCF_001050155.1 Nitratireductor soli
CCCAATTCCTTCCGCATCGGCCCCGATGAAGCGGGCATGTTCGGCATATTTGGCGGGCGCTTCGTCGCCGAGACGCTGATGCCGCTGATCCTCGACCTGGAAAGGCACTGGAACGAAGCCAGGAACGACCCCGCCTTTCAGGCGGAAGTGGCGTTTCTCGGCAGGCATTACACCGGCCGCCCCTCGCCGCTCTATTTCGCCGAGCGCCTGACGAACCATCTGGGCGGCGCGAAGATCTACTTCAAGCGCGAAGACCTGAACCACACGGGCTCGCACAAGATCAACAATTGCCTGGGGCAGATCCTGCTGGCCAAGCGCATGGGCAAGACCCGCATCATCGCCGAGACGGGCGCCGGCCAGCACGGCGTGGCCTCGGCCACCGTCGCCGCCCGCTTCGGCCTGCCCTGCGTCGTCTATATGGGCGCCACCGATGTCGAGCGGCAGAAGCCGAACGTCTTCCGCATGCATCTGCTCGGCGCCGAGGTGAAGCCGGTGACGGCCGGCCACGGCACGCTGAAGGACGCCATGAACGAAGCGCTTCGCGATTGGGTGACCAATGTCGAGGACACCTACTACCTGATCGGCACCGCCGCCGGCCCGCACCCCTATCCCGAGATGGTGCGCGAGCTGCAGTCGGTGATCGGCACGGAAGCCCGCGCGCAGGTTCTCGAGCTTGAGGGCCGGCTGCCCGACGCCATCGTCGCCGCCGTCGGCGGCGGTTCGAACGCCATCGGCCTGTTCCATCCCTTCCTCGATGACCGCCAGGTGGCGATCCACGGCGTCGAGGCGGG
>NZ_LFVY01000051.1 GCF_001050155.1 Nitratireductor soli
CCGTTCAGGCTGCCTTTTCGTACATCTCCAGGACATGGTCCCAGTTGATCAGATTGTCGACGAAGGCTTCCAGATACTTCGGCCGCGCGTTGCGGTAGTCGATGTAATAGGAATGCTCCCACACATCGACGCCGAGGATCGGCTCTGCGCCGTGCACCAGCGGGTTCTCGCCGTTCGGCGTCTTCATGATCTCCAGCTTGCCGCCCTTGACCGCCAGCCATGCCCAGCCGGAGCCGAACTGCGTCGTGCCGGCATTGATGAAGTCGGCGCGGAACTTGTCGTAGCCGCCCAGGTCGCTGTCGACCGCCTTGGCCAGCGCGCCCGGCAGGCTCTTGCCGCCGCCGCCCTTCTTCATCCACTTCCAGAAATGAACGTGGTTGTAGTGCTGGGCCGCGTTGTTGAACAGGCCGGCATGCTTGCCGAACGACTGCTTCACCACCTCCTCGAGCGACAGGCCTTCCATGCCTGCCTCGACCGCCAGCTTGTTGCCGTTGTCGACATAGGCCTTGTGGTGCTTGTCGTGGTGGTATTCCAGCGTCTCCTTCGACATGTAAGGCTGCAGCGCCTCATAATCGTAAGGCAGGTCCGGCAGTTCAAAAGCCATGG
>NZ_LFVY01000052.1 GCF_001050155.1 Nitratireductor soli
CTTCTTCTTCTTTCTCTTGCGCTCTTCATCGCCTCCATTGTCTCTGCTCGTGATCTTACTCAAATCCCCAAAGCTAAGGATGAAGCCAAGGAAGTAGATGGATACGGTGGAGGCTACCATGGAGGTGGTGGAGGCTACCATGGAGGAGGTGGTGGAGGATACCATGGAGGAGGTGGAGGCTACCACCATGGAGGTGGTGGACACTACCCACCAAATGCCCAAGACAACAAGGATGATGTCAAACCCGACGGTTACGGATACGGCCATGGTGGAGGTTACGGTCATGGCGGAGGATACGGTGGTGGCGGCTATGGCCATGGTGGTGGCGGCTATGGAGGAGGCTATGGCCATGGTGGTGGCAGCTATGGAGGAGGCTATGGACACGGAGGTTACGGACACGGTGGAGGTTATGGACACGGTGGTGGAGGTCACTACCCACCCAAGCAAGAAAATGGCAACTAAAGCAAAGCATCATACTCCGTACTCCGTATTATTATTAGCTCTAATCAATCCAAGTATACGC
>NZ_LFVY01000053.1 GCF_001050155.1 Nitratireductor soli
GTGACGTTCGACTACATGATCACGGATGGCGACGGCGACACGTCGACGGCGACGGTGACGCTGACGCTGCAGCCGGATTCGGTTCCCGAAGTGTCTGTCATCCGCGCGGTGGGCGATGACGGGGTCGTCTGGGAATCGGCGTTGCCGGACGGTTCGGGTGGCGGCGACCTGACGGCGTCGGGCGGGCTGACCATCGACACGGGCAACGACACGCTGGACTTCATCGAGGTTCAGGACAAGGACGGGACCTGGATCAAGATCACGGCGGACGGCACGCCGGTGCAGGGCGTCTATGGTGCGCTTTCGGTCAATCTGGACGGGACCTGGGTGTACACGCTCGGCGACAACACGCTGGCTCACACCGGGATCGACCAGACGGGCGGTTCCGACCAGGTGCAGGACGCCTTCGCCGTCCGGGTGACCGACAGCGACGGCGACACGACGGATGGTTCGGCGCAGATCGTCGTCGACATCAACGATGACGGGCC
>NZ_LFVY01000054.1 GCF_001050155.1 Nitratireductor soli
CACGGTCGGGAAAATGCTCGGCATGGAGATCTGAACATGTTCGAAATCTATCGTTCCAAGCAAAACCAGCACCATTACGTGGCAATTCGCCAGGACGACGATAGGGAAAACCCCAAGGGCATCCGCGAGAGCCAGAACCTCGCCTTTCTGACCAACGTCGCCGATGACGGCCAGCCGCGCATCGCCTTCGATCCGAAGGAGGCGAGAAGCCGCATCGAACGCGACGGTTTCTATGCTTTCGCCGTGACGATCGAGATTCGCGAGCACGCCGAAGGATGATCGGTGGCAACGCTTTTCAAAGCGTCGTCATCGGGCGTTGAAGCCGCGGCAATCGCCCGGAATGCCATGAATGCCCGGAATGTCATGAATGCAAGACGGCGGGGGCGCCGTGCTGGATGAACGAGGAAAAACAACAAAATGACCACCCGCATCGACCGCCGCTTCGC
>NZ_LFVY01000055.1 GCF_001050155.1 Nitratireductor soli
GCCCGGTGGTCCGTCGACAGCGTCACCGACATGACCGTCGCGGCAACCACCGCACCATCCTTGACCACGGCCCGGCTCTCGCCGGCGCCGACCGCCAGGATCGTCGCATGCGGCGGGTTGATGACGGCGGCAAAGTCCTTGATGCCGAACATGCCGAGATTGGACACCGCCGTCGTGCCGCCCTGGTATTCCTCGGGCTTCAGCTTGCGGTTGCGCGCCCTGGCCGCCAGATCCTTCATCTCGTTGGAGATCGCCGACAGCGTCTTTTCCTCGGCGCGCCGCACGATCGGCGTGATCAGCCCGCCGGGGATCGACACCGCCACGCCGACATCGGCATGGCGGTGCCTGACCATGGCGCTTTCCGTCCACGAGACGTTGGCGTCCGGCACGGCCATCAGCGCCTTGGCCATCGCCTTGATGATCATGTCGTTGACCGA
>NZ_LFVY01000057.1 GCF_001050155.1 Nitratireductor soli
GAAGGTTTCCGGGTCAGCTGATAGCCCAGCAGTGTCCCACCCGTAGTCACCAGGGAACTCACCAGTTAAGTAACTTGGGGCCTCTCCAGAGAATGGGCCCAAGTACTTAACACGGTCCGGACCGTACCATGGGCTGCTTGATGATACTTGCTTTGGCTTGCCTCCTGTCTTCCTCATGCTGATCCTTCCTCCACCTAGGATTTCCGACGCGGATGGGCCGAGGGT
>NZ_LFVY01000058.1 GCF_001050155.1 Nitratireductor soli
TCTCCATGCCGAGCATTTTCCCGACCGTGTGGACGTCCTTGTCGCCCCGGCCGGAGAAGTTGACGATCATGATCTGCTCCTTGCCCATGGTCGGCGCGAGCTTCATCGCATGGGCGATCGCATGGGCCGATTCCAGCGCCGGGATGATCCCCTCGATCTTCGTCGTCAGCTGGAACGCTTCCAGCGCCTCGTCGTCGAGGATGGGGGAATAGATGACGCGGCCGGAATCCTTCAGCCAGCTGTGCTCCGGCCCGACGCCCGGATAGTCGAGCCCGGCCGAGATCGAATGGCCGTCGAGGATCTGGCCGTCCTCGTTCTGCAAGAGATAGGTGCGGTTGCCGTGCAGCACGCCCGGCTTGCCGGCCGTCATCGAGGCGCAATGCGCGTCGCC